>NZ_JHQR01000275.1 GCF_014843825.1 Mesorhizobium silamurunense
CAACAAATTAATGGGTCCTGACCCTAGCCGGCTTCGTTCACCGCCCTGTCATGGGCATCGCCTAACCGGGTCCCGACCCGGAACGGAGCGATTCCCCGATGCGAACACTCTGGCTGAGCCTTCTTCTGTCCGCCACGCTTGCTGCCTTGTCCGGCCAAAGCTTAGCCGGCGAGACGCGCGCCGCCCAAATCCTTGATCGCTTCGAGCACGCCAACCAGTGGCGCGACCACGTGATGATCGCCGCCCACCGCGCCGGCAGCATGCAGGCCGGCAAGACGCTCTATGCCGAGAATTCGCTTGCCGCCGTCGAGGCTTCGATCGCGATGGGCGCCGAGATCGTCGAGGTCGATGTCAGGCGCTCGAAAGAGGGCGAGTTCGTCATCATGCATGACAGCTGGCTCGATCGCACCACCACCTGCAAGGGCGAGGTGGATACCTTTACGCTGGCCGAGCTGAAAAAATGCCGGCTGGTGATCGAGGGCACCGGCGTCGTCACCAACGAGCCGGTGTCGACGCTGCGCGAGATGCTGCTTGCGACCAAGGACAGGATCCTGATCAACCTCGACAACAAGCTGCAGGTGATCGACCTGCCGGGAATGATCGCGGTGGCTCGGGACCTCGGCATGGCCGACCAGGTGATCGTCAAGGAAAACCTCTGGAACCGCCAGCGCATCGATGCGGCCAAGGCCGCACTTGCCCAGGCGGGCGCCGGCTTCCAGTTCATGCCGATCCTCGCCGACGATGCGGTGCATGATGCCGCCTTTGCCGGCGAGGTCGACAAGGCGTTCGCGCCGCGCGCCATCGAGCTGATCAATTGGCGCAACGGCGCCGAGATGCTGACGACGAGCGGCGGGCCGCTGTTCAGCACCCACATGCGGGCGACGGCGATCCGAGGCGACTGGCATCTCTGGGCCGACACTTACGCCATCGTCAACAAGCCGGGCGGCTTCCTCGCCGGCGGTCGCGGCGACGAGCTGGCGGTCGTCGCCAGCCTGCCGCGCGAAGCCTGGGGTTTCTGGGTCGACCGCGGCGCCACCATCATCCAGACCGACGAGCCGAGGGCGGCGATCGAATGGCTGACGGCGAACGGGTATCGGGTACCTTACGCTGATGAGGCGAGGCCAGCTGAGCCTGCGCGTACGGCGAGCATAAACTGAGACGCGGCCGCCGGAACTGCGATCTCCCCCTTGAGGGGGAGATGGCCGGCAGGCCAGAAGGGGTCGCCTCGCACAGAGCGCCAACCTCCATCTGCCGCGCTGCGCCCAGTCGAACCGACCCTCTCTGTCGCCTCGGCGACATCTCCCCTCGAGGGGGGGAGATTAAAGCGACGCCTCACGCCGCTTTGGCTACTCCATCCAACTCGCTCAGCACATCTTCGGACAGCTCCAGTTCCGCCGCGGCGAGGTTTTCCCGCAAATGCTCGACCGACGAGGTTCCGGGGATCAGCAGGATGTTGGGCGAGCGTCGCAGGAGCCAGGCGAGCGCAGCCTGCATCGGCGTGGCGCCCAGCCGTTCAGCAACGCCCGACAAGGTCGAGGATTGCAGCGGGCTGAAGCCGCCGAGCGGGAAGAACGGCACATAGGCGATGCCGTCGCGGGCAAGCTCGTCTATCAGCGCGTCGTCTTGCCTGTGCGCCAGGTTGTACTGGTTCTGCACGCAGACGATCTCGCAGATGCGGCGACCTTCCGCGATCTGCGCACGGGTGACGTTGCTCAAGCCGATATGGCGCACCAGGCCCTTGCTCTGCAGTTCGGCGAGCACGGTCAGCGGTGCCTCGATCGAACCTTCGGCCGGGCCATGGGTGTCGAACATGATGCGCAGATTGACGACATCGATCATGTCGAGCGCGAGATTCTTGAGATTGTCGTGCACGGCTTGCGTGAGTTCCTCCGGCGAATAGGCCGGCAGCCAGGAGGCATCGCTGCTGCGGCGGGCGCCGATCTTGGTGACGACGACGAGATCGTCAGGGTAGGGCGCCAGCGCTTCGCGGATCAGTTTGTTGGTGACATGCGGCCCATAATAGTCGCTGGTGTCGATGTGGTTGACCCCGTTCGCCACCGCTTCGCGCAGCACGGCGATCGCCCCCTCATGGTCCTTCGGCGGACCGAACACGCCCTTGCCCGCAAGCTGCATGGCGCCGTAGCCAAGCCGCCGGACCGAGCGGTCGCCGAGCTTATAGGCGCCGGATTTGTCACTGCCCGATTTGTCACTGCCCGATTTGTCACTGCTTGACATGGTCGCTTCTCCTTGTCTGTCGACGAAGGAAATAGGTCATGTTCGCTGTTTCGATAACTGCCTATAATCGGCACAGCTTGGACGGAATGACGAACAATGGCTGACCTCAACGATCTCCAAGCATTCCTGGCGGTGGCGCGTGCCGGTGGCTTTCGCGAGGGAGCGCGCGCGACGGCAAGCAGTGCGTCGGCGCTGAGCGAAGCGATCCGTCGTCTGGAAACCCAGCTCGGCGTCCGGCTGTTCAACCGCACCACGCGCAGCGTCGCTCTGACCGATGCAGGCGCTGGCTTGCTGGCGCGGCTTGGCCCGGCGCTGGGTGAGGTCGAGGCAGCGCTCGACGTGGTCAACGGCTTCCGCGACAGGCCGGCCGGCACCTTGCGCCTCAATGTGCCAATCAGCGCCTCACGCCTGGTGCTGCCCAAGATCGTTCCGGGATTTCTCGCTGCCTATCCTGCCATTCGTCTGGAGGTGATTGCCGAGGAGAGCTTTGTCGACCTGCTGGCGGCCGGCTGCGATGCCGGCATCCGCTACGACGAGCGGCTGGAGCAGGATATGATCGCCGTGCCGATCGGGCCGCGCATCCAGCGCTTCACGACATCCGCCGCGCCGGCCTACCTTGACCGCCATGGTCGGCCGCAACACCCCAGCGAACTGCTTGGACATGCATGTCTTCGCGGTCGCTTCCCCAGCGGGGCGATGACGCCTTGGGAATTCGAGCGCGAGGGCGAGGTGGTGCGGGTCGATCCCACAGGGCCGCTGATCGTTGGCATCGGTGGAGGCGTCGATCTCGCCGTCGATGCAGCGATCGCCGGCCTCGGCATCCTATGGCTTTTTGAAGACTGGGTACGCCCGCATTTCCAAAGCGGCGCGCTCGAACCTGTGCTGGAGCCCTGGTGGCAAGAGTTCTCCGGGCCGTTTCTCTACTATCCCGGACGGCGCCTTGTGCCCGCGCCGCTGCGCGCTTTCATCGATTATATCAAGACACCGGCCGGTCGTGGCCAATAGCCGCGCGAAAGAAAAAAGGCCGCCCGGAGGCGGCCTTTCGAAAGCCTTGTAACCAAAACGCTTAGCGCTTGGAGAACTGGAAGCTGCGGCGGGCCTTCGCCTTGCCGTACTTCTTGCGCTCGACGACGCGGCTGTCGCGGGTCAGGAAGCCACCCTTCTTGAGCACGGAGCGCAGCGCCGGCTCGTAATAGGTCAGCGCCTTGGAGATGCCGTGACGCACGGCGCCCGCCTGGCCGGAAAGGCCGCCGCCGATGACGGTGGCGACGATGTCGTACTGGCCGGCGCGGTTGGCGGCGACGATCGGCTGGTTGAGGATCATCTGCAGCACCGGACGCGCGAAATAGGTCGCGAATTCCTTGTCGTTGACGGTGATCTTGCCGGAGCCCGGCTTCACCCAGACGCGCGCGATGGCGTTCTTGCGCTTGCCGGTGGCATAGGCGCGGCCCGACTTGTCGAGCTTCTGGACGTGGACGGGCGCGGCCGGCTGCGCGGCGGCAGTGACAGTCCCGAGTTCTGCGAGCGAGGAAAGCTCAGCCATTACGAGGCCCTCTTGTTCTTGGAGTTCAGCTTAGCCACGTCGAGCGTGACGGGCTGCTGGGCGGCGTGCGGATGCTCGGCGCCTGCGTAGACGCGGAGATTCTTCATCTGGCGGCGGCCAAGCGGGCCGCGAGGGATCATGCGCTCGACGGCCTTCTCGACGACGCGCTCGGGGAAGCGGCCCTCGAGCAGCTGTCGCGCGGTGCGCTCCTTGATGCCGCCGGGGTGGCCGGTGTGCCAGTAATAGACCTTGTCGGTGTACTTCTTGCCGGTGAACACCACCTTGTCGGCGTTGATGACGATGACGTTGTCGCCGTCGTCGACATGCGGGGTGAAGGTGGGCTTATGCTTGCCGCGCAGATGGTTGGCGATGACAGTGGCAAGGCGGCCGACGACGAGACCTTCGGCGTCGATCAGCACCCACTTCTTCACCACATCCGCAGGCTTCTGCGAAAAGGTAGCCATGGTTTTGCTCTCGGTTGGACCTCCCTTATCAACGAGCGATAGGGAGGGCGTTTCTTGTTGCTTGGATTGACGGAGCGGCTAAAGCCATCCGCCAATAACAAAACGGCGGCCGTTCCGGGCCGCTGCTTCGGGTGGGCTTATAGGCGAGGGCGCTGCATGCGTCAAGGCGAGTGAAATCTCTGTTGGCGCCCAAAGTCAAGCAAAAACAATGGTTTGAGGATGCGGTATTATTTTACCGCAAAGGAAAGGCACTCCGGCCGATGACCGGAACGCCTCCGATAGAATAGACCGTCAGTTGGCTGCTTCGAGTGAGCGGCGAATCTCGGGCGCAAGCTGGTCCATTGCGGCTGCGAGCCAGCCGCAGAGCTCGTCCGGCGCGGTATCGTGGATCCACACCAGCCGGCTGCGCCCATTGTTTTCAGCAAAGACCTGCATGGAGGTATTGTCGTGCTTGACCTCTTCACCCTCCCAAGCCCAGACGATACGGCGCGCCTGTTCGTCGCGGGCAATCAGCCTCTCATGCACGACCTTGCCGTCGGCGAAGGTCATTTGCCGGCTCGACCAGACGGCAGTCGACGAAGATGTCCGGCGTTGTCAGCCGGGGTCCCTCGGCGAAGTTGCCGACGGTCTGCCAGACCTTCTCCGGCGATGCATCGACGGTCATTTCCCTGATAACTGATCCCATTTTTGGGCACCTCCTGTTTGGTGTAGACAAATCTGTCTACTAGACAAATCTGTCTGTAGGCCGGAAAACGTAGTGCGTCAAAGGATATTCGGATGGCGGGCCACACTACTGACATCACTGACATCGGCCGGGAGAGTTCCGCGCGCAATCGCGTTCTGGATACGGCGACGAGGCTCTTCTATGCCGAGGGCGTGCATGCGGTCGGCATAGATCGGATCATAGCTGAGGCGGGCGTGGCGAAGGCCACTTTCTATAAATACTTTCCGGCCAAGGACGAGCTCGTCCGCGCCTATATTCAGAACCAAAGCCGTCTGGGGAGAGCCGCGATCGACAGGATCGGCAAGCGGCCGGCGCGGGACACGGTCTTGGCTATCTTCGACCTTGTCGCGGATGCCGCCGCTCAACCTGGCTATCGCGGCTGCCCGTTTCTCAATGCAGCGGCCGAATATCCGGATCCCGACCATCCGGTGAGGCAGGCGATCGGCGAGCACAGGCGTTGGAAGCATGACCTTCTGCGCGATCTGCTCGCTGCCGACGGCAATCCAGACCCCAACACCTCCGCCGACATCCTGACGGTTGCCGGCGACGGGCTGCTCATTGCCAGCCACCTCGACAAGCCCGCAAACTTGCGCCAACTCATCCGTGAGACGATCCTGCAAATCCTGGGGCCGTCAGCGGACAGGTAGGCGACGGCAGGAATTCGGCTAACGCCTCGGCGGTATCGAATAGGTGCCGGTGGCATGCGCCACCGTGTGTCCATCCGAACCGGCGATGATGTCGATGTCGAACAGCATCAGGCTTTTACCGAGCTTCAGGATCCGGCAATGGCCGTCGATTGGCCCAGCCTCGGCCTTGCGGACAAAATTGATGTTGAGATTGGTGGTCACCGACAGCGCGTCCGGCCCGGCGTGGCTGAGCACGCAGACATAGCCGCCAATGTCGGCCAGCGTGAACAGCGATGGACCCGAGACCGTGCCGCCCGGACGCAGATGCCGCTGGTCTGCATTGAGCCGCACCGTGCAGCCGCCTGGAAACACGTCCAGCGCCTCATAAGATGTGAACCGGTCGTTGAGCTGCGGGTATACGCTCGTCATCAGCGCGTTGACCTCGGCCGCAGTCAAGACCGGCTTCAGATTGCTTTGGGCGGGCATCAGCGGCGTCCTATATGAGATGGCAAGCTCCGGGCGATATGCCTGGACCAAACGGTGCGACGGAGAAAACACGCCTCGCGGCTGTTCTTCAACCGGCAGCATGCTAGTTCTGTTGCTCCATGAGCCGCGGACGCTGATCGAGAGGTTTTACAAGTGGCTGAAGTTGTCGCCATCAAGCCCGCCGTCACGGAGGCCCCCGTTCTCGCCAGCCAGGACAAGGGCGTTCTGCGCCTCACACTTGCCAGCCCGCCGGCCAACGCGCTTTCGCTGGCGACAATGGCGGCGCTCCAGGCCGAATTCGACCGTGTGAAGGAAGACAAATCCGTTCGCGTCATCATCCTGGCGGCGTCCGGAAAAGTGTTCTGCGCCGGTCACGACCTCAAGGAAATGACCGCGCATCGCGCCGATGCCGATCGCGGTAGGGCCTTCTTCGAAAGGACCTTCGCTGCGTGTGCGAGCCTGATGCAGACGATCGTGCGCCATCCGAAGCCGGTGATCGCCGAGGTCGATGGCCTGGCGACCGCCGCCGGCCTGCAATTGGTCGCGAGCTGCGATCTTGCCATTGCCTCGCATGAGGCGACCTTCTGCACGCCGGGCGTCAACATAGGCCTGTTCTGCTCGACGCCGATGGTGGCGTTGTTGCGCAACGTGTCGCGCAAGCAGGCGATGGAAATGCTGCTCACCGGCGAGACGATCGACGCGGCGACCGCTAAGGAATTCGGCCTGATCAACCGCATCGTGCCGCGTGAATATCTGAATCAGGTTGTCAACAAATACGCGCAAACCATTGCTTCAAAATCGTCTTTGGTGGTCAGGACCGGCAAGGAAGCTTTCTCCGCCCAGGCCGAGATGGGGCTGGCCGACGCCTATTCCTATACCGGTCGCGTGATGGTGGAAAACATGCTGGCACGCGACGCGGAGGAAGGCATCGGCGCCTTCATCGGCAAGCGCAAGCCGGAATGGACAGACGAATAGCTGGTGCGGGATGCAGTCGTGCTTTTCCTTCGTTGAAGGTCCGACGTGGCTGCCCGCAAGCAACTGACGCGGCTGAAGGCGCCCTACCTCAAGCGCATCCTGCTTGAGTCGTCGCGGGTCGCGGATTGGGACCAATATCCCTGGAACCTGCCGATCTTTCGCGAGCGCGAATTCGAGTTCGAGTTTACGACAGCCATCACCATCATCGTCGGCGAGAACGGCACCGGCAAATCGACGCTGCTCGAAGCCATCGGCGCGCTGGTCGGCTATGATGAGGCTGGCGGCGGCAAGGGCTACCGGCCGGTCGATCACTCCGGCGCCATCGACAAGAGCGGCACGGCACTTGCTGCCGCGTTACGCTGCCATTGGCTGCCGAAGGTCACCGCGGGCTGGTTCTTTCGCGCCGAGTCCTTTTATTCGGTCGCACGCTACCTCGATCGCGCAGCGCTGGAAGTTGGCGCGGCACCGCCTGATTTCCTATCATGGTCGCATGGCGAAGGCTTCATCCGCTTCTTCGAAGAACGCTGCCGCAGGCAGGGCATCTACATCCTCGACGAGCCCGAAAGCGCGCTCTCACCGACCCGCCAGATCGAACTGTTGAAGCTGCTTCAGCGGATGGAGCGATCCGGCATCGCGCAGGTGATCATGGCCACGCATTCGCCGCTGCTGATGGCCTGTCCGAATGCGCGGCTCTTCCGCATCAGTCGCTTCGGCCTCGATCCGACCGATTTTCACGACACCGATCATTTTCGCATGATGCGCGACTTCTGCAGCGATCCGGCTGCCTTTCTCGCCGAAGCGCTGTATGAGGACGAACCATGAATCACGACGCCTACGACAACACCTACATTGCCGGTATCCTGAACTCGGTGAAGACGGTCGCGATGGTCGGCGCCTCGCCCAACGACGTGCGGCCGAGCTTCTTCGTACTGAAATATCTGCTCGCCAAGGGCTTTTCGGTGTTTCCGGTCAACCCGGGTCATGCCGGCAAGGAAATCCTCGGCCGCACCGTCTATGCCAGCATGGCCGACCTGCCGCAGCCGGTCGACATGGTCGACATTTTTCGCGGTTCGGCGGCGGTGCCGGGCATCGTCGATCAGGTGCTGAAGCTCGATCCGCTGCCGAAGGTCGTCTGGATGCAGCTCGGCGTGCGCCATGACGAGGCCGCTGCGCGCGCCGAGGCCGCCGGCATCAAGGTGGTGATGAACCGTTGCCCGAAGATCGAATACGGCAAGCTGTCGGGCGAGATCGGCTGGACCGGCGTCAATTCCGGCGTGCTGTCTTCGAAGAAGCCGTTGATGCGGCAGGGTTTCCAGAGTTTTGGCGTGCGGCAGAAATAGGCCGATAACCAGCACGCAAAATTATTCCGGGAAGAAATGGATTTTCCCGGGCGTTCGCCGCAGATCGCACGCCGAAAGGTATTTTCTTCTTTGCATTCACGACCGCGCTTCGCCAAGAATGCCCGGCGATTTCGAAAGATCTGGAGAGGAAGGTTTCGATGACCCGTACGCCCGGTTTCAACACGCTCGCCGTCCATGCCGGCGCCAAGCCGGATCCGGCGACCGGCGCGCGCGCCACGCCGATCTACCAGACCACCTCTTATGTCTTCGATGACGCTGACCATGCCGCCTCGCTGTTCGGGCTGAAGGCCTTCGGCAACATCTACACCCGCATCATGAACCCGACGCAGGCGGTGCTCGAGGAGCGCATTGCCGCGCTCGAAGGCGGCACGGCGGCGCTAGCGGTCGCGTCAGGCCATGCCGCCCAGGTGCTCGTCTTCCACAATCTGATGCAGCCGGGCGACAATTTCGTATCTGCCACAAAGCTTTATGGCGGCTCGATCAATCAGTTCGGCCATGCCTTCAAGAATTTTGGTTGGGAGGTGCGCTGGGCCGATACCAACGATCCCTCGACCTTCGAAAGTCAGATCGACGACAGAACCAAGGCGATCTTCATCGAAAGCCTCGCCAATCCGGGCGGCATCTTCGTCGACATCGAGAAGATCGGCGACATAGCCCGCAAGCATGGCTTGCCGCTGATCGTCGACAATACGCTGGCCTCGCCCTATCTGGTGCGGCCGATCGAGCATGGCGCCGACATCGTGGTGCATTCGCTCACCAAGTTCATCGGCGGCCACGGCAATTCGATCGGCGGCGCCATCGTCGATGGCGGCACCTTCGACTGGTCGAAGTCGGGCAAGTACCCGATGCTGTCCGAGCCGCGTCCCGAATATGGCGGCCTCGTGCTGCACGAGACCTTCGGCAACTTCGCCTTCGCCATTGCCGCCCGCGTGCTCGGCCTGCGCGACATCGGCCCGGCGATCTCGCCCTTCAACGCCTTCCTGATCCTGACCGGCCTGGAAACCCTGCCGCTCCGCATGCAGCGCCATTGCGACAACGCAGTGAGCGTCGCGGCCTGGCTTTCGAACCATCCGAAAGTCGCGTGGGTGAACTATCCCGGCTTGCCCAGCGACAAGAACAATGCGCTGCAGAAGAAATATTCGCCGCAAGGCGCCGGCGCCGTCTTCACCTTCGGCCTCAAGGGCGGCTACGAGGCCGGCGTCAAATTCGTCGAGGCGCTGGAACTGTTCTCGCATCTTGCCAATGTCGGCGACACCAAGTCGCTGGTCATCCATCCGGCCTCGACCACGCACCGCCAGCTTTCCGACGAGCAGAAGGTGAAGGCCGGCGCCGGGCCGGACACCGTTCGGCTGTCGATCGGCATCGAGGATGTCAACGACATCGTCGCCGACCTCGAACAGGCACTCAGCAAGGTCTGAGCGCGATGTCGGCCTTCCTTGCGGTCAGTACCGAAACCGTCGAGCCGGAGGCCGGCGCGCCGGCCCCGGATCGCGTGATCTCAGGCGAGCCGAAATTCCGCACCTGGAATGTCGAGGAGCGCGACGGCGGCCTCTATGCCGGCATCTGGGAAGCGACGCCCGGCAAGTGGCGCATCGTCTACGACGAATGGGAATTCTGCCACATCCTGGCGGGTGTCTCGGTGATTGCCGAGGACGGCGGCGAGGCGCGTACGGTCAGGGCAGGCGACAGCTTCGTGCTGAGGCCGGGCTTCAAGGGCACCTGGGAAGTGCTGGAGACCACCCGCAAGGAATATGTGATCCGGCTCTAGACGGGCAGCGCCCGGCTCTCGTTTCAGAAGCTGACCGTTAGCTTATCCAACCCATGAAAATGATAGCTGTCGCGAAAGCGCGGCTGCTCAGCCAAACGCAACTTTGGCCGCCGTTCGAACAGCGTTTTCAACGATACCTGTAGTTCGAGACGCGCCAGCGGCGCGCCGATGCAGAAATGGATGCCGGCGCCGAAGGAGACGTTCTTCTGGTCCGTGCGCGCCGGGTTCAAAGCGTCAGGTCCGGCGAACGCCAGCGGGTCGTGATTGGCCATGCCGAGCAGCAGCGCGACCATCTCGCCGGGTTTGACCGAAATGCCCGGCGCTGTTTCGATCTCTTCGTAAGCATAGCGCAGGAACATATGCAGCGGCGCGTCGAAGCGCAGGCATTCTTCGACCGTTGCCGCGTTTGCCTCCGTCGTGGCGAAGAAGCGGCGCGGATCACCGCCTTGCGCCAGGATCGAACGCACCGCATTGCCGGTCTGGTGCACGGTTGCCTCGTGGCCGGCGTTGAGCAAAAGGATCGCCGAGGAAACCAGCTCGTCCTCGGAAAGCTTTTGGCCGTTGTCCTGGGCCTCGATCAGCAGCGAAAGCAGGTCGTCGCCCGGCTTCTTGCGCCGCTCGGCGACATAGCCGCGCAGGAAAGCCGCAAAATCGCGTGCGGCGCGGTTGGCCGTCTCCTCTGTCTCGCGCGTGCGGCCGTGCATGTACATGGCGACCATCTGATGAGACCAGTCGAGCAGTTGCGGCCCCATCTCGACCGGAACGCCGAGCATCTCGGTGATGATGGTGATCGGCAAGGGCGAGGCGTAGGCGGGCAGAAGGTCTACGCCACCGGGCTCGAAACGGTCGATCAACTCGTTGGCCAGGGCCTCGATGCGCGGTCTCAACCGCTCGACCTGGCGCGAGACGAAGGCGCGATTGACCAGCGTCCGCAGCCTGGTGTGCACCGGCGGCTCGAGTTCCAGCATGGAATTCGCCTCGATCGCGTCGAAGGCGGTGAGGTGTGAGCGGTCGTCGCCGACGCCGCGGCTGTCGGGAATGCCGGCCGGGTTCTGACGGCCGAAGCGGCGGTCGCGCAGCAGGCGGTTGACATCGTCGAAGCCGCCAAAGCACCAGAAGCCGTAGTCTTCCCAGAAGAAGGCATTCGATGCGCCGTGCAGGAAGGCATAGGCCTCATAAGGGTTCTGGACGAAGGCGGGCTCGTGCGGATCGAGCCGCAGGCGGCGGCTGGCGGGGTCGAAGGCGAGATAGTCTGGCATCATGTTCGACCAATAGCGCGCCTTGTCAGCCCGATGCCAGACCGTATCTTGGCGCCCGTCGAGCCGATGCGTTGAGCCAGGCAGGGGCAAAGGGCGGTGTGCAAGGGCTTCAGCGCCGCGCTCTAATGTCCCGTCTTCAATATGCCGGCCACCTTGGCGGCGATCGCGGCATCGAGCGCCTGCCAATTTCCGAGGAGCTCGCGCGGGAAACGGTAGGTGAGGCTGAGATCGTCGCCGACCTGGATGTCGCGTTCGCAGGGCGCCAGCGATTCCTCGGCGCTCGGGCCGCTCAGGCAGCGGGCGACGAACGGGTCTTTCCCCGGCCGCTCGACAACCGCCAGCACCTCGTTGAGATAGCCTGACTTCTCGGTGAAGCCGTAGAGCGTCGTTCCGCCCGGGCCGGCCGTGCCCGGCTTAACGATCAGGGCGCTGTAGATCGGCGCGAAGCGGCCGCTCATGTCGCGCGACATCATCCGCGGCTCGAACGACAGGAAGATGATCTTCCTGGTCGTGGCGTGGTTGAAGTCGTCGCGCGCGGCGGCGCTATAGCCATCCATCTCGGGATAGCGCAGGTAGAGGTCGAGGCGCGAGGCTATACCGTCGCGCCTGGCCTGGTCGAAGCGGATGAAGTTGGCCGGCACGCCGATCACGTTGTTGCCGATGACGACCTGCCGGACCGCCGTGGCGTCGGTGTAGCCGGCCATGGCGATCGACCGGCCAAGCCATTTGCCGCCGACGCTGATGGCCACCGAGAGCAGGGCGAGCGCCGCGAAGGCATAGAACACCCGCTTCATGAAGGTCGAGTCGACGACCTCGAACTCCTCGGCGGCGGCCTCTCTCATTGCGATCTCCGGATCCGCTCACCTGTCCTCAGGTGGCACAGCGCGCGCGGCATGGCTCTTGCAACGCGTCGGCATGACTGTGGGGTCTCATGGTAAATGGTTGGTAAAGATGGATCCGATGTTGCTCCCTCTCTACGCTTTTGCGGTCGGCCTGACGGCTTGCGGCCTCGCTGGTTCGGCCATGGAAATCCTCTCCGGCCGCCGGCTGGCCTTCGCCGAGCCCTATGTGTCGCCTGCCCACATTGTGCGCTCGCTTGTGGCGACCGCCTGCGCCGGCCCGTTCATGCTCATCAATGATGCGCTGGCTGCCCGACGCGAGGGGCGCATCAGCACGCCGGCGCTGCTTTCCTGTGGCTGCACGGCCGTGGCCTGGGCGTTGGCGCTCGGCGTCGTGCTGATCACCATTGCCTCCTGGGCGGCCGGTCTCCTAGGCTCCGCCGAATTCTCGGCTTGAGACGAATCGGAGACAAGGATGCCGATCTATGCGATCGATGGGAAAGCGCCTCAGTTCGAGGATGCCGAAAGCAACTGGGTGGCGCCCGACGCCACGCTGATCGGTGATATCAGGATAGGCCGCAATGCCGGCTTCTGGTTCGGCGTCGTCATCCGCGGCGACGGTGAGCCGATCACGATCGGTGCCGACACCAATGTGCAGGAGCATACGGTCATGCACACCGATCCGGGCTTTCCGCTGACGATCGGCGAAGGCTGCACGATCGGTCACCGCGCGTTGCTGCACGGCTGCACGGTCGGTGACAACAGCCTGATCGGCATGGGCGCCATCGTGCTCAACGGGGCCAAGATCGGCAAGAATTCCCTGGTCGGCGCCGGCGCCCTGGTGACGGAAAACAAGGTCTTCCCGGACAATTCCCTGATCGTCGGCTCGCCTGCCAAGGTGATCCGAGCGCTGGACGATGCGGCGATCGAGAGGCTGCGCGTCTCGGCCGCGCACTATGTTGACAACGGTAAGCGCTTCAAGGCAGGATTGAAGGAGGCTTGAGAGCGAGGCGGGCGACGTTTCGCGCTACCAATTGCCGCCGGCTTAGCCGCGTCGGGACATCGCCTCGCGCAGCAGCGACGCCCCCGCTTCGAAACTGGCCTGATCCGCGCCTTCCAAGGCCGTTTCAAAATCATCGATGCGCGTCCTGAGCGTCGGATCCGCACACGATGCCAGCAGCAGGCGGATCGCCTCGGTGTCGCGCTGCGCCACGGCATAATGCAGAGGCGTCCAGTCGTTCACGCCGCGCATGTTCGGGTCAGCGCCGTGCTCAAGCAGGATCCCGATGATCTTCAGCCTGTCCGGCCGCTCTGTCGACAGCGCGGCGATGATCGAAGGAAAGCCGGCATGATCCTCGTAATTCGGGTTCGAGCCGGCATCGAGCAGAGTGGCGATGAAGGCGGCCGGGCTCCAGTAGATTGCGTATTCCAGCGGATGGCCGAGGCCGAGCTCGAACGGCATACTCTCGTCGAACCAGCGCTCCGAGCCGGCGAGCGCCTTGCAAAGGGCTTCGAAGTCGCCCGCCTTGAAGGCGTTGTCGATGGCCTTGAAAAGCTTGGCGCGCTCACAGCGGTCGTCAGGGATTTCCAGCATCGCCTTCCATCCGAAATGAACGGCCATATTGCTCCTATCCGCGGCTACCAGAAAGGCCTGTCGGGGCGAAGGCAAAAATGGCGGAGCCGGCCCGGGGACAGGGCCGGCTCCTAAAACCCGGTCGTTGGGGACGGGGAGGGTGGGGACTCGACCGGGCTTTTCCTAAGCACGCCGCATGAATGCGACGTGCCTAATCTCTTTGTGCATGTCGTTGCCCCAAAATCGCTGCGCGCTTTTGGGCGACATGCATTGGCGTCCTAGCGGACGCTGGCGACCGCGTCCTCGCGGCCGTCGTTGATCGTAACCCAAACGCCCGAATTCTCGGTCGATTGACGTTTGAGGTAGGTGTAGACCGTGTCGTTCCAGGCGAGCACTTTCGGCTCGAGGTTGTCGAGGATGAACTCGCCGAGGCTGGTGCGCACCGTCAGCACTGCGTGGCCGTCGCCGTTCGGCTGGCGCACGACCGTCATCAACAGGTCGCCGGCGGGGACACCTGCGGTCATGAGCTCGCGGCGCTTCTCCAGCGCATAGTCCTCGCAGTCGCCGACGCCGTTGTCGGGATAGGCCCAGTATTCCTCGACCCCATAGATCTCCATATCGGTGCGCGGCTTGACGCGGGTGTTCACCGAATTGTTGACGTTGATGATGGTCGCCCACAGCTTGCGGGTCAGATCGACCGGAGGCCCTTTCGGCGTCCTCTCGTTGCATTCGACCGCAATACGACGGCAGAATTCATAATGGCCAACCGGCTGGGTGGTGCGGCCGCCCGTATGCATGAACACCGGTCCTGCGCTTGCCGTGCCCCACGCGGAAAGCTGCATCGCCATTGCCAAGAGCAACAGCTTGCCCCTCGTCATTTTCATTATGGTAGTCTCCCCGTTTGAGAGAGACTGTGCCACGTTTGGATTTATTTGACGCAAAAACTCGAAGTAGATATTAAGTAAAACGCCCGTAGAATAAATATAAAATTTGAACTATCTCGATTTCGAATTGTTGAGATTCGCCGCGCGCCGTTGCCCGCTTCTCGGGGTCTCGACATGCGGTGTGGCTACGAAAAGGCGCCTATCCGGCCAACAAAAAACCGGCCGCTGGCGGCCGGTTTGGTGCTTGTTTGAGTTCGGCGGCGGTCAGGATGGCGGCGCGTTGAATTCCGAATCCAAGGTTTCCGGCCGCTGGATGACGGCGAATTCGATGGCGACGCCGTCCTCGAAGTGACGCACCACCTGGCCGCGCATCGTCCCCAGCATGACCTGCACGCCGATCGCCGGCTTGACGTCGATCTCGATCGCCGCGCCCGAAAGCGACAGATCGATGATGCGGCACTGATACTGGCGCCCGTCGGTGAGCTGCAGCACGCTCATCGGATTGCGCGGCGCGACGCGCTCGTGGCGTCGGTCTTCCGGCAGGTCCAACTCATGCTTGTTGGCAAGCCAGGTGAGCTGCGCGGCGAGCTTGTCCTTCTTGCGATCCGAAGCGATGACGGTCATGGCGAAACCGTCCTGCGAGGTCCGCGTCACGACGCCTTCGATGCGGCCGATATGGTCGATATAGGCAATGACCTTCTCGCCCGGCATGCCGACGCGGTCGGTGCGCAAGGCGACATTGCCGGGCGACATGTCGATCACCTGGCACGCATGCTCTGTGCGGTCCTCCAGCATGAAGCGTCCGTAGATTTTCACCCGGACACGCTGAAAATTGCGCCGCTCCACACGGGACGGCGCATATTCCGCCGCTGACCTCATGACTGCCTACACCCCGTTGGCATTCCACGCGACGATGCGAGGAATTTCACCCGAAAAGCTACAGCAAAGCAGGTTAACAAAGGGGAAAAAGCCGACCCTAAATGGCTGGGGCTCGGACGCTCGCGCGGGGCAAAAAGCGAGGTTTGACTAGGGGTAAATAGGCCTCGCGATACGCCTTACTCGTTGCGCCCGCCGTCGAAGACGACGAGATGCCGGATCCGGCGCGCACGGCCGAGCGCCGAAATGGTCTCAGGCGCGTCGAGCTCCGTCGGCACGAGCGACGGAACATTGATCGCGGGTCGGTTTTTCAGGAACATCGGTTCCTTCTCGGGATCGATCACCCGGATCGCGTCAATCAGGGCATCGGCGAGCGGGTCGGCACCCAGCCAGAACGGTCTATCCGCGGCACTGACAATGCCGAGGCAGCGAGGGCTCTCGACGCCGCCATCGAGCGGCAGCGCGAGCAGCTCGAACTTGTTGGAACGGCCGTTTCGACTGAATCCTTCATAGGTCAGAAGCAGCACCGATTTCTGGTCGAAGACGCCGTGGATGAGCCGCGACATAAGCCGCTGGTCCTTCTCGCGCCAGAGCGAGGGGAAGGAGAACCCCTTGAGCTCTCGGCCGTAATAGGCGCAGAGCCTGGTGCCGGCCAGCCGAAAGACGGCCTCGCCGCGTGTATCGCGCTCCAGGATGAACGTGTCCGCCAAAAGTGACTTGATATCGGCCGGCTCGACTTCCGAACGTTTCGGGGCAGGTCGGCCATCACGCAGCTGGTTCCAATATTGGAACAGCGTGATTGATCCGTTCTGATTCATGTCCATTCCGCTCCGGCAATCTGTCTTTCTTGATGTCCCATCGGCGAACAGACAGGGCGCCCTCCGATGACCTTCATGCGGTGCGGAGCAGGATGCGTGCCAGTATCGTTAACGTTTGTGCACGGGTCGGGGTCGTTAAGGTTAACAAGTGGTTTACATTGCGCGCCGTCAGGGGCTGTGGCACATCGAAAACCACTCCAAAACGGTCGTTTCGCGACAATCGGCAGCACTTCAGTCAAGGGTTTACGGGGAGCAGGGGACTCGACCGGCCGTTCAAGGGAAACCTTGGACGGCTTTCTTTTTGATTCGCGCCTTGCCGATTCGAGCCCCATCCGATTCAGCTTGGGGCGATTAGCGGTTTGTGATTCGATCGGGCGTGAACTACATGCTCGGGCCGAAAATCGAGTCTCCAGCCAATTGCAAGGGGCGCATGAGCGAACCGGTAAGCCCGACTGAACCCGAACCGCAGCCGGACGAAGAGGCGCCGGAGCCGCGCCACGAGCCGGTATTCAACCTGCCGCCGGTGGTGCTGGCGGTGATCGGGATTTGCGCGGTCGTCTTCCTGCTGCAGCAATATGTGCTGAACGACGACCAGCAAATGACGCTGCTCTATGACGGCGCCTTCATTCCGGTGCTCTACACCGGGCAGTACGGCTTCGACTGGTTCCTGTTCACGCGCCCCTTCACCTATGCTTTCATGCATGGGGGTTTTGCCCATATTGCCATCAACATGGTCTGGCTTGCCGCTTTCGGCTCACCGCTTGCCAATCGTTTCGGCGCGACCCGATTTGCGGTGTTCTACGCCGTGACCGGGCTGGCTTCGGTCGCGCTGTTCTGGGCAATGCACCCTTATGGCGAGATGCCGCTGGTCGGCGCTTCGGGCGCGATCTCGGGCATGATGGGAGCGGCGGCGCGCTATGGTTTCCGCATTGACCGCGCGTCCGGCAGGGCGGCCTTCGCCGGCGAGGCGTTGCCGATCGCAGTCGTGCTGCGTTCGCGCGGCGTCATGACCTTCCTCGGTGTTTGGATGGTGATCAACCTCGCCACCGGCCTGCTCAGCTTTGCGCCAGGTATCGACGGACAGATCGCCTGGGAAGCCCATATCGGCGGCTTTGTCGCCGGCTTCTTCGGCCTGCGTTTTTTCGACCGCCCGCAGCCGCATGAGTAGCGCTGCGGCGCACTTGAAATGCAACCAATCACGGCGCACGATGTTGCCATGCATGTCGCCCAAATTTGCGTAGCGTTTTTGGGCGACATGCATCAAACATAGAACTTAAAGTGCGCCGCGACGCGCTTTAAGCCACCCAGCGTCTTCCCAAGGGCGCTGGGGCTGGAAGCCGGTCAGGGCAGGAGCCGGCGAGCAAGGCTGAGGAGGACGCCATGACGGTTAAGGCAATTCTTGAAAGCAAGGGCCATGACGTGTTCACGCTCGGGCCAAATGAAAAGCTGAGCGAGGCCATTCGCATCCTGACTGAACACAGGATCGGCGCGCTGGTCATCACCAATGGTGACCACAAGATCGTGGGCATTCTTTCCGAGCGCGACATCGTGCGGGTTCTGGCCCGGGAGGGCGCGGCCGCGCTCGACATACCGGTGCGTTCGGCCATGACGCCCAAGGTCAAAATCTGCAACGAGAACCATACGGTAAACGAGGTCATGGAGATCATGACCAAAGGCCGCTTCCGCCATCTTCCGGTGGAAAAGGATGGACTGCTCGACGGCATCGTGTCGATCGGCGACGTGGTCAAGCGCCGCATCGAGGATGTCGAGCGCGAGGCCGAGGAGATCCGGGCCTACATCGCCACCGCCTGAGGGCGAGAGAAAACCGCCGGCCGTTGGCCGGCCGGCGGGCCTCAACGAATTCTACCGGTTATCGAGCTCGGCGCGGACGAGCTCGAGCCCGTGCCGCGTGATGCGATAAGGGCCACCACTCGCCGAAGAAACCGCTTTCTTGCGTTTCAGCTTTCGAAAGAGGTCCAGGTCGAGGCCCGGATAATGCCAGCCGTCCCGTGTCAGGCACCGGACCAAGGCAATCTTCCTGGCGTCGCTCTTTTCGATTTCGATGCGCCCGCCTTGTGCGAGCAGGTGCAGGATGCGCTGTTCCCCATAGCGCCGAGCGTCCTCTTGGACGCGCAAAAGGACGCTGTGGCACTTCAGTTTAGCGCATGACCCGAAAATCGATTCCGATTTTCGGGGTCATGCGCTGCGCGAAATGTCCATTGGAGAAATTCCCCGGGAAAACAACAAAAGCCGCCGCGAGAAATCGCGGCACGGGCTTCAGGTTTTGTCGCCCTGCCTTGCTAGGAGGTCAGGGCCTTACCGGGACTGAGCGTAAGTGGACATCCACTCTCCATTGGGGATGGATGTCCTATAGGCGAAGGCGGCGGAAAAGGCCAGCGCATGGGCTTTATGCTTGTCTCGCCGGGCGGTTTGCACTAGCGAGTGTTGCGATTTTCGCATCATGATATGCAAATCGCACCATTCCACGAATGCCATCCGCAGGCCCCAATGAGCATCATCGATACCCGCACGCCCGATCCCAAACGCCTGATTTCCGGCGCCACCGGCGACTGGGAAATCATCATCGGGCTCGAAGTGCATGCGCAAGTGACGTCCGAGGCAAAGCTCTTCTCCGGTGCGTCGACGTCCTTCGGCGCGGCGCCCAACGCCAATGTCAGCCTGGTCGACGCGGCGATGCCCGGCATGCTGCCGGTGATCAACGAGGAATGCGTCAAGCAGGCGATCCGCACCGGGCTGGGCTTGAAGGCCGAGATCAACCACAAATCGGTCTTCGACCGGAAGAACTATTTCTATCCGGACCTGCCGCAGGGCTACCAGATCTCGCAGTACAAGCAGCCGATCGTCGGCGAGGGCAAGGTGATCGTCTCCGTCGGGCCGGACCGGCAAGGCGAGTTCGAGGATATCGAGGTCGGCATCGAGCGACTCCATCTTGAGCAGGATGCCGGCAAGTCGATGCACGACCAGCATCCGACCATGTCCTATGTCGACCTCAACCGCTCGGGCGTGGCACTGATGGAGATCGTCTCCAAGCCCGACATGCGTTCGGCCGACGAGGCCAAGGCCTATGTCAGCAAGCTGCGCACCATCATGCGCTATCTCGGCACCTGCGACGGCAACATGGACGAAGGCTCGCTGCGCGCCGACGTCAACGTCTCGGTGCGCCGCCCCGGAGGGGCCTTCGGCACGCGCTGCGAGATCAAGAATGTGAACTCGATCCGCTTCATCGGCCAGGCCATCGAATCCGAGGCGCGCCGGCAGATCGCCATCCTGGAAGACGGCGGCGCGATCGAGCAGGAGACCCGCCTGTTCGATCCCAACAAGGGCGAGACGCGCTCGATGCGCTCCAAGGAAGAGGCGCATGACTACCGCTACTTCCCGGATCCCGACCTTCTGCCGCTGGAATTCGACCAGGCCTATGTCGATGATCTGGCGCAGCATCTGCCGGAACTGCCCGACGACAAGAAGGCGCGTCTGATCGGCTCGCTGGGGCTGTCGACCTACGACGCCTCGGTGCTGGTGTCGGAAAAGCCGATCGCCGACTATTTCGAGAAGGTGGCAGCGGGGCGCGACGGCAAGCTTGCCGCCAACTGGGTCATCAACGACCTGTTGGGTGCTCTCAACAGAGCCGGAAAAGATATTGAAAATGCTACGGTGTCGCCCGATCAGCTGGGCGCCGTCATCGACCTGATCAAGGAAGGCACCATCTCCGGCAAGATCGGCAAGGACCTGTTCGAGATCGTCTGGAACGAGGGCGGCGATCCGCGCCAGCTTGTCGAAAGCCGCGGCATGAAGCAGGTAACCGACACCGGCGCCATCGAGAAGGCGGTCGACGAGGTCATCGCCGCCAATCCGGACAAGGCCGAGCAGGCGCGCGCCAAGCCGACCATGGCCGGCTGGTTCGTCGGCCAGGTGATGAAGGCGACCGGCGGCAAGGCGAACCCGCAGGCGGTCAACGAGCTGGTCAAGGCCAAGCTCGGCATCGAGGGTTAGCGATGTTCGTGCGGACGGCGAGCGAACACGATCTCGCCGCCATCCGTGCGTTGCTGGTCGACACCTGGCATGCCACTTATGACGCCGTCTATGGCGCCAAGCGGGTCGCTGAAATCACAGACGACTGGCACTCGATCGCCTCGCTCAGGGCGCGGCTGACGCGCCCCAATTCGGAATTCCTGGTCGCCGACGATGGCAAGCGCATCGGCGGCATGGCTTTCGCTTCCGCGACCACGGACCCGAAGATCGTCCTCTTGAATCAGCTCTACGTGCATCCGGATTGTCAGCGGCAAGGGATCGGCCGATCGCTGCTCGACGAGGTCGAGGCCAGCTTCCCGGAAGCGCGGACGCTGCGTCTGGAGGTGGAAGAGGCGAATACTCTTGCAATCGCCTTCTACGAAGCGAACAGGTTCCTGCCGGCAGGCAGGACAGCGGATTGTGGCGGCGGGTCGGGAATACCAGCGCTGATCATGGAGAAGCGGCTGGCGTAGATCGCCCGGCGGTAGCGTCCTGCTGCGTCGCGCCTCTGGATTTGATTGTATCCTTCAGTCAGGCGGAGAGAATTTCCACATTGTCGATCAGCCTAGTGGTGCCAAGCCAGGCCGCTGCGAGCAGGCGTCCGTCGCGATCCCGCCGCCAGGGCCCGAGCGTCACGGCCTCGCGAGCGGCGACGTAGTCGACCTTTCGAAAGCCCGCCCGGACAAGCGCTTGCGCGGCCTCGCCCACGGCGCTTGCCTCATCCGCGCCGGAGGTCAGTTCCGCCGCGGTTTGACGCAAAACCACGTTGAGCTTGCGCGCGATGGCGAGTTCAGTCTCGCTGAGATAGGCGTTGCGGGAGGACATGGCGAGGCCATGCGAGTCGCGCACCGTCGGCGCGCCGATGATCTCGACGGGCAGGTCGAGGTCTCGGCAAAGCTGCCTGACAACGCAAAGCTGCTGATAATCCTTCTCGCCGAACACCGCGCAGTCGGGCGCGGCCTGCAGGAAAAGCTTGGCCACCACCGTGGCGACGCCGTCGAAGAAGGTCGGCCGGAAATCCGTTTCCAGGCCGGAGGAAGGGCCGCCGACCGATATCCTGGTGGCAAAGCCGGGCCGGTACATTTCCGCGACACCCGGCGTGAAGGCGAGATGCGCGCCCGCCTCCCGCAACCGGTCGAGATCGCGAGCCAACTGCCGCGGATATTTGTCCAAGTCCTCGGTCGGCGCGAACTGCGTCGGATTGACGAAGATCGAGACGACGCAGCGCTCTGCGCGCTCGAGCGCGATTCTCACTAGCGAGATGTGCCCGTCATGCAGGGCGCCCATGGTCGGCACCATGGCGACCTTGAAGCCTTCCCGGCGCCAGTCCCGGATTTGCGCGCGCAGCGCCGCGACGCTGTCGACGACGATTGGCCCGCTCATGTCTTGTCCTTGCCCGATGCCGCCGAAAAGACGTGGTCTTGCCCCGGAAATGCGCGGCTGCGCACCTCGGCGGCGTAACGCGCCGCCGCATCCGCAATGGTGTCGCGCAGGTTTGCATATTCCTTGACGAATTTCGGCACCCGGTCGACGGTCATACCGATCATGTCGTCGATGACCAGGATCTGGCCATCGCAGTCGCCGCTGGCGCCGATGCCGATGGTCGGGATCGCGATATGGCGGGTGAGATCCGAAGCCACCGCTTCCACCGTGCCCTCGATGACAACCGAGAAGGCGCCAGCCTTCTCGACCGCTTCGGCGTCGCGAAACAGCGCGGCAATGTTTTCCTCGGTCCGGCCCTTTATCTTGTAGCCGCCGTCCTTTTCCACGGATTGCGGCTGCAGGCCGATATGGCCCATCACCGGTATGCCTTCGGCGACGATCGCCGCGATCTGCGCGGCCATGTCGACGCCGCCCTCGAGTTTGACCGCCTGGCACCCGGTCTCGCCGACGATGCGCCTTGCCGAGGCAACGGCATCCGCCGGGGAGACCTCGTAGCTACCCGCCGGCATGTCGACGACGACACAGGCTTTCGTCGCGCCGCGCATCACCGCCTGTCCATGCGCGATCATCATCTCCAGCGAGGCGCCGAGCGTCGTGGCGTGGCCGTGCAGCACCATGGCGACGCTGTCGCCGACCAAAAGCAGGTCGACATGCGGATCGAGCATGCGGGCTATCGGATAGGTATAGGCGGTGAGACAGACGATCGGCACGCCACCCTTCCAGCGGCGAATGTCTTCGGCGCTGATCCGATTGCCGGTGGACCGTTCTGGGGCCAATCGTCACCTCCCTCAACCGGCGCGGGCCAGGCGCCCGCTTGCCGGGCGTGCGAGCTTTAGGAACACACGCAACGCTTGGCAAGCCGAGGTGGCGACATCTCCGCGCATGTATCGATTTAGCGCACGAAGCATTTACATCGTCGGGCGGCAAAACCCTTGCCTTCGCGATGGCCTGACGCCATAAGCAGGAAACGGCGCGGCCGCTGCCGCAACGAGGATCTGGATGAAAACTTTCCTGCTGCAGTTTTTCACCTGGTGGAACAGCCAGACGCTGGGCACGCGCTTCCACACCTGGCGATTTGGCAAGAAGGTCGGCGAGGACGAGGCCGGCAACGTCTACTACGAAGGCGGCGTCGATTCGGAAGGCCGCACCCGCCGCTGGGTGATTTATCGCGACTATTCCGAAGCCTCGAAGATCCCTCCGGGCTGGCATGGCTGGATTCATCATCGGGTCGACACGCCGCCGTCGAGCGAGAGCTACAAGGCTCGCGACTGGCAGAAGCCGCATCGGCCGAACCTCACGGGAACGCCCGGCGCCTATCGCCCGCAGGGCTCCATCCTGACCAACCAGCATCGCCCGCAGGTGACCGGCGACTACGACGCCTGGACGCCCGGTTCGTAACTGCGTTTTTCGGTCCTTTGTCGCCACAATTGGCGTTTAGCTGCTTGCTGATATCGCAGCCATGACTAGCCTTGGGCGATTGAAAGAATCACCCGGGCGCAACCACCGGTATCCTTGCATGAACTCTTTCGGCCGACTTTCGACGGGACTGTTCGCGGCAGCGTCCGTTCTGGCCGCCTCGACGGTGGTGTTCGCCGCTGCGCAGGCGCCGGCAGTCTCCGACCGCCTCACCAACCCGGTCGCTGAATTCGCCGGCATCGACAAGATCACCGGCCGCATCATCACCTTCGACGTTTATATAGACGAGACGGTGCAGTTCGGCGCCTTGCAGGTGACGCCGCGCGTCTGTTATTCGCGGCCCGAGACCGAACAGCCGAAGACCGATTCCTTCGTCGAGGTCGACGAGATCACGCTCGATCGCAAAATCCGCCGTATCTTCACCGGCTGGATGTTCGCCGAAAGCCCCGGCCTCAACGCCGTCGAGCATGCCGTCTATGACGTCTGGCTGAAAGGCTGCAAGCAGAAGTCGGACGTGCCGCCGCCGACCGCCGCCAAGGCCGATACGGCAAAACCGAAGACACAAGGCGCCAAGCCCAAGCCTCCGGCGCAAGAGCAGCCCGCCGAGGCAGCACCTGAGCCGTTGGACGCCGCGCCCGCGCCGGATGACACGGGCGCTGCCGACGCGAACTGATCGGAACCCTCGCTTTCGCCATCCGTTGGTAAACGACGGCGACGGGAGGATTCCACCATGGCCACGGGCAAACCGATCACCGCCAGCAAGAAAGAACTTCTCGCGCTCGAGAAAGGGTTCTGGACAGGCGATTCCGCGTACTTCGCGGCCCATGCCGATGTGGAGTGCCTCGTTGCCTTTCCGCAGATGGCGAAAGCGATGACCAACGCCGATCTGGCCAAGACCGCCACGCAGCCCAACCGCTGGCGCGATCTCGACATCCGGCTGAAGGGCATGATCGAGCCGGGCAGCGATATCGTCATGCTGACCTACGAGGCTCATGCGACGCGCGAAAGCGGCGAGCCCTATGCGGCTCTGGTCAGCACCGGCTATGTCCATCGCGCCGACGGATGGAAGATGATGTTCCACGCCCAGACGCCGATCGAAACATCGACCGACTGCTGATAGCCCTGCACCTCACGGATAAAAAATCGCGTCGCCCTTCAGGGCCTCGGCCAGCATCTTCTCATAGCGGCTGCGCGGCACGTCGATCGCGCCGAAGCGCTTGAGGTGCTCGGTGGTGAACTGCGTGTCGAGGAGCGCGAAGCGACGCTCGTTCAACCGCTCGACGAGATAGTAGAGGCAGGTCTTCGAGGCGTCGGTTTCCCGGGCGAACATGCTTTCGCCGAAGAAGACGCGCCCGAGCGAAACGCCATAGAGGCCGCCGACCAGCCGGCCCCCGCGCCACGCCTCGACAGAATGACAGTGGCCCAGCCGGTAGAGCTCGACATAGGCTTCGCGGATCGGCGCGTTGATCCAGGTCGAGCGGCGCTCGTCGCGCTTTTCGGCGCAGCCGTCGATCGTCGCCTCGAAGTCGAAATCGTAGCGGATGTCGAAAGGGTGCCTGCGGATCGTCTTCTTCAGACTGCGCGGCGTGTGGAATCCGTCGAGCGGGATGATGCCGCGCGTTTCCGGCCGCACCCAGAACACTTCCGGGTCGGTCGCGCTCTCGGCCATCGGGAAGACACCCGAGGCATAGGCTTTGAGCAGCAGGTCGGTCGGGATGCGGTAGCCGGGCGCGTAGGGACGAGTCATTGCGCCATTATAACTGCAAGACCCTAAAGCGCGTCGTCCAAAAGTACGCAGCGGTTTGGGAGAACGAAATGCATCAAAACAAAGACTTGAAGCGCGTCGCCTGAAGCTGTTTCAGAGCGATGCGCCTTTGGGTCCGGTGAGAGTCAGGTCAGCCCGGCATCACCTGAATATCAACAGACCCTAGTCCTCCTTGGCCAAATATTTTTCGAGCCAGTGGATGTCGTAATCGCCATTGGCGATATCCGGATTGCCGACGAGATCGCGAAACAGCGGCAGCGTCGTCTTGATGCCGTCGACGACGAATTCGTCGAGCGCCCGGCGCAGCCGCATCATGCATTCGACGCGGTTGCGTCCATGCACGATCAGCTTGCCGATGAGGCTGTCGTAGTAAGGCGGGATGCGGTAACCGGAATAGACGCCGGAATCGACGCGGATGCCGAGCCCGCCCGGCGTGTGGAAATGCGTGATCGTGCCGGGCGAAGGCGTGAAGGTGCGCGGGTCCTCGGCATTGATGCGGCACTCGATGGCGTGACCGTTGAACTTGATGTCTTCCTGCCTGATCGACAGCCCGCCGCCGGAGGCGACGCGGATCTGCTCATGCACGAGGTCGATGCCGGTGATCGCTTCCGTCACCGGATGCTCGACCTGCAGACGGGTGTTCATCTCGATGAAATAGAACTCGCCGTTCTCATAGAGGAATTCGATAGTGCCGGCGCCGGAATAGCCGAGATCGGCAATCGCCTTGGCGCAGATGCCGCCGATGCGCGCGCGCTCCTCGGCATTGAGGGCTGGGGAGTTCGCCTCCTCCCATACCTTCTGGTGGCGGCGCTGCAGCGAGCAGTCGCGCTCGCCGAAATGCACGCCGTGGCCGGAACCGTCGCCGAACACCTGCAATTCGATATGGCGCGGCTTCTCCAGATATTTCTCGATGTAGACCGCGTCGTCGCCGAAGGCGGCGCCGGCTTCCGACTTTGCCGTCTGCAGCGCCACCTCGAGGTCGGCCTCGGTGCGGGCTACCTTCATGCCGCGGCCGCCGCCGCCGGCCGAAGCCTTGATGATCACCGGATAGCCGATCTCGGCGGCGACGCGCTTTGCTTCCTTCTCCTCGGTGATCGCGCCATCGGAGCCCGGCACCACCGGAATGCCGAGGCGCTTTGCCGTGCGCTTGGCCTCGATCTTGTCACCCATGATGCGGATATGGTCGCCCGAGGGGCCGATGAAGGTGATGTTATGGGCCGCGAGGATGTCGGCGAACTTGGCGTTTTCCGACAGGAAGCCGTAGCCCGGATGCACCGCGTCGGCGCCGGTGATCTCGCACGCGGCGACGATCTGGTGGATGTTGAGATAGCTTTCGCGCGACGGCGGCGGGCCGATGCAGACGCTCTCGTCGGCAAGCCGCACATGCATGGCGTCGGAATCGGCGGTCGAATGGACCACCACCGTCTGGATGCCGAGCTCCTTGCAGGCGCGCAGCACTCGGAGTGCGATTTCGCCGCGATTGGCGATGAGGATTTTTTGGAACATCTGCCCGCTGTTCCCGGCTCTACTCGATGACCACGAGCGGCATGCCGTATTCGACCGGTTGGGCGTCCTCGATCAGGATCGCCGTCACCGTGCCGGCGCGCGGCGAGGGAATCTGGTTCATCGTCTTCATCGCTTCGATGATGAGCAGCGTCTGGCCTTCCTTCACCTTCTGGCCGATCTCGACGAACGGCTTGGCGTCGGGTGAGGGAGCCAGATAGGCGGTGCCGACCATCGGCGAGGGCACGGCGTCCTTGGAGGGATCGGCTACCGTCGCAGGCGCTGCCGCCTGGGCCGGCGCGGCAATCGCGGCGGCCGGGAGCGGAGCCGCGACCGCGTGGACGGGCTGCGACTGGCGCGACACGCGCACCTTCAGGTCGCCGAGCTCGACCTCGATCTCGGTCAGGTTGGTGTCGTTCAGTATGCCCGCCAGATCGCGGATCAGCTGCTGGTCAACACCGTTCTTCTTTATCGACATTTTCGAGCCTTCTGTTTGGGAGCCGGTCACAGGCGTGCCGCCAGTGCCTGCAGCGCAAGCGTATAGCCGAGTGGCCCGAACCCGCAGATCATGCCGACAGCGACCGGCGCGACCATGGAGACGTGCCGGAAAGGCTCCCGCGCGTGGATATTGGAAAGATGGACTTCGGCGACGGGCAGCGGCGCGACGGCGCGGATGGCGTCGTGGATGGCAATCGAGGTGTGGCCGTAGGCGCCGGGATTGATGACGATGCCTGCAGCCTTGTCGCCGGCCTCCTGGATCCAGTCGACGAGGTCGCCCTCATGATTGGACTGGCGAAAATCGATCTCGAGCCCGAGCGCCGCGCCGGCGGCCTTGCAATCCTCGGCTATGGCGGCAAGCGTCTTGCCGCCATAGATCCCCGGCTCGCGCTTGCCGAGTGCATTGAGATTGGGACCGTTCAGGACGAAAATCGTTTTCAAATATGCCGACCTCTTCGGCGCCGGCCTCAAGCCGGCGCGCCGGACCTCTATACTGGGCATAGCTGCCGGCGAAAAGAGCGCAAGTGCGTTCTTTCGCTGTCCACAACAGGCGGAAAACCGCCTGTTGTCGCGACCCGTAACGAACTAGAGCGCGCTCTTGGCCTGCTCGATCTTTTCCGCCAGGACCTGCTGTCCCAGCGCGCCGAACACCACCTCGTTGCCGACCACATAGGACGGCGTGCCGGTGATCGACAGCTTGGTGGCGAGGTCGTAGGTTCGGGAGAGCGCCTCGTTGATGCTCGGATCCTTCATCTTCTCACGCAGCTTGGCCTCGTCGGCGCCGAGCGAAAGCGCAACCTTCATGGCGGTGGATTCGGTGGCGCGGCCCTGGCCGCCGAGCAGCGCGGTGTGGAACTCGCCGTACTTCTCCGGCATCATCAGGTGGAAGGCCATCGAGACCACGCTGGCCTTTTGCGAATCCGGGCTGAGGATCGGGAATTCCTTCAGCACGAAGCGCAGGTCCGGATCGGCCTTGGTCAGCGCCTTCATGTCTTCGATGGCGCGTTTGCAGAAGCCGCAATTGTAGTCGTAGAACTCGACGATGGTGACCTTGCCCTTCGGGTTGCCGACGACGCCGTCGAAGGTGGAGTTGAAGATCTCGTCCTTCGCGTCCTTGATGACGCCGAGCGCTGCGAGCCGCTGCTCTTCCTTCTGCTTGGCCTCGAGCGCGTCCTGAACCTCGAGCAGGACCTCCGGATTCTTCAAGAGATAGTCGCGGATGATGCCTTCGACCTCCTTGCGGTCGACCTTGGTGTCGGTGGAAGCCACCTGGATGGCTTGCGTCGTATCGGCCTTAGCGGCCTGCGGGCTTCCTGCCACGAAGCCGAATGCCAGCATGCCGAGCGCTACCGCCACGCCGGCGCTGCCGAGCAGGATTGCCTTGTTCATGATCATTTCCTTCTGCCTGTCCCGGGCCAATCTAATCGCCGCGCACGGCCGGGACGTTCATTTGAGTTTGTTCGATGGCGTGTAGTTTATGATATCTTGCGCGCGAAGCCACCCAGGCTCGCCGCGCTTCAACTTCTGTTGAGCGCGCATGGCGAAGATTTTCGCGTTCTTGTAGTCGGCCGAATAGAAATGGCCTTCGGCGGTCGCAAGATCGGCGGCCGGGATCTGCCCCAACTCGCCATAGGCTTGCGCCAGATAACGATAGGCTTCGGCATTTTCCTTGTCGCGCCCGACCCCGTTGGTGAGCTGGGTTACCGCCTTCTTGATTGAATCCGGCGTGCCGACAGCCATCAGCGCCTGGCCGAGCGAGACCATCAGCAGCCCCGACCGCGCCGGGTCGAGGCTGACGGCCTTAGCATAGGCATCCGCTGCATCCTTGGGCTTGTTGGCCTTCATCAGGATGTCGCCGCGCAATTCCTGGAAATAGGGGTTCTTCGGCTGTTCCTTGATGAGCGCCGCCGTCTTGGCGAGCGCGGCGCCCGGATTGCCATAGAGATAGGTCTGCTGCGCGTCGCCATAGCGCGAGGCGAGACTGGTCGGGTTCTTGCGCATCAGCCGCGCCACGGCCGCCTGGCCCTGCATATAGGCGGCGATCTTGATGCGCATCATGTCGTGCCGCTGCTGCAGCGCCGGCGGGTCGACCTGATTGACGTACGGGCTCGCCTTGACCAGCACTTCGAGGTTGGCGATGCGCTCCTGCGGCATCGGATGGCTGATCCGGTAGGGATCGAGCTGGGTGCCCGACAGCGAAAGCGCGCTCTGGAAGCGGGCGAAGGTCTTCAGCATGCCCATGCCGGATTGGCCGGTGGCGTTGAGATAGGTGATCGCCGAGCGGTCGGCGGTGATTTCCTCGCCTCGCTGATAGGCAAGGATGCTGCGCTGTGCCATCTCGCCGCCGCCGGCGGCGACGCCCATGCCGGCACCTGCAAGGCCGCGGCTGTTGGTCGTGGCGCCGGCGACCATCGCGCCCGCGCCGAGCAGCGTGGCGATGATGGCCATCGTCTTGGCGCGGTCGAGCTGGTCGCGCAGCTTCTGCTGGTGGCCGCCGGCAATATGGCCGGCCTCGTGCGCGATGACGCCGATGATCTCGTTCGGCGTTTCGGCCGTCACCAGCGCGCCGGTGTTGATGAACAGGCGGCGGCCCGTCACGAAGGCGTTGAAGCTCTGATCGTTGACAAGAACGATGTCGATGCCGTCATTGGCGAGGCCCGCCGCCCTGAAGATCGGCCGGGCATAGTCGCGCACCAGCGCTTCGATCTCGGCATCGCGCACCACCGGCACGCCCTGCGCGAAGGCGTTTATGGAAGTGGATACCGCAACGGCGGCTGCAAGCAGGAGCGTCGCGAATCCGCGCGCGGTTCGCCCTATCGCGGTCGATCTGTCAATCATCGTTCGGGGTCGGCTCAACATGACAGGTCCACTGGTAGACGAGCGGGCGAAGGATGAAAAGTCGGCGCCGACAACTTCCTGCGCGCTTGTGATCCCCACATCAATCGGGCATTTGTGCGGCGCTGCCGTCGAACCCCGGCAGTTCCAGGGCAGGTGAGCGATGGTTTGCCTGTGGATTTTCGCCAACCAAAGGCAGGCTAGACGAGAGGTCAGATGGTCGTTTCGCTTTCACGCCGCGGCGAGGTTGAGCCGTTCCACGCCATGGATATCTTGGCCGAAGCCAATCGGCTTAAGGCTGCTGGCATCCCGGTGGTGTCGATGGCGGTCGGCCAGCCGTCGGACCCGGCGCCGGCCGGCGTCCGCGAAGCCGCGGCTCTGGCGCTTGAGCACGGTCGCATCGGCTACACCGACGCTTTAGGGCTGGCACAACTGCGCAAGGCGATCGCCACGCACTATGGCGAGCATTACGGGATCGATGTTGCCCCGGCCCGTATCGCCGTCACCACCGGCTCGTCCGCCGCCTTCAACCTGGCTTTCCTGGCGATGTTCGATCCGGGCGACCGCGTCGCCATCGCGGCGCCCGGCTATCCCGCCTATCGCAACATCATGGCCGCGCTCGGCATCGAGATCGTCGAGATCGAGCTCGGCTCTGATGCCTATCTTCACGCCGATCATCTGAAGGCCGCGCATCGCGAGAAGCCGCTGAAAGGGGTGCTGTTCGCCAGCCCAGCCAATCCGACAGGCGCGGTGATCCCGGCGGACGAGCTTGCGGCGCTGGTAAAGACGGCGGAGGAACTCGGCATCGCCGTGATATCGGACGAGATCTACCACCGGCTGGCTTACGCCGCGCCGGATGTCAGCGCATTGGCTTGTGGCGCGGGCGCGACCGTGATCAACTCCTTCTCGAAATACTATTGCATGACCGGCTGGCGTATCGGCTGGATGGTGCTGCCGGAGGAGCTGGTGCGGCCGGTCGAGCGCATCGCCCAGAGCCTCTACATCTCGCCGCCGGAGCTGTCGCAGATTGCGGCGATCGAAGCCTTCAAGGCCACGCAAGAGCTGGAAGCGGTGAAGGCCCGTTATGCCTGGAACCGCGACCTTCTGATGAAGCGACTGCCGGAGCTCGGCTTCGCGCTCGCGGCACCGATGGACGGCGCCTTTTACGCCTTCTGCGACGTCACCCGGCACACCAATGACAGCATGGCCTTCGCGCGCAAGATGCTGGCCGAGGCGCATGTGGCGGCAACGCCCGGCCGCGACTTCGATCCGCTGCAGGGCCATCGCACCATGCGCTTTTCCTATGCCGGCAGCCATGGCGACATGGTTGAGGCGCTGGCGCGTATCGAACGCTGGCTGAAATAGAAGCCAATGCCTAAACTCGAGCAAGCGCTGGCCGAGGTTGCCGCCGAAATGGCGGAGCGCACCGATCGCGGCGATGTCGCCACCTACATCCCGCAGCTCGGCAAGGTCGATCCGGGGAAATTCGGCATTGCCGCCGTGACCAATGACGGCCGTGTCATCCTCGCCGGTGACGCTGATCAGCCCTTTTCCATCCAGAGCGTCTCGAAAGTGTTCACCTTGACGCTGGCGCTGGGCAAGGTCGGCGATGCGCTGTGGCAGCGCGTCGGCCGCGAGCCCTCCGGCAACCCGTTCAACTCGATCGTCCAGCTCGAGCATGAGAACGGCATCCCGCGCAATCCGTTCATCAATGCAGGCGCCATTGTCATCTCCGACGTCCTGCTTGCCGGCCATCAGCCGCGCGAGGCGATAGGCGAGATCCTGCGCTTCGTCCATTTCCTCGCCGACGACGACACCATCATCATCGACCGCGAGGTCGCGGCCTCCGAGCGCGCCACCGGCTACCGCAATTTCGCTCTGGCCAATTACATGAAATCCTTCGGCAATCTCCATCACGAGCCGGAGCTGGCCTTGGGCGTCTACTTCCACCATTGCGCCATTGCGATGAGCTGCCGGCAACTCGCCATGGCCGGCCGCTTCCTAGCCAATGGCGGCAGGAATCCGGCGACCGGGCATTCCGTGGTGTCGACCGAGCGGGCGCGCCGCATCGGCGCGCTGATGCTGACCTGCGGCCATTATGACGGCTCCGGCGACTTCGCCTTCCGCGTCGGCATTCCGGGAAAAAGCGGCGTCGGAGGCGGCATTCTTGGCATCGTGCCCGGCGTTGCCTCGCTCGCCGTCTGGTCGCCGGGCCTCAACGAGAACGGCAACTCCAAGCTCGGCTCCATCGCGCTGGAGAAGCTCGCCAGGATGATGAACTGGTCGATCTTCGCGCCCTAACGCGTGTTCGGGACCTGGAACTGAAGCCGCTTGAAAAAGAAAATCCCGCGCCGAGATGGCGCGGGATTTTTTGTTAAAAGATCAGGATAATCGACTGAAAATCCTAGAAAAAGCCTTTCCGCTGCCACCAACCGGCGCGCTTCGGCTTTTCTTCGACCTTGGCCTCATCGCTGACGTTGGACGAAACGACGGGGACGACCGGCGCGTCGATCGACTGGGGCTTGCGCCGCGTCGGGTGCGCATTGACGGGCGCCGCGGCCTCGGTCGGAGCAGAAGCAGCGACGACTGCCGGTTCCGGTTCGGCGGCCACGGGTTCAGCGGGAAGTTCCGCCGCCGGCTCGGGCGCTTTCTCGGAGACCGTTTCCTCGGCAGCCTTCTTTGATCGCGATGCACGGCGCGGCTTCTTCGGCTTCTCCGTCTCCGGAGCATCGTCATTGGCGGGCGAGGGCGCGGCCTGCCCTTCGGCTGTGGCGACCGGCGGCGCGCCTTCGGGAGCTTCGACGTCCACTTCATCGCCTTCGAAACCATCGCCGGCTTCGGCGGCGGTTTCGCCTTCCTCGCGGCGATTGCGCTTGCCGCCGCGCTTGCCGCGGCGGCGCTTCTTGCCCTGAC
>NZ_JHQR01000274.1 GCF_014843825.1 Mesorhizobium silamurunense
CAGATCACCGGTGGCTCGATGTTTGCGGCCAGCCTGCTGCTGGGCAGGGGGCTGCAGCCGGTCGAGCAGATCGTCGGCCTGTGGCGCAGCCTGATCCTGGCGCGGGCCGCCCTCGGCCGGGTCGAGAGGCTGCTGGACGGCGGCGCGCAGGGCGAACGCTCGTTCAATCTGCCGAAGCCTACCGGCAAGGTCGCCGTCGAGCAGTTGAGCTTCGCCATTCCCAGCCTGCAGAAGGTGCTGCTGCGCGATGTTTCGTTCCGGCTCGAGGCCGGCGAGGCGCTCGGCATCGTCGGCCCTTCCGGAGCCGGCAAGTCGACGCTTGCCCGCCACCTCGCCGGTATCATGCAGCCGAGCCGAGGCACGGTCAGGCTGGATGGCGCCGACATGACGCAATGGGGCAGGGAGGCGCTCGGCGACCATATCGGCTACCTGCCGCAGGACATCGAGCTGTTTTCAGATACCGTGGCCGCCAATATCGGCCGCTTCAAGACCGATGTCGACCGCGAGGTGATCGAGGCGGCACGGCTCGCCGGCGTGCATGATATGATCATCCGCCTGCCGCAAGGCTACGAAACGCAGATCGGCGAGGGCGGGGCGGTGTTGTCCGGCGGCTACCGGCAGCGCATCGCGCTTGCCCGCGCAGTGTTTGGCATGCCGAACCTCATCGTGCTCGACGAACCGAGCTCCAACCTCGATGCCGACGGCGATCGCGCGCTGGCCGAATGCGCGCTGGAGCTGAAGCGTCGCGGCAGCACGGTGATCATCGTCTCGCACCGGCCCTCGACTTTGGCCAATGTCGACAAGATACTGCTTTTGCGGGATGGCGCGGTCGAAGCCTTCGGCATGAGAAACGAGATCGTGGCGCTGCTCAACCAGCGCGCGGCTCCGATTACGGTGGCGGCCCAATGACCGATATCGCGGCTACCTATCGCAGCCTCTCCGGCGCCGAAGATGCGGGCGCCAATGCGGATTCGATCCGGGCACCGGTGTGGATCGGCCTGCTCATCATCGTCGCCTTCTTCGGCGTGTTCGGCGGCTGGGCCGCGGTCGCGCCGCTCAACGGCGCGGTGCTTGCCGATGCGGTGGTGAAGGTCGAGGGCAACCGCAAGAGCGTCCAGCATTTCGACGGCGGCACGGTGAAGGAAATCCGGGTCAAGGACGGCGACATCGTCAGGGCCGGCGATGTGCTGGTGCTGCTCGACGACACCCGCGCGCGGTCCGAATTCAACCTCTATTCCCAGCAATATGCGCTGCTGCGCGCCACCGATGCCCGCATCCGCGCGGAGCTCGACGGCCATGAGGCGGTGGCCTTTCCGAACGACATCACCGCCGAGCACCAGGCCTATCTGCAGGACGCCATGGCCAACCAGATTGCCGACCTCGAGAGCCAGCGCGCCTCGATGGCCGGCGCCAGGCAAATCCTGCAGAAGCGGATCGCCGAACTCGACGAGCAGATCGATGGCAAGCAGGCGCGCGTCGAGTCCTTCCGCGCGCAGCTCAAGTCGACGATCGACGAAAAGGCAGGCCTCAACAAGCTGCTGAAGGCCGGGCTGACGACGAAGCCTCGCATCCTGGAGCTCGACCGCTCGGCCTCCGACCTGCAGGGCCTGATCGACCAGGCTCTCGGCGAGATCGCCGGAAACCGCCAGAGCAAGGCCGAGCTCGAAAGCCAGATTGCGCAGCTCACCAACGAGCGCCGCGCAAAACTCTCGGCCATGCTGATCGACACCCAGTCGAACCTCGCCGACCTGGTGCCGAAGATGTTCGCCGCGCAAGCCACGGTCGACCGCGCCGAAGTGCGGTCGCCCTATGACGGCCAGGTGATGGATCTCAGCGTCTTCTCAACCGGTGCGATCGTCGCCCCCGGACAGACCATTCTCGACATCGTGCCGACCAGGAATTCGCTCATCGTCCAGGCGCAGGTGCGCGTCGAGGACATATCCAGCCTGCGCGCCGACATGACCGCCGAAGTCCGCTTCACCTCCTACAAGCAGCGCACGACGCCTGTCATCCACGGCCGCGTCACCCGCATCTCGGCGGACCGTGTCACCGATGCCAAGACCGGTTTTCCCTATTATGTCGCCGACGTCGCGGTGGATGCAGAGGAACTCGCTGCCGCGCCGCAGATCCAGCTCTATCCCGGCATGCCGGCGCAGGTCATGATCGTGACCGAGGAACGCACCGCGCTGGATTACATTCTGGGGCCGCTGGCGGCTTCTCTGCATACGGCCTTCCGGCAGAAGTAATAGTAAGGAGGGCGGATCGAGTCTTGGAGGCGGATAGGGACCGAGTCATGGGCGCCCTGCATGGACCGACCGAGGGCATCAACGGCGACACAGTACCTGGAATGGCCGAAGCATTCGGCACCGGGCTGGGTGGAAAGTCGGCTTTCTACTCCAGCCATACAGAGCCGGACATTCCGCTTGCGGCCCCAATCGAGACCCTCAATCCCAAAGCGCTAACGTCTGGCGAGAAGATGCATGTGCAGCGGCACCACGCGGAACGATACGAGATGATCTTCGGGATACCCCACGAAAAATATGATGTAATCAATGCTTTGACTACGGCCGCCAGGCCCAGCAATACGGTCAGGCCCGCCATCGTCAAATCGCTACAGTCAGCGAATGTCGGTATCGGTGGCTGCGTGTGCCCGCAACCAATCTCGGCCAAAAACTCCAGCAAACTCAGTGAGTTGCTGGCGTTTTGCTTTTGGCGCGGCAATTGACCTTAGCAAAATCAGATACTTAGCTCACAGGTTCAAATCACCTCGCAACCAACATACATCGGCCCTAGAACCCGGACGTTCATGTGCGGCCGCTGCGACCCTCGACGGAGCACCGGCGGTTCGCAGACGGACTATTCGACCAGGGCACCATCCTTGAGATCGAGGAGCACCTTGCCGACACAGGCAGGGCTAGCGATCATGTGTTCGAGTTGGCGCTTGGAACGTGGCAGACGCCCGCTTCGCAGAGTATCAGTTGGCGCAGGTTCTTTTTCCTCAAGCCAAGATGCAGTCCGAAACAGAAACGAGCGGAGGGCTTCTGCCGCTGGACTGAATCTAGGGCACGCTGTCAGTGCCCTTCGCTTATGCGATGCAGACCCTTGCTATCTCGCTTTTAGATCGTCGACGGCAAGGTGACGACCGATGGTGAAATGACAACGGACGACATCAATGTCAATCGGCGCCGAACTTTGACCCTGATCGGCGTCCAATATTGGCTCTGACTCACTTTTGATGGAAATGGGGTGCCGGCTGGCGTTGGTTCACACAAGGAATCAATACCATGGGCTATGCATTGCGGCCTTCGACCCTCGTCCCTCGCGGATTTGTGGTGGACGACACCGCCGTTGACGATGAGGTGATGTTGATCACGGTCCGTCCTACGAGCACAGCGAGCCTCTGTCCGGGCTGCGGAACGAGGTCGCAGCGGATCCACAGTCGGTATCAGCGGCGTCGGGCGGACCTGCCGATGGCGGGCAAGCCTGTTCGGATCGTGGTTGTGGCGCGGCGGTTCCACTGCGGCGCAGTGTTGTGCGGCCGGCGGATCTTCGCCGAGCGTTTCGACGGGGATGTTCTGGCGCCGTGGGCGCGGCGAACCGCCCGGCTCGACCAAATCGTCCATCACCTTGGGCTTGCGCTGGGCGGCAGGCCCGCGGCCAGCTTTGCCAAGAGGTTGATGCTGCCGGTGAGCAACGACACGTTACTGCGCATCGTGCGGCGACGCGGTAGTCCGCGCTTTGTCCCTCCGAGCGTGATCGGGATCGACGATTGGGCGTGGCGACGAAATCAACGCTATGGGACGATCATCTGCGACCTTGAGCGGCGCAGACCATCGCCTTGCTGCCTGACCGTGAGCCGGCGACGGCCCAGGCCTGGCTTACACCCAACCCCAGATCGGCGTCGTCGCCCGCGACCGCGGTGGCGGCTACGCTCTTGCGGCCGCCAAGGCGCTGCCTGGGGCGATCCAGGTGGCCGACCGCTGGCACCTGATGGAGAACGCCAGCCGCGCCTTCCTCGACGCAGTTCGTATCCATGCGGTCGATCCGCGCCGCGCTTGGCGCCGCCACGATTGATCCAGAACTGCTAACCGCCGCCGAGCGGATTCAATATGAAGGATACCTTCGTCGAGAAGACACCAATGCCGTCATCCTCGGCCTGGCCAAGGACGGGACTACGATTAAGGAGATTGTACGCCGCACCGGCCATAGCCGCGGCGTGGTCCGCAAGGTTCTGCGAGGCCAGCGATCTGACGTCTTTCGGGTCCGAGAAAGCTCGCTGGAGCTTTATCTTCCTTGGCTCGACGCCCAGTGGACGGCCGGGGAGCGCAACGCAACAGCACTCTGGCGGCGCCTCAAGAACCAGGGATTCCGTGGTTGCTTGCGTGTCGTCACCGAGTGGGCCACGCGTCGCCGGCATTCAGATCACGTGAACGGTGACGCCCTGCGCCGTGCGCCCTCGGTGCGAACCATTGCGCGGCTAATGACCATCGGTCTCGACAGCCTCTCTAAGTCCGAAACTGTCACGGTGGCCGCGATCGAGGGCGGCGTGCCTCTATTGGTGGAGGCCCGGGAAATCGTTGCAGGCTTCCAGGCCATGATCCGCAAGAAGACTCTCGCCGATCTCGAACCTTGGCTGGAGCGGGCCAAATCAAGTCTGGTCGCCTCGTTCGCCAACGGCGTTCTCAAAGACCGCTCGGCGGTCAGTGCGGCGATCACCTCGCCATAGTCCAACGGTCAGACCGAGGGCCAGATCACCAAGCTCAAGCTGGTGAAACGCCAAATGTATGGCCGAGGAAAGCTCGACCTGCTTCAGGCGCGCGTCATCGGCGCTGGTTAAGTTCAATCATCACCAAAAGTGCGTCAGAGCCAAAATTGCACGCCGAAACACACGCTGCCCTAGTTAAGCGCTTAGGTCCGGATCATGGCGCCATGCATTGGGACTTGGTGAAAGTCATCCATTGCCATGATTGCCGCAGCGTTGGCCGAGACGATCGCAATCTGCAGTTCACCAACGAGGCGGCGACACCTGACAGGCGCCATCGCTAGAGACTTGGTGCTCAGGGAAGCGCCAGGACGCAACGGGCATCTCCGCTGTAGGACAGCGGCCTAGGACAGCGGCCAGCCAAAACGCGAGCTGGCGGGGCTCGCTCGGTCCCCTTCCAACCAAGGGTGACACATTAGCAACAGTTAATGTTAATCGGAAATCCCGTCTTGCGCTGTCGGCACGGGTGTCCCGTAATGGGTCACTGTGTCCGGCACCGCAATTGCACTGTCAGCAATGCCGGGGGAGCTCCCATCCCGGCAATCGGGGGGTAATTTGGGGGGGCCCGCCGCTTCGCAAATGGAGCGGCGGGCTCCTTTATCGGGTCCGGACAACTATGTATTTTCCGCAATTTTTGGTGGGTATGTTCGCCACGTCGTTCATCGTGGCGATATGGGCTGATATACAAACCGGTTCCGTCTGGAAGGCGCTCGGTTGGACCATTCTTGCAATGGTCATTCTTCAGGTTGGATACGTGGGCCTGGTCGTCCGCCTGATCTACAAGCGGGGATCGAAAGGCACCGAGGCAAGCCAGGTATCGGCAAATTCTTCCACGTCACTCCATGGAGATGGCCTTTCGCTTTAATCCCAAGGGGGCATGGAAAGCGCCGCCACGAGGCACCCTGGCCATCCTATTGCCCGGGTACTCGGATGAGGCAGAGACCGCCAGTCCATTTCAGTACCGGATTTTTGGTAGACGAACATCTGCTCGCCGTCGCCCGGCGCGGCCTGGTCGAGCTTTCGAATCCATGCCTCCGCCCGCTGCAGGTAGACAGGCTTTGACGCGATCACCAGCACGGCGTTCTCATTGGGGACAAAACGGACAAGGCTCGCGTCCTTGCCGCTCTTGCCAAAAATGGACTCCGGTTCTGTCGCGACGGGACCCGGTTTTGCGTTCTTGAGCGGAAGAAGCGCCACAGATCTACCTTTCATCCAATCGACGTCGAACACGGCAATCGCATCCCGCATCGCCTTCAAGTCCAGCTGCGTGAAAAGTTGCGCGGCAGTGCCTCGATTTCGTCGTCGTCACGGCCTCGATCGCGCCGGTTCAGATTGAGAATGCCGGATGGCCGTCGCCGTAAGGGACGTTTCACAAGCCTGTCGCAGCGACCGGTGTGCGAGATGGATTTCAGGAGGGCGCCAACTATCTGGAGCTTAGACCTGCCTCCACCAACCGGCGGAACGCTTCCGATCTAGTAGGAAGATCAGGCTGATTGCGACGCCATTCGTCAACGCGAGCAAGCAAGTCGCTTGAGAGTCGCAATTCGAAGCGCTCAGTTTTGTTGTCAGCAGGTTCAGGCGTATTTGACAATTAGGTTGTCCGTATTGTACGGTATGTACGTAATTTGTGGCTCGCGCTTCGCGACCGAACGACGTGCTCCAACACGCCGTTCGGCCACTGACCACAACCCAAGCTGACTGGAGCTCGGATCATGAGTGATTCCGACAATAGCACGACTTTGCCTTTCGTCACGCTTAGGCGGGCGCTTGCGCGAACGGCAATGCAATGACGAAAACACAGCCAGTTGCCATTGCTCGCACCGATTCAAATGGGGACCAATCTGCCGATCCCGCGGTAGCAGTTTGGCGCAAATGGCAAGCTGCTCATGAAGAGACTGAACGGTTGAGCCGTGAGCAGCAGCGTTTGGAGCGCAAACTTGCAGAAACCGTCGGCTTTCCCAACGTGACCATCCAACTGTCCGAGGGTGGGACCGCTAAGCTGCGCTCACTTGAGGCACTTCGCGATGTGCTCGGCGTCAGTTCTGTCGACGTGGCGACCGGCGCAAAGGCCGAGGCCGATTTGGCGGCTCATCAGGCGCGCTGGGACGCCTCTGACCGGGCGATTGGCTATTCTGCCACGTTGCGAGCTGAAAGTGACGCAGCCGATCGGGCGGAGGCGTTGCTTGAGGCATTGTCAGACACCCCAGCTATCTCCCTTGCCGGTGTGGCAGCGAAGCTTGATGCAATACTCAGAGAAGGGCAGCCATCAAAGGACGATGCAGAGTTTCCTTGGCCACAAATCCGCTCGGTCCTGGAGGATATTGGTCGGATCGGCGGGCAGATAGAGCCAGGCTGACTGCAGAGGCCGTTTCGAGCATTTGGCAGTCCCTTATCATGCGGGAAGTTTGGTGGGTCTCGTGACGGGAACCAACCGCGACCAACTTTCTATAAGGGAATGATGCAATTGCGAAAGGCATTGGTGGAATCAACGCTCCCCCGCGTGCTCCAAGCATGGCCAAGGCCTGTCGGCAGCCAGATCGCGATCGTTCGCGTCCAATCTGACGTGTCGCAGGCCGAGCTTGCCCGATCCATAGGCATCAGCTTCCAACAGCTTCAGAAATACGAGAACGCGAGGAACCGCGTGAGCGCGTCCATGCTCTACGAGATCGGCAGGTCGCTTGGCGTTCCTGTCGGTCGCTTCTTCGAAGGCCTTCCGGTAACAACGAGACTAACCGTGAGGCTCCGCCTCTGCCGGTCGATGAGCGCATAGATTTCATAGCCAGCGCGGAAGGCCGACGCCTGATTGAGGGGCTGATGCACCTTCCGTCGCGGGTGCGCGGCCGCGTGGCGGCCTTGATCTCCGCATTGGGGGAAGAGCTGGTAGTCATCGTCGCCGACCAGGACGGCGAAAAGGCTGGAGAACCCGCGCCGGCCGAATCCAAGACGGGCTAAGCCCGCAGGTAGTCCCGCCAGCGATTCTGCTGTCGCTAGACGCCGACTCTGCCGTTCCGAACAGCCCCGCCCATGGTGCGATTTTGGCCCCGGCTGCCGCCGTCCTTCCGAAACCGGCTGAGAAACCGGCTGAATTCAGAAAACAAAGCCGGTTCGGCACCGCTGGCGCGCTCCAAAAAGTGAGCGATTTCAATCGGATGGAATGGCGCGCCCGAAGAGATTCGAACTCCTGACCCCAGATTCGTAGTCTGCACCAAGGTGAACCTTTGCCTCCGCCGGCGATCACTGATGGATGCCGGCGAGGATGCAATCGTTAGGTCATGCAGCTTCCTTGAGCGCGGCTTTATGCTTCCTCTTCGTGAGGAGCTCGCGGACAAACTTGTCCCACCGCGCCATGGCAGCGCGCTTTTCCGGCATATAGTTCCAGCGATCGTAGCTCTTGGAGCTGACGTCCTGCAGAGTGTGGTTCTGCAATCTGTCTCGGATCTCTTTCGAGAGACCTGCCTTTCCCGCAAGCGTCTTCCAGGTTCGCCGGAGATCGCGGTTTGTCACGACGGGGATGACCTCGCGATCGCGTTGGCGCCACATGAACGAATAGAGCGTGCCATGGCTGACCGGCTTGGACGGGTCTGTTGCGGATGGAAAAACCCAGCCAAATTCATTCGGCTTGATCGACCCGATAAGCTCCGCCGCGATCTTGGGCACGGGGATGGCGTGAGGCTTTCCAATCTTGGTCTTGGACCAGTCGATGATGCGCTCGGCCGCATCCCATTGATCGACGTGTAGCCGAGCGATCTCCTCGACGCGCTGGCCGGTCAGCATGAGAATTCTTACGGCACGCGTGTAAGGAGGGTGGACCGGCGCATCGGGAGATTCGAGCCAGCGATAGAGACGGACAAATTCCTCCTCGTCCAACCAACGCGTTCCAACGTTCTTTGGTTCGGTCGGAATCCCAGCGGCCGGATTGTAGATGAGACGAAAGCGACGGACCGAGGTCGAGCGGTAGTCGTGCTCGGATTTCAGCCCCCAACTGTAGGCCGATCGAATATAGCTACGAACATGATCGGCCATAGACCGTTTGCCTCGCTGATAAATCGGGCGAATGATGTCCCTGATTTCATCAGGCTCGATGTCGCGGACAGGGCGGTTGCGACCGAGCGAATCGGCGATCTTGTTCAAACCCTTTTCGGCCTCCTTCCAGGACGGTTTTCCATCTGCCTTGAGCGACGTGACATAAGCCTCGAACAGATCGGCGACCGTGCCGGGTCGCGTGTCGCCCGCAACCTTGATGCTCCGCCCCTTCTGGATCATGTTTGCATAGTCGCGCTGAAATATCTCGCGGGCATGGCTGAGGCTTTTTCTTAATGCGCTTCTTGTCTCGCCACTGCTGGACCATCCAATCAGCGGTGACGCGGGTTGGCATTGGCTTCATGACAAGAACGAGGCGACCCGTTCCGTGGCCCTCGCCGTCGATAAGGCCTAGCTGCTTTCCTGTCTCCTCAACTTGTCTTAGAGCGCGACGTATTTCTCCATCTGTGAGGCCCGGCACTCGGCTCTCCCATCGGCTTTCTGGTGGGGTTGCCAGTCGAATTCCAGGGTCTGCGACTGGGGTCAAAAAGGACTTCGATCCCCCTTAAAACCGATCCCAATCTGCCATGCTATCCGGGGCTACGACAAGTCAAAAATTCTTTATGATTCAATGCACTGCAGCGTGATCAACTGTGACTGAAAGGGCGTGAGTGGGATGGTTGTGCACCAGGATGACGGCGCTGGCGGAGAGCTCGAGCGCCCGCTTCACCACCTCGCGCGGATAGACCGGGGTGTGGTCGACGGTGCCGGTCTGCTGCACCTCGTCGGCGATCAGCCCGTTCTTCTTGTCGAGGAACAGGATGCGGAACTGCGGCCTTATGTAGCAAAAGCACCAACTTCCAGCACGACCTAAAGAGCGGGTTCCCATAAAATCCGGGAGATGCCAAGAGTTGCCCCTATCGTCCGCTCCACCCGATACGAACACGCCATCAACGCGCTGGTCGCGAAGCGCGCGGAGATATCCGGTGCAATCCGGTTCAATGGGGCGAACCTGGTTCACCAACTCCACCACATAGACGCGGTGCTATTGATCCTTGGATACAAGGGCGACCCTGCGCAGATCACGCCATTGCGACGGCACGCAACCCGCTTTCGCAAGGGCGAGCTTTACCGGCTGATCCTGAAGTGCGAGGCGGAAGGCAGCAAGGCGAACAAGGAAACGGCGCAGCGCATTGTTCAAATGAAGGGCTGGGAACCGTCGCTTGTCGAGCGGATAAGGCAGTGCGTCAATACAGCCAAGGTCCGGCGGCGGCGGAAAGCAAAAGCGGTCGGCCATGACAGCCGACCGCAGGAGTAGAAGCTATGTCAAAGTTTCAAGTCGCTGATGAAGCGATAGCTTCGATGTGGGATGGGGTTGTGAGTGACCTTGGTGTTTTTGCTCCCACTGAACGCGCTGCTCAGGCTTTTCTGGATGCTGCGCGCAGTCACTTCCTCGGCATGCTTCGTGACTTCCCGCATGACGTTTTTGAGTGTGTCACTGCGCCCGCACCGGGGACATGCAACCACATCGTGGTCCTTCGCATTCGCGGGTCCTTCAAGGCCGACCTTGCAAGAACCGCAAAGAACTTTCACCGTATTACCAGCCATTAGGCAGCCCTCCTTTTCGAAGCGGCAACCTGTTCGGTGCCTGCATCAAACATGCTCGCTACCGTAAGACGGACGGCGAGAAAGAAACTGTGGTCGAATATGACTTTGACGAAAACGAACTGAACCGCGCCGCCATCAACATCGATGCCGCACTAAACGCAGAGCCGCCGCTTTTGGAAGTGGCAGACGCGCTCCCGGATAATCAGATCATGCGGGAGGTGATGCTATTCATGGACCAAACCAACCGCAGCCCCGGCAAAGAGAAGGGCCGCACCGGAGACAAAGGGGTTATCCCTTCAATTTCGGACAAGCCGTTGCCGGTCTGGTTCCGCAGGTCGTCTGTAACGGACCTCAAGGGACAGATCACCAAAGACGCCAACCCGATGACAAGCACCTTTGTTGTCGACGTTCAGGTGCAATCCGTAGCCGGCGAGCCCAAAGGCTACATCGTCATTGCGGTTCACGACGCTATTCCCGGCGATCCAGCCGAATAGGCTTTGGTGCTTTTGCTACATAAGGCCGCGGAACTGCTCGCGGGTCTCGAAGGCCATGGCCGAGCGGCAATAGTCGAGAAGCTGCGTCCAGTTCGACAGTACCTCGCGGCCGCGCACTTCGCCGCGCGCCATGCGCTGGGCGGTCGCGGCGATAACCTTGAGATCGGTCGCGACCGCCGGGCCGATGCCTTTCACTTCCTCCAGCAGGGACGCCGGCGCGCCGAGCACCTCCGCCAGAGAACCGAAACGGGCGATCAGCGCCTTGGCGATCGGCTTGGTGTCGACGCGCGGGATCAGCCGGAAAAGCAGCAGTTCGAGGAGCTCATAGTCGGGCAGGGCGTCCGCGCCGCCCGCGACGAAGCGCTCGCGCAGGCGGTCGCGATGGCCGTGATAATGCGGCTTCTCTGCGCCACGGCTTTTTTCTGAGACCTCTGTGGCGGTTCGATCCAGGCTTCGGAAAAGAACGCCCGCTCGTCGTCGATTTTTCCCATAGCCTGGCCTCTCCCCCTTCAGGCTTTGGCCAGGAAACTAGGCTGGCAGGCCGGGCCGGTCGAGCTTTTTCGGCGACAGCGTGAAGATCTCACAGCCGGCATCGGTGACGCCGATCGTGTGCTCGTACTGCGCCGAGAGCGAACGGTCGCGCGTCACGGCGGTCCAGCCGTCCGACAGCACCTTCACATGTGGGCGGCCGAGATTGATCATCGGCTCGACGGTAAAGATCATGCCGGGCCGCATCTCGACGCCTTCATTGGCCGTGCCGTAATGCAGGATGTTCGGCGCGTCATGGAAGAGCTGGCCGACGCCGTGGCCGCAGAAGTCGCGCACCACAGAGCAGCGCTCGGCCTCGGCGTAGGTCTGGATCGCGGCGCCGATGGCGCCGGTGCGGGCGCCGGGCTTGATGGCCGCAATGCCGCGCATTAGGCATTCGTAAGTCACCTCGAGCAGACGCTCGGCGGCGCGCTTGATCGTGCCCACCGGATACATGCGCGAGGAATCGCCATGCCAGCCGTCGAGGATATAGGTGACGTCGATGTTGACGATGTCGCCGTCCTTCAGCGGCTTGTTGTCGGGGATGCCGTGGCAGACGACATGGTTGATCGAGGTGCAGGACGACTTGGTGTAGCCGCGATAGTTGAGCGTCGCCGGCAGGGCGCTATGGTCCATGCCGAACTCGAAGACGAAGCGGTCGATTGCCTCGGTGGTGACGCCGGGCTTGACCATCGGCACAAGCTCGTCGAGGCAGCGCGCGGTGAGGCCGCAGGCCTTGCGCATGCCGGCAAAGCCATCCTCGCCGTAAAGGCGGATCTGCCCGGTGTTTCTCAAGGGAGCCGTCGCGGCGTCTAGATAGGTAACCATTCGTGTCCGTTCGCGGATTGGCTCCTGACGCGAGCCGATGCGGAATATTTTCTCCAGATTTGGCACCGGAAGCCGCAAGGTTCAAGGACGAAGTGCCTTCAACCGGTTTGCTGCGCGGAATATTCGCTGGCGCAGGGTCGGCGCGTCCGGGTCGTCGCAAGCTTTCCTTTCGCCGCCCCATGGGGTAGGGCGGGACTGAATACAGGAGATTTGTGCCGTTGACGGCATCGGAACGCGCAAGATCGACGCTGCTGGCCATCAGGACCGCATGCTCGTTCCTGATGGCGCTGCTCGTGCTTGCGCTGGTGGGCTTCGCCCAGGCTGAAGTCTCCGCTTCCACAGCGGCGGCCTCGGGCGGCGCCGGCATCAGCGCAACGCGGCAGGGCGAAACGCTCGCGCTGCTGAGGGTCACCGGCAAGGCGCAGGCCGTCGAAGCCCGCGCCGGCCGGCCGCTGCCCATAAAGCTCGTCAGCGGCGATCCCGGCACGCTCGCCCCAGTTACCGACTTTCTTGTTGCTGGCCAGGCTTTGCCGGCGCAGGCGAGCATCGCGCCTGTCTTTGTGGCTGCGCCGTTCTCGCATGCCAACCAGCCTCGGGCGCCACCAACCGCCTGAGTCCGGCGGTCGCCGACCGCAGCCTTCACACCCCAGACATTCCTTCGCGCCGCGACCTGGGCGACGGCTATCGGCCGTTCGCAGGTCGCGTGGCGCGTCCATTGGACATTTCTCGATGCAACGTATCAAGACGTTCAAAACACTCACGCGCGCTGTCGCGGCCGCCTCGTTTCTCGCCGTCCAGGCAATCATATGCATCGGCACCGTTTATTGGGCCGTTGCCGCAACGCTTCGCACGGAAGGGACGGCCGCGCTCGCGCTCGCCGCCATCTTCGCCATACCGTCCGCCTATCTGCTGATGGTGGTCACCCGCATGGCCTACGAAGCGGAGACGGATCCGGCGAACCAGTAGATAGGGAACCCCCGACGGGCGATGCCGGTTGCATCGCCCTGTCAAACGATGTGGCCAGGCGCCGATCTGCCGCACCGAGGGCCAGACCGCTCACCGCACTGAGGTCACATTCGTGGGCCAGAAGGCGGCAAAAGCAACTTTTCGGAACGAACGGCGTTGCTCCAACCGCGCCGGTTCGGGAGACAGGGAATGGACAGACTGCAATTCGAGGTGCCGGTGCGCATCACGCCCGTGCCTGGCCTGCCGGTCGAGGAAATCTACAGTGTCGAGCAGGCGCTCGACTTCCTGCAGAGCTGGCCGAAGCGCCGGCAGGGCAAGGTCTATGACGCCGCCTTCAACGCCTGCTTCGGCGCGACGGTCGATGTGGCAAGCTCGGAGGAAGCCTGCCGGGCCTTCATGGCCTTCTGCCGCGTCAGCGGGTTGCTCGCCAGGGACATGATGTTGCCGGTCAAGCGTGGCGGCAGCGCAAGAGGGTTTCGGGAGGCGAGGGCGTAAAGCGTCAAGCGGCGAAAGATACCCCTCTGTAGTGCATTCCCATCTGCACGCCGCGAACGATCAGTCTGGACAGGATCTCCATGTCCAGCGGCATTTCCGGGCGCCACACATCAAGCAGCAAGGCAATGCGCCCCTGATCGGCGTTGTTCATGACCTCGTGCTCGAAAGTGTCGTCCCACAGCATGCACTCGCCGTCGGAGATCCGCCTTTCCTCGTGGTTGATCATCATGATCGTCGCCGGCCGGCCATCCGCCTGTTTCGGGATGACCAGGCCGAGATGAAATCTCATGATGCCGCGAAAGGGACCGCGATGGGCCGGGATGTGCTTGCGCGGCGCCAGGAATGAGACCGCCGCCGATTTGACCTCGGGGCATTCGGACAGCAGCCGGCTGAGGGTGGGCATCCGCGCAAGATTTTCCGGGATCGTCATATCGTAGGCCTTGAGCACGAACATGCGCCAATCGAGGCCGTCATTGGCCGAGATTTCAGCCTGCTCAGGCATGATGTCGTGGAAACGCGGCACCCGGTTCAACTGCACCGACAGCGCTTCGTCGCGAATACTCTGCCAGGCGGCCGCGAACTTCGTCGCATTGGGAAAATGGGTGCCGGTGTCAAGAATCGCCGGTGCATCTATGCGCTTTTCATAGATACGACGTATCAGATCGGTTCCAAGATCGTAGACGTTCGACATCGCATTGCCTCGACCATGTTATAGTATAGTGGATGATTGCTTTCAGCTATTGCTCACGGAGATTTGTTCCGAGAGCTATCCGATAGATGTTCGGCCTCCGATCACTGCGCGCCCGATGCCAGCCGCGGACCAGCGCCGACATCGACGACTTCAGGCTTGGCGCTGTCGATCGTACCATCCCAGCCGCGCCGAGCGCCTTGTTGAGGGCAATGTAATCGGTGGCGATCGACACCCGGCTCTGCAGCAGCGTGTCTTCGGCCGAGTAGAGCGACCGCTCCGCATCCAGCACGTCGAGAAGACTTGTCTCGCCCGCCTTGTAGAGCGTTCGTTCGAGCCGGGCGGCATCGCCGTAGGATTTCGCGGAAGAGGCGAGCTTGCCGTTTCTAATGCGCTCCTGCGACAGCGAGACGGTGGCGTTTTCCACGTCTTCCAGCGCCGCCAAAGCCGGCGCGCTCGGCCTGCGCCGCGCGCTGCGCAACCTGATCGTCAACGCCGCCACGCATGGCAAGGGTTGCATAGTGTCGTTGTCCGGGCAGGGCGGCCAGGCCGTGCTCACCATCGCCGATCGCGGCCCCGGCATCCCGCCGGACCTGTTGAACAAGGCGTTCGAACCGTTCTTCCGGGTCGATCCGGCGCGCACGCAATTCATTCCGGGCGCCGGGTTGGGCTTGGCGATCGCCAAGGAGATCATCGAGCGGTGCGGCGGGACGATCAGGCTGGAGAACCGGCCGGGGGGAGGGTTGGTGCAGACGGTGGTGTTTGGGGCGGTCGCTTGAACGGACAGCGTTGTCTGTGAAGCAAGCTGCCTTCGGTCGGAGCGACCCGGTCCGGTTACTTGTATATGCCGGATATTGACTAAGTTTGGCGTGCCATACACTGTGTGAGGTGGCAATCGAAAACATACTGATTGCGTACAAGTCGACTTGCTATTTGGCGAGGGGGGTAAATTGAGTGTTGCTTCGCGTGTTTCGAGAAAACTTGTTTTGCCCTTGGTAATCGTTGGCCTAGCACTAGTTTCTCAAGCGGCCTGTGCCAAAGACCCTGATTTCGATGAGAGCCACGGGTTTCTTCGTGTTGTAATTAATGGAAAACACTATCGTCTCGACAGCTATGTCGTGAAGTCAGCGGGAGCGAAAGGATCACTCCCTATTGCTCTGATCACAAATGGTACTGGCACCTTGGAGGCGATCAGAAGCGAGAGCCCCGCTAAATTTGAACCCCGCGCACGCGATTTAGCTCTGAGAGGTTGGCTGGCCGTTGTGGTAATCCGGAGGGGCTATGGTCGATCGGATGGCTCTCTGCCTGAGGACGGTTGCAAGAAGCCCCATGTAAAACAGGATCTTGATCTCGCGGCGGACGATTTGCTGGCGGCCATCGATGTCTTGAAGAAACGACCGGATGTAGATCCATCGCGGATTATTGTTATCGGTGGTTCCACGGGGGGCGCGACCGCCGTGGCGCTTGGAGCGCGCAATCCGTCCGGCCTCGTCGGTGTTGTGAGCGTCTCCGGAGGCTTGCGTCTTTATTGCGCGGATTGGGAAGACGAACTGGTCAAGGCATACAAACAATATGGCGTCACCAGTCGCATTCCCAATCTCTGGCTATACGCCAAGAACGATAGCTATTTTGGACCGGAATCGGCGGAACGTTTGCGTGCTGCGTTCACAGACGGTAGTTCGATCGTAGATTTTTCTGAGATCGAGCCGTTTAATAGCAAAGGACATACGCTTCTCATTGAAGGAGGAATGCAGTGGCTTGGAAAGTTGGATGATTTTCTCCGCAAACGTGGTCTGCCGACCTGGAGCTACTCCAACGTTTCAGAGGTGATGAAACGGCTCGGTTTGCAACAGGACGAGGCACTTGTGGCCGATTATTTCACCGCCCCCACACCCAAGGCATTCGCCTTTTCTCCAAGCACCAAACAGTTCTACTACCAATATGATGGCAAGTACGGCCTCGCTGCTAACCGCGATGCGGCGATGGCAGGTTGCGCGAAGGCTGATATCACGGACTGCGGGATCGTTATGGAAAACAACCGCTGGGTCGGGGCCGGAACGCAATAGGCGCCGGTAACCGGTCCGTGGCACTGAAGGAGACGTGAGCGACCCGAGACATAGGTGACGAAAC
>NZ_JHQR01000273.1 GCF_014843825.1 Mesorhizobium silamurunense
GCCGCGTCGATGCGTTCGCGCGAGACGCCGCGCACGCCGGCGGCGGTCGACAGCGCCACCGGCGCCAGCATGGCGATCGCAATCACCAGGATTTTCGACGGCTCGCCGATGCCGAACCAGATGACGATCAGCGGCAGGTAGGCGAGCGGCGGGGTCGGCCGCAGGAACGAATTCGAGCAGCGGATCGAACACGCCGCGCCCGACCTTGCTGATGCCGATCGCGAGCCCGACCGGAACGCCCACAATGATCGCCACGATCAGCGCCGCGAACACACGGCCTAGACTGGCGGTGACGTGCTGAAGCAGCGTCGCGTAGACGAAACCGTCGCGGACGACCACGACGAACTTTGCCCACACGGCGGCGGGAGAGGGGAGGAAGACCGGCGAGACGAGCTGCAGCCGGGCCGACAATGTCCAGGCGCCCAGCAGGATGAGGATGGTGATGACGCTGATTGGCCGCGCCGAGATGCCCGTCCGCTTCGGCCGTGGCCGCGACCACGGCACCGAAAACCCGTCATTCTCCTCGGCTTTCGCTCCGGGCCGTTCGCTATAGCTGCCGACGCTCACGCCGCTTCTCCTTCGAAGATCGCATCGGTCAGGTCCGCGCGGGCTGCGGCAAAAGCCGGATCCGCCTTGATCGCGCGAATAGGCTCGCCGGCGGCATAACGCCGGCCGAAATGCGTTTCGAATGTCCCCACCACATGGCCGGGGCCCGGCGCCAGCACGACGATGCGCGTGGCGAGCACCAGCGCTTCTTCGATGCCATGCGTGACCATGAGCACGCCGACTTCGGCAGCCGCCCAGAGATCGAGCAGCGTCGTCTGCATGCGTTCGCGCGTCAGCGCATCGAGCGCGCCGAGTGGCTCGTCAAGCAGAAGGAAGTCCGGCTCGGCGGCTAAAGCGCGCGCCAGGCCGACGCGTTGCCGCATGCCGCCGGAAAGCTCCCAGATGCGCTTGTCGCCGGCGCCGTTGAGCTTGACCAGCGACAACAATTCGTCGGCGCGCCGCGCTCGCTTGTTGGCGCTCACGCCGCGCAGTCTGAGCGCGAAGGCGACGTTCTCGCGCGCGGTCAGCCAGGGAAACAGCGCATCGTTTTGGAAGACCACGGCGCGGTCGGGTCCAGGCGCGGTGATCGGCC
>NZ_JHQR01000278.1 GCF_014843825.1 Mesorhizobium silamurunense
GCTGCCGGCGCCTATATCCCGTCGATCCTGACGGCGGCCGGCGCCTTCATCCTGTTCGGTACCGTCTACGCCGCGCACGGCATCTATGGCTTCATCGGTCCGGCGCTCGCCTTCGCGCTGCTCGGCGCCATCGGCGTCGCGGCCATCGCCGCCTCGCTGGTCCACGGCCTGGCGCTGGCCGGCATCGGCCTTGTCGGCGCCATGGTCACGCCGGCGCTCGTCGCCTCGCAAGCGCCCAACCCCTGGGCGCTGTTCGTCTATCTGGCGATCGTGCTTGCCGCCACTGCCGCGATCGCCCGCATCCGTGACTGGAAGGCGCTGGTCGCCGCTGCCTTCGCCGGCTGCGGCATCTGGACCATCCTCTACATGACCGATGCTCCGGAGGTGAACCTGGCCGCCGTCCTGTTCATCAGCCTGGCGACGCTCGCCGTGCTCGCCTTCGTCTGGCTCGGCCGACGCGACGAGGCGGAGCGAGGCTTCGACTGGCCGTCGATCGCGCCCGGCTTCTTCGTTGCGCTGACCGCGCTCGGACTGTCGGTCGATCCGGTCTTTGCCAAGGCCGGTTATGCTTTGCATGGCGCGGTGCTGCTCGCGGCGCTTGTGGCGGTAGCGCTCTACCGGCCGCGCGCTCTGCCGCTGGTCTTCGCCGCCGGTCTGGCGACGGTGCTGATCCATCTCGGCATCATCCCGCCTGCCACCATCGGCGCCGATGCGCTGGATGTCGGCCTGGGCGCCGAGCCGCTGGCGATAGCCGACACGCTGACCTTCCGCATCGGCATCGCGCTTGCCCTCGTCTTCATCGGAACTGGCTTCTGGGCTGCGCGCCGTTCTGCGGCAACCGCGCCTGTCCGCGCCGCGTCCTGGGCGGCATGGGGCGTCATTACGCCGCTGGTTGTGCTCGCGGCACTCTGGCTCACCTTTGGCGATATCGACCGCGACCTCGGCTACGCGCTGCCGGCGCTGCTTCTGGTGCTGGTCTTTGCCGCCGGCGGCGAGTGGATCGCGCGCGCCGAAGAGCCGCCGCTC
>NZ_JHQR01000276.1 GCF_014843825.1 Mesorhizobium silamurunense
CGAGAACTGCGAGGCGCCGGATTCGGCGATCTCGACTACCTTCTTCGCCAGATCCTCGATGCCGGCCGAGCCCTGCGCCCAGTGCTTGCACAGGATCGCCTCGGCGCCCTGCGCCTTGACGAAATCCTTCATCGCCTGGATCTCGGTCTCGGTGTCGGTGGTGAAGTGGTTGATCGCCACCACCACCGGCACGCCGAACTGGTGCACGTTCTCGATGTGGCGGCCGAGGTTGAGGCAGCCCTTCTTGACCGCCTCGATGTTCTCCTTGCCGAGCTCTTCCTTCTTGACGCCGCCGTTCATCTTCATGGCGCGCACGGTGGCGACGATGACGGCGGCCGACGGCTTCAAGCCCGCCTTGCGGCACTTGATGTCGAAGAACTTTTCGGCACCGAGGTCGGCGCCGAAGCCGGCTTCGGTGACGACGTAGTCGGCAAGCTTCAGCGCCGT
>NZ_JHQR01000277.1 GCF_014843825.1 Mesorhizobium silamurunense
CGAGAACTGCGAGGCGCCGGATTCGGCAAGCTTGACGACTCTGTGGGCGAGATCCTCGATGCCGGCCGAGCCTTGCGCCCAGTGCTTGCACAGGATCGCATCTGCACCCATCGAGGCGACAAAGTCCTTCAACGCCCTGATCTCGGTCTCGGTGTCGGTGGTGAAGTGGTTGATCGCCACCACCACCGGCACGCCGAACTGGTGCACGTTCTCGATGTGGCGGCCGAGGTTGAGGCAGCCCTTCTTGACCGCCTCGATGTTCTCCTTGCCGAGCTCTTCCTTCTTGACGCCGCCGTTCATCTTCATGGCGCGCACGGTGGCGACGATGACGGCGGCCGACGGCTTCAAGCCCGCCTTGCGGCACTTGATGTCGAAGAACTTTTCGGCGCCGAGGTCGGCGCCGAAGCCGGCTTCGGTCACGACGTAGTCGGCAAGCTTCAGCGCCGT
>NZ_JHQR01000280.1 GCF_014843825.1 Mesorhizobium silamurunense
GGCAGCGCTTGCCGAGCCGGCGGAGCCAGCCGAGGCGGAAGCGTCTCCGTCGTGGCAGTCCAGGCTGGGCGAGATCGATGTCGACAAGGCGGCTGAAAAGCTGATCGCCTCGGGTGCCGCGCGCGCCATCTTCGTCTCCCCGGAAGGCGACGAGGCCGCCGCTACCGCCGTGCTGGTGGCGCGCGAAGTGTCGGATGCGGGCCTGCGCGTGCTGCTGCTCGATCTCACCGCCTCGGGCGCCGCCTCGCGTCCGATGCTGGACAGTGGGCTTTTCCCCGGCATCACCAATCTCCTCGCCTCCGAAGCGCAGTTCAGCGACGTCATCCACCCGGATCTCTACTCGGACGCCCATGTCGTTCCCGTGGGCACAGCCGATCCCGTCCGCGCCATGCGTGCCGCCGACCGACTGCCGATCATCATGCAGTCACTGACCACGGCTTACGACCTCGTCGTCGTCGAATGCGGCCCGGCCGATGCGCAAGGCATCAGCCGGCTTGTAGGCGACTGCACGGAAGTCTTCCTGTCGATGCTCGAAGCCGATGACGAGGTGACGCAGGCGGCGGTGAAGCTGATCGAGAACGGCTATCCGGACGTCACGCTGGTGACCCCGGTCGGCCATGAGCCGGGAAATCCATTGCCAGGGCGCCAGTCGGCTGCATAGGGCTGAGCGCGCCAATCGGGCTGGTCTGCACTGCCGCAGCGCTTGCTAAGAATCGCCCCGAGGTACCGGGGGAAGAGACCGAGACGGCGACGAATCGAGCACGGTTCAGTCGGTGCCGGGTGTGATAGTCGTCGGCTGCAAGAACCGAACCAGGACATTTCTCGGCAGATCGAGCACTTTACATCGGCAGCGGAGCACCTAGTTTTAGAGTTTCGCGCCGTGCACTTTCGTGCGGGGATGATCGAGAGCGGGACCGTGAACTCTAGGCCGGTCCCTCAAAAACTCCCAAAAGGATGGTTGCTATGACACAGGCCAAGAATGGCGACACTGTACGCATCAACTATACCGGACGTCTGACCGACGGCACGCAATTCGATTCTTCCGGCAGTGAACCGCTGCAATTCACACTAGGTGAAGGACAGGTAATTCCCGGCCTCGAAACCCATGTCGAGGGCATGGAGGTCGGCGCGAAAAGCACCGTCACCGTTCCCGCCGACGCCGCCTATGGCCCGCATCGTCCCGAAGCGGTCGTAACCATCGACCGCGCCAGCGTGCCGGAAAATATCAACGTCGATATCGGCGCCCAATTGCAGGCCCGCACCCGCGAAGGACGTGCCATGCAAGTAACGGTCATCGGTGTGGACGACGCCAGCGTCAAGCTCGACGGTAATCATCCGTTGGCCGGAAAGGATCTGGTATTCGACGTTGAACTGGTCGAGATCGTTCAGGCGGCGTAGCTGGAACTCGAACGACTGCTCAGGGTCATGTCAGAGCGCTGCTTGGAAAGCGTTCCCGAATGGCCCTCCGAGGGAAGGGCAAGAGATCGCGAACGTCAAGGCGCGCGATCGGTCAGAGCGCTGGCCCCTTCCTGCGCGGCGCAATGCGCGCAGCAGTAGATGATGTCGCCCTGCTCGACGCCATGCCCAATGATCCGCACACTGCAATGAGGGCACGTCGGCGCAAGCTTCTGGATCGCGCACTCGAAGCTGTCAAACGTATAGGTTTGCCCGTCCAGGCTAACTTGGAATACCTTGTCGTAGTCATTGCCGCATTGGTCGCACTTGGCCATGGCCGTTCTCCTTCTGAGTGCGAAAACCTCTCGGCACTCGATAGGTTCCGCCCAAGGACCTCAGGACGTCGGCCTGCTTGCCCGGTCAACCGGAGTTCGACGGCGATAGTGCGACTCTTTCCAGGCTAACCGTCGTCCTCGGCTGCAGGCGCGGCCGCCTGGCCGGCCGCTTTCCGGCGCAGCATCTTGGTCAGTTTCCAGACCGTTGGATTGTTCTTGATGAAGGCCTTTGCCCGGGCGCCGTGGCGGAGCCCCGTGGCCAGCGCCCGGCCCTTCAGCGTCAGCGGCGCCAGCACCTCGAAATGCTGGACCTCGATGTCGCACCAGAGCCGCTTGTAAGGTTCGTCGCCGACCGAGAAGTCGTAGACGTCGAACCCTTGCTCGCAGGCTTCCTGGATGTTGTCGAAGAACAGGAAGTCGCCGGGGCTAGTGAAGGCAAGATCGTCCTCGGCGATCGCCCCGAACTCGCAGATCAAGCGCTTGCCTGAGCGGCTGGAGCCGGTGACGGCGCGAATTTTCCCCGCTACCTCCAGTCCGTGCAGCAGGAAGGATGGCTTTTGCTCGGCAAGCGCGTCGGCGAACAACGCCCTGAAGAAGGCCCGCACGTCTCCATCGCCGAAGACGTTGGCTATGCCCATCTTGGCGAAGCGCACCTCCTTCATGTCGAAGAAAGCGTCGAGCAGCTTGTCGACTTCCTTGCGGCTTCGCGCCTCGATGCGGCCGAAGCTGCCGACAACCTCGAACTTGCGTGTCTGCGAGCGATGCTTCTTGCGCTTGCGCTTGCCGCTCGCGCGGATAAGCAGCGCATCGAACCCGCCGTCGAGATCGACCGCCAGCGCCAGGTTCGGGCTCGGGAAATTGGGCAGCGCGGCGAGCGGATTTGCGACGCCGTCGAGATCGGGCAGCAGCCGCTCCAGCGAAACGAGGTCGATGTCCGGCCGCGCCTTGGCGATTGCCGAGAACAAGGAGCGGATCGCCGGACCGTCGATGGCAGGCAGCGACCGCGGGTCGACCGCCGCGAAATTGCCGTTGGCGTGACGTCCGCCGGCGAAGCGAGCGATGCGGAAGGGGCGGCTTCGCACCACTTCCAGCGCCAGCGAAAGCGCCGGTCGACCTTCGACGTTCAGCGTGGCGACCACCATGTCGGCCTTGGTCTCGGCCGTCCAGTTGCGCATCCAGGACGCGCTCTGCGCCGGGGCAAACAGCGCCGAAGCGCAGAACTCCGCATAGCCGGTAAGATCGGCGCCGTCGCTCACCGCCGCCGTCAACCGGCCCTGGCTCGAGGCAGGCGCACGCGCCGGCGCTTCGTTGGCAGCGACCCGATTGCCGTCAAATGACGCGGCGGCGTCAACCATCCCTCAATCCTTAAGACGTATTGGTTGCAACCTGGGGTTCGCATAGGCGCAAGTCGTGCTTGAATGAGCCTAGGCGCAAAAGGTGAAGGAATGATCGACGGGGGCGAGGCGATCCGCAAACTGGCCTTGAACGTTGCCCGCTACACCGGCCTCGCTCCGCTGGCGAAGCCGTTTGTCGGCGGCATCGGCGCCATCCTGATGCTGCATCGCGTGACCGCGACGCCCGAGAAGCCGAACAGCGTCAACAGTCACCTCAACATCGCACCCGGCTTTCTCGATACCCTCATCGCCGACATGAAGGCGGGTGGCTATGCCTTCATCGGTCTCGACGAGGCGATCGAGCGGATAAGCTCAAGGGGCAAGGGCGGCCAATTCGCCGCCATCACCGCAGACGACGCCTATCGCGACAACATGACGGAAGCGCTGCCGGTTCTGGAGAAGCATCGCGCACCGATCACCATCTACGCCGCGCCAGGCCTCATCGACGGCACGGCCTACCTCTGGTGGGACGTGATCGAGGATATCGTCGACAGGAGCTCGCGTCTTCGACTGACGACGGCAAACGGCCCGACGGTGATCGACTGCTCCACGCAAGGCCGAAAGATTCAGGCCAATGCGCGCCTGACCGCCTGGCTGACCCTTGAAGTTCGCGAAGAAGAGCAGGGCGCCGCGCTGCGCGAATTGGCGCGCTCCAACGGTATCGAGCTTGGCACGGGCCGTCCCGGTACCCTGATGAGCTGGGACGAGATCCGCGCGATGGCGGCGCATCCTCTAGTGACGATCGGCGCGCATACCATCAATCACCGCAACCTCAAGCGGCTTTCCGAGGCGGACGCGCAGCACGAGATCGACGACGTCCGCCGCATTCTCAAGGAAAAGCTCGGGCGGGAGCCGCACCATTTCGCTTACCCATACGGCTATGCCAGCGCGGTCGGCTGCCGCGAGGTGGGTTTTGTCCGAGACGCCGGTTATGCCTCGGCGGTGACGACCCGGCACGGCGTGCTGAGAGCCGAGCATGCCGGCTTCCTGCACGCGCTACCGCGCATTTCCGTCAACGGCCGCTACCAGAGCGTCGCCCATATCCGCACGATGCTGTCGGGTCTGACAACGCCGCTCGCCAATGCCGGCAAGATGGTCGTCACGATCTAAGGCATTTCAGCTTTTCTGAGGCGGCTCGATGATCAGCCATTTGATGATGCCCATTGCCGGCAGCACCCAGAGCAGGCCGGTGAGCAGGAAGAACAGAAAATGCGCCAAGGAGCCGTATTCGGCGAGCCTGGTGACCGCGATGGCCGAAGCGATCAGCGCGTAGACGATGACCAGCGCCACCAGCAGGATGGTTCCGATCAGCTTTTTCAGGCGAATGGGCATGTCGCGGTCCCGTTGACCCGTCTCGCTTAGGCCGAACGGAAGGCTCGTGCAACCGTCTCCGGCCAGCGCGACGGCGTGCCGCGCTGTCCGGCCTTGCCAGCGAGGCGGTCATGGTCCACCAATCCCGCGATTTCAACTGCCGGGAAATTCCCATGGCTGCCATCATCGCCACGGCCCCATCCGCCGCCCGCGACCGCGATCTGCATAACCGCGCGCTGGTGCGCGGCTGGCTGTATTTCGTGCTGCTGGTGCTGCTTGCGCTGGTGTTGGTCGGCGGCGCCACCCGGCTTACCCATTCCGGCCTGTCGATCACCGAGTGGCAGCCGATCCACGGCGTCATCCCACCGCTCAACGACGCCGAGTGGCAGGAAGAATTCCAGCGCTACCAGCAGATCCCCCAATATACCGAGCTCAACAAGGGCATGAGCATCGAGGCGTTCAAGTCGATCTTCTGGTGGGAATGGGTGCACCGCATCCTCGCCCGCTGTGTCGGCGTCGTCTTAGCCCTGCCGCTCCTGTTCTTCTGGGCGACCCGTCGCATCGAACGCGGCCTCGGACCGAAACTGGTTGGCATCCTTCTGCTCGTCGGCCTGCAGGGCGCCATCGGCTGGTGGATGGTGGCTTCTGGGCTCGTCGACCGAGTCTCGGTCAGCCAGTATCGGCTGGCGACGCATCTGACGATCGCCGCCATGATCTTCACAGCGACCATGGTGGTCGCGCGGGGCCTTGCGCCGCATTCGGAGCCGGCCGCCGACCGCTCGACACAGCGGCTTGCCGGCTTCATCGTTCTTTTGGCCCTGATCCAGATCTATCTCGGCGGGTTGGTCGCCGGCCTCCACGCCGGTCTCTCCTACAACACCTGGCCACTGATGGACGGAAAGGTGATCCCGGCCGATCTCCTGCTGCTGAAACCCGCCTGGCTGAATTTCTTCGAGAATCCGAAGACGGTACAGTTCGTGCACCGGCTCGGCGCCTACACACTCTTTGTGGTGGCGCTCTGGCATATGGTCGCACCGTGGCGGCGCCAGCCCGGCACGACCCATACCCGCCGCGCCACGCTTCTGTTTTTGCTGGTGCTGGCGCAAGCCTTAATCGGCATCGGCACGCTCCTGATGCAGGTGCCGCTGCATATGGCGCTGACCCATCAGGGTTTCGCGCTGATCGTGCTCGGCTTTGCCGCCGCGCATTGGCGCGGCACCAAGGGTGCTTATTCGCTGCCTACCGAGATCGCCGTCAGAAGCTGAGGCGCACCTTGCGGATGGCTTCGGCAACTGAAAGCTCGCGCGCCTCGTCGACCGCATTGCCGTCCTCGCGATGCCAGGAGGCGGACAGGCAGCCATAGGCGATCGCATGGTCGAGGATCGCGCGCGGCGACTGTCCGTGCGTTTTTCCAAACACTTCGGCATATGCGCGACGCGGCGCGGATCGAGGCAGAGATCGTCGCGGTCGAGCGGATTGTAGAACATGTTCGCCGCATCGAAGCCGGGGTTGCCGAGCACGCCCTTGGGATCGATCGCCAGCCAGCCGCGCGGCCCGTACAGGATATTGTCGTGATGCAGGTCGCCATGCAGCGGCTTGACGTCATGCGGATCGGCAAGCAACCGCTCGGCGGTTGCCGCCGCTTCGACGTAAAGCGTGTCCCGGCCGGCGCCGCGGTCGGATTTGGCCGCCCGAAACAGGCTGATAAATCTTTCATGCAGCGGCTGCAGATCCGGCGGCGGAGTGTCTGTCGAAGGCGAAAGCAGCTTCGCCATCACCTCGGCCGCGATCGCGGTCGCGGCATCATCGCCATGCTCGGCGAGGTGCTGCGAGAGCAGCCGGTCGCCGGCATATTCGAGCAACATGCGATTGTCTTCGCGGCCGAGCAGGCGAACCGCGCCTTCGCCGCGCCGCCAGGCCAGAAAATGCTCGCCGCGCAACTCGTCCGCGACATCGTCGAACGGTTTCAGGTCCTTGACGATTGCCGGCGAGCCGTCCTCGCGCGTCACCTTCCAGATGCGGCTGGAGAAGGTCTCGGCAATGAGCTCGGGAGCGCTGACCTTCCAGCGCTCGGGGAACGCCTGCATTGTCGCTCAGTGCTTGATGCCGAGCATCAGGTCCAGGTTCTGCACGGCGGCGCCGGAAGCACCCTTGCCGAGATTGTCGTAGACGGCCAAGAGCAGCGCCTGCGCCCGCTCGTCATTGGCGAACACATAGACCTTCATCCGGTTGGTGCCGTTATAGACCTCCGGGTCGATCTCCGGCATGCGCTCCATATGCGTATAGGGCGCGACCTCGACCACGCCGCCGTCGATCGACGCGTAGTGGTCTGCGATCGCCGCATGAAGCTCCGCGCCCGTCGGCACGCGGTCGAGGCCGCCGAGTTGCAGCGGCACCACCGTGATCATGCCTTGCGCGAAATTGCCGACCGCCGGTTGCATGATCGGATCATGCGACAGCTTCGCATAGGTCCTGAGCTCCGGCACATGCTTGTGCTGCAGCGTCAGGCCATAGGGCAGGAATTCGGGCGCATCCTCGCCCTTGCCGACATAGTCCTCGATCATCGGCCGGCCGCCGCCGGAATAGCCGGAGATGCCGTTGACGGTGACTGGGAAGTCAGCGGGCAAGAGACCGGCGGAGACCAGCGGCCGCAGCGTCGCGATCGGGCCTTGCGGCCAGCAGCCGGGGTTGGCGATGCGTTTTGCGCTGGCGATCTTCTTCGCCTGATCCTTGTCCATTTCGGCGAAGCCATATTCCCAGCCTTCGGCCACGCGATGCGCGGTCGAGGCGTCGATCACCTTGGTCGTGTCGTTCTCGATCAGCGACACGCTCTCCTTGGCGGCGGCATCCGGCAGGCACAGGATCGCGACATCGGCGGCGTTGAGAAATTCGGCCCTGGCCGCGGCTTCCTTGCGGCGCTCGGCGGGAATGGAGATGATCTCCAGGTCGCCGCGGTCGGCCAGCAGCGCCCTGATCTGCAGGCCCGTCGTGCCATGCTCGCCGTCAATGAAGATTTTCGGTTTCATCGGTTACCAAATTCCCTGCGATTTCAAAGTTATATGCCCTGAGCGTTATGCATCACGGCATGAGTGCCGTTGTTCAGGTCCTCGAGCCGCGCCTTCCGTTCGGCAACCAGGCCAAGATAGTGCATGGCGATGATCGATCCGGCAATTGCCGTAATATCGGCATGATCGTAGGCCGGCGCAACCTCGACGACGTCGGCGCCGACGATATCGACCTGGCCGAGCTGGCGCAGCGTTGACAGCATCTTGGCGGAGGACGGGCCGCCGGCCACTGGCGTGCCGGTGCCGGGCGCGAAAGCCGGGTCGAGGCAGTCGATGTCGAAGGTGAGATAGGTCTTCCTGCCGCCGGTGCGCTCGACGATCGCATAGGCGATGTCGGAGGCGCGCATCTCCTCGACCTCATGGCCGTAGATGATCTTGATGCCGAACGTGTCCGGCGCATGCGTACGGATGCCGATCTGGATCGAGCGGTCGGGATCGATGATGCCTTCGTTCACCGCGCGGGCGACGAAGGAGCCATGGTCGATGCGCTTGCCGTCGTCCGGCCAGGTATCCTGGTGCGCGTCGAACTGCACCAGCGCCAGCGGCCCGTGGATCGCGGCATGCGCCTTGAGCAGCGGCCAGGTGACGAAATGATCGCCGCCGAGCGTCAAAAGGAAGGCGCCTGATTTCAGGATCTTGGCCGCCTCGCGCTCGATCGTGCCGGGTGTCTTCTGATGGTTGCCGCTGTCGAGCAGGCAGTCGCCATAGTCGACCACTGCGATCTGCTCGAACAGGTCGCGCGAGAACGGGTATTGCGGATCGTTGTCGAGGATCGCCGAGGCGCGGCGGATCGCCTGCGGCCCGAAGCGCGCGCCGGGACGATTGGTGACCGCGGCATCGAAGGGAATGCCCCACACGACGGCGTCCGCGCCCTTCACGTCCTTCGTATATTTGCGCCGCATGAACGACAGCGCGCCGGCATAGGTCGGCTCGAACGACGCGCCCGTCTTGGAACGGGCGGTGAAGGCGTGGTCGATCTCTTTGTTCGCCATTACGGGTCCTCGGTTGTCATCGGGCAGCCACAACTACAGAAGCGGCACGCAACATGCCAGTCACAGCTTGCGGAGACGGAATGGCGCTCAGTGAGTGCCACGGCAACACAGGATTTGTATCAATATGACCGAGGCCGCCTTGCTCAACCTCGCGCCCCCGCCGGCGGCGACCCGAACCGGAACGATGGCCGGCGAGCGCTTCCTGGTGCTCGATTCCTGGCGCGGTATCTGCGCGCTCTTGGTGGCGCTGTTCCATTTCCCGACCACCTCGATGATCTCGCAGAGCGCGTTTGTCGGCGGCTCCTATCTGTTCGTCGATTTCTTCTTCGTGCTTTCCGGCTTCGTCATCGCCAGCTCCTACGGCAGCCGGCTGAGCGGGCCGGATGAGCTTGCCCGTTTCGCGCTGGTGCGCTTTGGCCGCATCTACCCGCTGCATGTTTTGATACTTGCCGCATTCGTCGCTTTCGAGCTTGTGCGGCTTGCGCTCCCGGCCCTGCACGGAACGGGTGCCGCGCCCTTCACCGGCGGCTTCGACCTCAAAAGTCTCGTTGCCAATCTCTTCCTGCTGCAGGGCATGGGACTCGAAAATCATCTGAGCTGGAATGCGCCGAGCTGGAGCATTTCGGCCGAGTTCTTCACCTACCTGCTGTTTGCCGGCGTCGTCTTTGCGACCGGTCGGCGCGCCTGGATATGGTTCGTGGCCGCCGCTGTGACGGCGCCTTTCTTCCTGCTTGCTTTTTCGACCCGTCATATGGACGTGTCCTTCGATTTCGGCTTCATCCGCTGCCTTTACGGCTTCTCGCTCGGCGCGTTGCTCGCCTGGTTTCAGCACGATTCCATTGCAGAGGCGCGACAGGCGATGGTCGGCCAGGCAGGGCGCGTCGCCTGGACGCTGGCCGAGCTCGCGATGATCGCGGTGATCGGCATGTTCGTTTCGGTCGCCGGAACGAACGACGCCGGCATTGCGGCGCCCGTCGTCTTTGCGCTGGCGCTCTACCTCTTCGCTCATGAGGGCGGTTTGATCAGCGCCCTGCTCTCCAGCCGGCCGATGCTTCTGCTCGGCTCGCTCTCCTATTCGATCTACATGGTCCACATTTTCGTTCAGGCGCGCATGATCAATGTCGGCGGCCTGGTCGAGCGCAAGCTCGGGCTTGGCATCGTCGGCGACATGACCCTGCGCGGCGACCAGCTGACCGGCTTCGGCATTGGCTCGCCCTGGATCGGCTTCGCGGCTTTGATGGCGATGTTGATCGCCGTCGTCGTCACATCATGGTTCACCTGGCGCTTCGTCGAGATGCCGGCGCTGGCGTGGTTCCGCCGCCTTTCCAAACGGATTTGACCAAACAGCTAGGGTCAGGACTCATTGATCCAGA
>NZ_JHQR01000285.1 GCF_014843825.1 Mesorhizobium silamurunense
GTCCTTGCCGCGATAGACGAGGCGGCCGTGCAGCACGGTCGAGATGGCGGTGGTGATTGCCGGCTCGCCCCAGGCGATGGCGCTTTCGGCGATCGCTTGCGGGCTTCGCCCGCGCGCCCGTCGTGTCGCAAGCGCGGCTATATCGTCGGCGCGGTATTGGCTGCGGCGCGGGTCGGCCCCGTCCGGCCGCATGCCGATGCGGCCGCGGCTGACATAGGCATAGAGCGTCTGCGGCCGGACGTTGAGCCGCGCCAGCGCTTCCTCCCGTGTCAGCCATTCGGACATGCCCAGGCGCCTCGCATTGATTCAATTGATCAAGATTGATGCATTGATTGCGCAGCATTAATTGCAGTGCACAAAAGGTCAAGGAGACAAGTCATGGCAAATGGACTTGATGATGTTGTGGCGGCGGACACGGTGCTTTCCGATGTCGATGGGGCAGGCGGGCATCTCACCATCCGAGGCCATTCGTTGACGGAACTCGCCGGCCATTGGCGCTACGGCCAGGTGGTCCGCCTCCTGTTCGACGGCTTTTTCGATGAGCTTCCCGGCGACGCCGAACTGGAGAAAGCGATCGGCAGTGCGCGAACCGATGTTTTCGAACGGCTGCAGCCGATGCTGGGCCAACTGGCGCCGCTCGATATCTACAGCGCCATGCGTGCCGGCATCGCCCTGTTGCCGGATGGCGAGGCGCTGGCCGATGCGCTCAGGCTGGTCGCGGCGCCGGCGGTGCTGACGCCGGCCCTGCTGCGACTTACCCGTGGCGAGAAGCCGCTTCCTCCGGATGCTCGCGCCGATCATGCCGCCGATATGCTCAAAATGCTCGGCGGCCCGTCAACGCCGGCGCTTGCCAAGGCCCTCGACACCTATCTGGTCACGGTCTGCGACCATGGGCTCAACGCGTCCACCTTCGCAACGCGGGTGGTGGCGTCGACGCAGGCGGGCTTGACCTCGGCAATCCTGGCCGGGCTCGGCGCGCTGAAAGGTCCGCTGCATGGCGGCGCGCCGGGGCCGGTGATCGAGATGCTCGACGCGATCAAAGCCAGCGGCGACGCCGCCGCCTGGCTGCGGGGCGAGATCGCGCGCGGCGAGCGCATCATGGGCTTCGGCCATCGCATCTACCGCGTGCGCGATCCGCGCGCCGACGTGCTGAAGGCGGTCGTGCGGCGGCTCGGTTCCCGCAAAGATACAGGAAGCCGGGAGACGGGCAGCCGGCTGGCTTTCGCCGAGACGGTGGAGCAGACGGCACTCGATGTGCTCAGGGTCGCCAAGCCCCAGCGCTCGATCCAGACCAATGTCGAATTCTACACGGCACTGCTGCTCGAAGCCGCCGGCTTCCCTAAGGAAGCGTTCTCCAACGTCTTTGCCGCCGGCCGCGTCGCCGGCTGGATTGCGCATGCACGCGAGCAGCAGGCGACCGGACGGCTGATCCGGCCGCAGTCGCGCTATGTCGGGCCGGTGCCCGATCTCGTCGCCTGACATTTGGATCAGGCCTTGATGCAACCTCTCCGTTTCCGGTCAGCGGAGAGGTTTTTCATGACCGAAATTTCAACCGATCACGCGACCGTGTTCGTGTTCTTGCCTTGGTTAGTCCTTATGTGCTGCACTGCAACATAGGCTGATGACCAACCGCTTCGCACCATGACGTTGGGGCAAGCCGGAGCATCGAGACAAGGAACGCCATGGCGAAGAACGGCAAGGCGGAGGACAAGAAGAAGATCAACATCGCGCTCCAGGGTGGCGGCTCGCACGGCGCCTTCTCTTGGGGCGTGCTCGACCGCCTGCTCGAGGACGGGCGGCTGGAGATCGCGGCCGTGTCCGGCACCAGCGCCGGGGCCATGAACGCGGTGGCGCTGGCCGACGGCTTCGTGCGCGGCGGCGTCGAGGGCGCGCGCAAGAAGCTCGACGATTTCTGGCGGGCCGTGGCCTCGAAGGGCCGCTTCAGCCCGGTGCAGCGCATGCCGTGGGATGTCGTGTGGGGCAACTGGTCAATCGAGAACACGCCCGGCTATCTCTTCTTCGACACCATGTCACGGGTGTTCTCGCCTTACGTCGCCAACCCGCTCGGCCTCAATCCGCTGCGTAACGTGCTCGAGAAGGAAATCGACTTTCGCAACGTGCACGCCTGCAAGTCGATGGAACTCTTCATCTCGGCGACCAATGTCGAGACCGGGCAGTTGCGCGTCTTCTCCGACGGGGAGATCGACGTCGATACGGTGATGGCGTCGGCCTGCCTGCCGCAATTGTTCCGCGCCGTCGAGATCAAGGGCGTGCCCTATTGGGACGGCGGCTATGGCGGCAACCCGGCGCTCTATCCTTTCTTCAAGACGGCGGCGACCGAGGACGTGCTCTTGGTGCAGATCAACCCGGTGGTGCGCGAGGGCACGCCGAAGAGCGCCAACGAGATCCAGAACCGCATCGACGAGATCACCTTCAACGCCGGGCTGCTGCGCGAATTCCGCTCGATCGCCTTCGTCAAGGAGTTGATCGCGGCCGGCCGCTTGCCGCACGGCGAATATCGCGACATCCGCATGCACCGCATCGATGCCGACGAGGCGTTCAAGGACCTCTCTGCTTCGTCCAAGGTCAATGCCGAATGGGCCTTCCTCGCCTACCTTCGCGATCTTGGCCGAAGCGCCGCCAGCGATTGGCTGGAGGAGAATTACGACGCCGTCGGCAGACAAGCAACGCTCGACCTGTCGGGCGAGCTCGACGACGGCTTCAAGCCGGTGCGAGGCCCGGCGCCGGGCCGGCGGGTCAAGGAATTCCTCGCCGCGCACATGAAGCCGGAGTCGGCGCGCCGCCGGGCCTAGCATATATCAGTTCGCGCTGAAGCTTCCCTAACGGCACTGGCGAGGCGCTGGATTCGGCCCGTTGAGCGATGTACGTTTACCTGCACGTAAACGGGAGGTGGCGATGCTGCAGACCAGACAGAACTCCCTTGGGGTCAGGTTTGAAGCGCAGTGCAGGGCCTTCGAGAAGGAGCCCTTTCCCGGCCTCGAGGTGCGCAAGGACCGGCTGAAGCGGCTGCTGGCGCTGACCGAAAGGCATGAAGCCGAGATCTGCGAGGCGATCGACAGCGATTTCACTGGACGGGCGGCGCAGGAAACGCGGCTTGCGGAACTGTTCGTCGTCCGCGCCGGCATCAGGCATGCCATTCGGCATCTGCGCGGTTGGATGCGCGAGCGCGGCGTCGCCACCAGCCTGCCGTTCCTGCCGGGGCGCAACCGCCTTTTGCCGCAGCCGCTCGGCGTCGTGGGCATCGTCTCGCCCTGGAATTATCCGTTCCAGCTCGCCATCGCGCCGGCGACCGCCGCGCTCGCAGCGGGCAATCGCGTGCTGCTCAAGCCGTCCGAGCTGACGCCGAAATTTTCGGAGCTGCTTGCCCGGTTGGTCGAAGAGCATTTTTCTCCCGACGAAATGAGCGTGGTGGTCGGTGATGCCGAGGTCGGCAAGACATTCGTGTCGATGCCTTTCGATCACCTCTTGTTCACCGGCTCCACCGCCGTCGGTCGCCAGGTGGCGCTGGCCGCCGCCGCCAATCTGACGCCGGTCACGCTCGAGCTCGGCGGCAAGTCGCCGGCGATCTTCGATGCGACCTGCGATCTCGATGCTGCGGTGTCGAGCGTCGCTTACGGCAAGCTCTTGAACGCGGGCCAGACCTGCATCGCGCCCGACTATCTGATGGTCCCGCAAGGGCAGGGTGCGGCGATCGCCACGAAACTTGCCGCCGCCATGGCGCGGCTCTATCCGCACTTGCGCGACAATCCCGACTACACGGCGATCGTCAGCGAACGGCACCATCAGCGGCTGAGCGACATGATCGCCGAGGCGCGCGAAAGCGGCGCCGATGTCACCGAGGTCAACCCGGCAAACGAAAAGCTTGGCGAGAGCGACCGCAAGATGGCGCCTGTTCTGGTCAGGAATGCCGGCGAAAACCTGCGGCTGATGCGCGAGGAAATCTTCGGGCCGCTGCTGCCGATCCTCGAATACGGCACGGTCGATGACGCCATCGAGCATGTGAACCGGGGCGAGCGTCCGCTCGCCCTTTATTGGTTCGGCAAGGACAGCGCCAATCGCCAAAGGGTGATGCGGGAAACCGTCGCCGGCGGCGTGACGGTCAATGACTGCATGATGCATCTGGTGCAGGAAAGGCAGCCATTCGGCGGTGTCGGCGAGAGCGGCATGGGCGCCTACCATGGCGAATGGGGTTTTCGGACCTTCAGCAAGGAAAAGCCGATCTTCGTCCAGTCCCGCTTAAGTGCCGGCGGCCTGCTCAGACCGCCCTATGGCGGGACGTTCGAGCGGCTGTTCCGGTTGCTGAACCTGATCACCTGACAGGATTTATTTTCGAAGTGGGCGCGTCCTCTGCGTTGTCTCGTGCCAATCCAGCAAGTCATTGCGCGAAAAAATTCCGCATCATACTGACGCCTGCTGCCACTGAGTGGTCGAACGAGCGAAAAATCTGCCCCGGACCGGGAAAAGCCGGGCAGTCGAGCGACCGAAAAGTGGAAAAAAGCCTGTCCGCCACGGCTGGAGGCGCAATGATGCTGCAATTTTTCTCACTATATTGCGCCGCTGCTTTGCGGTAGAAGCGCGTTTCGCCGATCACGGCAAATTGAACACGGCTCAGCGCTAACCCATATCGGCGACGCGCCCGCATCTCAAGACGCGGCCCGGCCGAACCCGTAGTGGAAAAAACGTCGATGCCGAAAATCAGGTTTCACAAGCTTGCAGCCATTGCTGTGCTCATCGGATTCGCTGCCTGGATGGCAACGGGCGAGTTCTCGTCCGTGGGCAGCGCCGCCGATCACCAGAAGGCAGGAGAAGCGGGCAAAGCCGCGCAGGCCGGGGCCGACAAGCCGAAGACGGCAGAGGCCGAGCCGAAGGCGGCATTGCGCACGGTCGCGGTGGTGACGCCGCCACGCAAGACCTACGCGCGGGCAATACGGATCTCGGGCCTGACCGAAGCCGACAAGCGCGCGGTGCTTGCCACCCGCGTCGCCGGCGTCATCGACAAGCTGCCGGTCAAGCAGGGCGATCACGTCAAGACGGGCGACCTGGTGCTGATGCTCGCCACCGAGGAAAAGATCTCGAACATCGACAACGCCAGGCAACTCCTGGCGCAGCGCCAAGCCGAACTCGACGCGGCGCTGCGGCTGATGAAAACCGGCAACCTGCCCGCGCTGCAGCTCGACACCGCCCGCTCGAACCTGACGGCGGCGCAGTCGATGCTGGAGACGGCGCAGGCCGAACTCGACCGCAATGAAGTGAAGGCGCCGTTCGATGGCGTCATCGACCGCGTGCCGGTCGAGCTCGGCAGCTCGGTGATGCAGGGCGGCGAGGTGGCCACCATCCTCAAGCTCGATCCGGTGATCGCACGCGGCGAGATCAGCGAGCGCGACCTGCGCTACATCAAGATCGGCAACGAGGCCAATGTGCGCCTGGTCAACGACCAGAAGGTCACCGGCACGGTGCGCTATATCAGCCGCGATGCCTCCTCGCAGACCCGCACCTTCCGTGTCGAGGTGGCGATCCCCAATGGCGACGGCTCCATCCCGGCCGGCATGACGGCCGAGATCACGCTCAGCGCCGAACCGACCAACGCCGTCATGCTGCCGCGTTCGGTGGTGACGCTGGGCGACAAGGGCGATCTCGGCATCCGCGCGGTCGGCAAGGACGACAAGGTGGCGTTCTTCCCGATCGATCTCGTCGACGACACGCCGCATGGCCTGGTGCTCGGCGGCATCCCGCAGGACGCGCGCATCATCGTCGCCGGCCAGGAGCTGGTGAAGGAAGGCGATCTGGTTAAGCCCGTCGAGGCCGATCAGGCGACCATCAACAAGCTGATCGGCGAAGCCACCGCCGGTACCCAGTAGCGCGACGACTCCCGACGCCGGGCTTGTCCGGCGTCGCTGGCCGTCATCGCAGCTCCCGAAAGAAACAGCAGGCATAAGTCATGGACATCGTCAGACTCGCCATCAACAACGCCCGCCTCACAATATCGGCGCTGATGTTCCTGCTCGTCGCGGGCTGGGTCGCCTATCAGTCGACGCCGAAGGAAGCGGAACCCGACGTTCCGATTCCGATGATGTATGTCAGCCTGATCTACCAGGGCATTTCGCCGGAGGACTCCGAGCGCCTGCTGCTCAGGCCAATGGAAAGCAAGCTCAAGAGCCTCAAGGGGCTCAAGGAGATGCGCTCGGCCGCCTTCCAGGGCGGCGGCTACGTGCTGGTCGAGTTCCAGCCGCAGACCAATCTGGCCACCGCGCTGCAGGATACGCGCAGCAAGGTGCAGGACGCCAAGGCCGACCTGCCGCAGGCGGCCGAGGAGCCGACCGTCACCGAAGTCAACGTGTCCGAATTCCCGGTTCTGGTCGTGACACTGTCCGGCGACGTGCCGGAGCGCGTGCTGACGTCTGCGGCGCGCGAATTGCGCGACCGCATCGAGGAAGTGCCGGGCGTGCTCGAAGGCTCGCTGCAGGGCGCGCGCGACGATCTGGTTGAAGTCGTCATCGATCCGGTAAAACTCTCCTCCTACGGGCTGCAACTCGACCAGGTGATCCAGGGCGTCGGCGCCTCGAACAGCCTGGTCGCGGCCGGCAATCTCGAAGGTTCCGAAGGCAAATACGCGGTCAAGGTGCCGTCGCTGATCGAGAAGCCTGAGGACGTCGCCAGCCTGCCGGTCGTCGCCACGCCCAATGCGGTGGTGCAGGCCAAGGACGTCGCCACCGTACGCTCGACCTTCAAGGACGCCGAGACGGTGACCCGCCTCGACGGCAAGCCGGCGATCGCCATCGAAGTGAAGAAGCGCATCGGCGCCAACCTGATCGACACGCTGACCCATGTCAGGGAGGTGTCGGACAATTTCATCAAGTCGATGCCGGAGGGCATGCACGTCACCTACACGCAGGACAAGTCGGTCTTCGTCAACCAGCTTCTGGGCGACCTGCAGAACCATGTGATGATCGCCGTCATCCTGGTGTTCATCGTCATCCTCTACGCGCTGTCGGGCCGTGCCTCGCTGCTCATCGGCCTCGCCATCCCCTCATCCTTCCTGATCGGCATCCTTTTGCTCGCGATGATGGGCTACACGATCAACATGATCGTGCTGTTCAGCCTCATCCTGGCGGTCGGCATGCTGGTGGACGACGCCATCATCGTCACCGAATTCGCCGAACGGCGCATGAGCGAGGGCATGCCGAAGGCGGACGCCTTCGCTTTGGCCGCCAAGCGCATGGCGGGCCCGGTCATCGCGGCGACGATGACGCGCATCGCCGCCTTCTCGCCGCTCTTGTTCTGGCCCGGCATCATCGGCGACTTCATGAAATACATGCCGATCACGCTGATCGTGACGCTGTCGGCCTCGATGCTCTATGCGCTGGTGTTCGCGCCGACGCTCGGCGCCATCTTCGCCAAGGCGCCGGCGCATCACGAGGAAGATCATCGCGACGGCTGGTACATGGCCGTGGTCAAGCAGGCGGTGCGCTTCCCGATCACCGTCATCCTGCTCACCGTCGGCCTGCTGGTGGGCGTCGGCTTCGCCTATTCGAAATACGGCGCCGGCGTCGAGTTCTTCCCCAGCGTCGAGCCGGATTACGGCCTGCTCTACGTGCATGCCCGGGGCAATCTATCGCTGGCCGAAATGGACGCCGCGACCAAGACGGCGGAAAGCCGGCTGCTCGGCTGGCCGGGCGTGAAGTCGGTCTATACCCGCGTCGGCAAGACGCAAGGCGGCGGCCAGGACATCCCGGAGGACGTCGTCGGCGTGATCCAGTACGAGTTCGTCGACTGGCGCGAGCGCAAGTCCGCCAACCAGATCCTCGACGACCTGCGCGCGGTGATGGCCGGCATTCCGGGCGTCGACGTCGAGGTGCGCGTGCCGGAAGCGGGTCCGCCGACCGGCAAGCCGATCCAGATCAGGCTTTCTGCCGCCGACCCGACCGGGCTCGACGACAAGGCGCGTGCGGTGGCGGCGCGGATCGCCAGGATCCCCAACGTCATCGACGTTTCCGACGGTCTGCCGCCGCCTGGCGTCGACTGGGCGCTCGAGGTCGACCGCGCCAAGGCGGCGCAATACGGCATCAGCCCGACCTCGGTCGGCACGGTGGTGCAATTGGTCACGAACGGCCTCAAGCTGTCGGAATACCGGCCGGCCGGCGCCGACGACGCCGTCGACATCCGCCTGCGTCTGCCGGAAGACCGGCGCACGCTGTCGACGCTCGACGAGCTCAGGGTGCAGACCTCGCAAGGGTCGGTGCCGATCTCGAACTTCGTGGTGCGGAAACCGGAGCCGACGGTGGGTATCCTCAATCGCATCGACGGCGCGCGGACCGTGGTGGTGCAAGCCAATGTCAGCGCCGGCGCGCAGGTCGCGGCGGTGCAGCAGGAAGTCACAAAGGCTGTCACCGACATGAATCTCGGCAGCGGCATCCGCTGGAAGCTCGCCGGCTCCAACGAGGACAGCGCGCAAGCCAGCGCCTTCTTGAGCAAGGCCTTCGGCGCCGCGATCTTCCTGATCTTCCTGGTGCTCTTGGCGCAGTTCAACAAGTTCACCAGCGTGTGGCTTGTTCTGTCCTGCGTGGTCATGGCGACCATCGGCGTATTCCTCGGATTGCTTCTGACAGGCGAAGCCTTCGGCATCGTCATGTCGGGCATCGGCGTCATCGCGCTCGCCGGCGTGGTGGTGAACAACAACATCGTGCTCATCGACACCTATGACCGGCTGCGCGAGGAAGGCTGGGATAAGATAGACGCGGTGCTGCAGACCTGCCGCGAGCGCGCCCGGCCGGTGGTGCTGACGGCGGTCTCGGCCATCCTCGGCGTGCTGCCGATCGCCTTCGGCCTCGGCCTCGAAATCTTCCATCACGAGACGACGATCAACGCGCCGTCGACGCAATGGTGGATTTCGCTGTCCTCGGCGATCGTCTTCGGCCTCTCCTTCGCCACCTTGCTGACCCTGGTGGTGACGCCGTCGATGCTGATGGTGTTCACCCGCGCCAAGGTGAAGCCCGGCGCGCGGCGCGGCTGGCTCAGCCGGCTGTTCGGCCGCGGCAAGGGCAAGGTGTCGACCGATCAACCGGCCACGGAGCCTGGCACCGATCCGGCGGTCGCCTTCCCAAAGGCCGCGGAATAGCTGGTTTTCGAAATCCAAATGCAAAAAGCCGCCCGGGAACAACCGGGCGGCTTTTTGCATTGTTCCCTCGAGGTTCAACCAGACGGCGAGGGCATTTTCATGACGATCGGCACACTTCTCGTAATAATCCTGATTCTGATCCTAATCGGCGCCGTGCCGGCATGGCCGCATTCGCGCGCCTGGGGCTACGGGCCTTCGGGGATCGTTGGCGTAATTCTGGTCATTCTGCTGATTTTGCTGCTGTTGGGCCGGATCTGATCTTCAACGATCCATGGTCGGGCCTCCGAGGCCCGGCCGGTTCAGCTTTGGTGCTCAGCGTTGATCAGGCGGCCTGGCGCGAGGCCGCGACGGCAATGCCGATATCCTGCATGGCTTCCGCTACAGCCCGGTCGAGCGGGGTGTGCGGAATCTCGCGGATGATGCTCTCCAATCGCGTCGAGACCAGCCGGTGCGCCTCGAAGCGCAGATAGGACATCGAGACGATCTCGCGCCACATGGCCACGAACGGGCTGCCGGCGCGCAGCACCCACCACGGCATGAACGAGAGCTTCAGCTTGCGGCCGAGCGCCTTCTCGGCGGCGGCCTTGATCTCGAGGTCGGTGACGGCGTGGCCCGGGAAATTCAGCGCCTCGTAGAAGCCAAGCTTGTCGAGATTGCGCGCCAGCCCGACAAAGGCAACGGCGAAGTCGGGCAGATAGGCCCATTCATGCACGAGGTCGGCCGGTCCAGGCGCGGTGTAGGTGCCCTTTTCCATCTTGGCGGCGACGACGAGGTCGAACCACGAGCCGCTGCCGGTGCCGCCGAAGAAGTCGCCGGCCCGCAGAAGAATGGTGCGCACCCGGCCAGCATCGGCCTCGCGACCGGACAGCTCTTCCATGGCGCAGCGAATGCGGCCTTTCTCGGTCGTCGGATGGAAAGGCGTGTCCTCAGTGATCACCTCAGGCATCGGCGAGCCGTAATTGTAGACGGTACCGGGGAAGAGATGCAGCGCGCCATTCGCGCGGCAGGCGGCCATGACGTTCTCGGCCATTGGCAGGCATTTGCCCCAGTCGGTATAGATCGGGTTGAGCCCGTTGAAGATGATGTCGACACCTTCGGTGGCGCGGACCAGCGACTGTCTGTCCAGCGCATCGCCGGCGACCGCCGTGGCGCCCTTGAGCTCGGCCGGCACCTTGCCGGTGCGGGTGACGGTGCGGACGTCGAAACCGGCGTCGATGAAAGCCTTGGCGACCACGCGGCCGAGCCGTCCATTGGCGCCCAGAATTGCGATCTTGGTCATTGTTCGTCTCCGTTGATTGCGTTTGCCCCACCTAATCTGACCTCCCCGGAAACGAATGAAAATTGACTAAGATCGGCGATATGATATTCAAAAATGAATGAAAGAATTCGACTGGAACCTGATCAAGAGTTTCGTCGCGGTGGCCGAAACAGGCAGCCTGTCGGCTGCGGCGCGCAGACTGGCGGCGAGCCAGCCGACGCTCGGCCGCCACATCGCCGAGCTGGAGCAGGCGCTGGGCGTCACGCTGTTCCGGCGCGGGCGGCGCGGCTACGAACTGACGGAAGCCGGCAGCGCGCTCTACGAACGAGGGCAGGCGGTCAGCGAGCAGGCCAATGCCTTCTCGCTGCTGGCGCTCGGATCGGTCGAGGCGATCGAGGGCACGGTGCGCATTGCCGCCAGCGAAGTGGTCGCGGCTTGCGTGTTGCCGCAGATGACGGCGCGTCTTGGCGAGGAGGAGCCGGGCATCGAGGTCGAGATCGTCGCCTCGAACCAGGTCGAGAACCTGTTGCGCCGCGATGCCGACATCGCCATCCGCATGGTTAGGCCGGCGCAGAACGAGCTGGTGGCGCGCAAGGTCACCGACATTGCGCTTTGCCTGTGCGCGGCGAAATCCTATCTCGACTGGCGCGGCCGTCCGCAAAAGCCCGCCGATCTCTTCGACCATGCCCTGGTCGGGTTCGACCGCAGCGACGAGATCATTCGCGGCTTCACCGCTTTTGGTATTGCGGTCGGCCGCAGCGACTTCCGCTTCAGGACCGATAACCAGATCGTGCTCTGGGAAGCGGTGCGGGCCGGCAATGGCATCGGCATCGGCCAGGAGCCGCTGGCGAACCGCGATCCGGACCTGGAGAAGCTTTTGCCGGAGGTTCCCTTGCCCGTGCTACCAGTGTGGCTTGCGATGCATCGCGATGTGCGCACCAGCGTGCGTATCCGCCGGGTGGCGGATTTCCTGCATGAAGAGCTGAAGCGTTACTCCGCCGGCGCCGGATCGGCGGCGAATTCGGCCCGGTGAGCAAGGCTGGCCATCAACAACACGATGACCAGCAGGCCCGAAAGCGCGATGAAGATCGGGCCGAAGCTCGAGTGCTCGGCGACGAAGCCGATCGCCGACGGCGCCACCAGGATGCCGGAATAGCCCACGGTGGTGACAACGCTCATGCCGGTGCCCGAGGACATGCCTTCCTGGTTGCCGCCTGCCGAGAACAGGATCGGCACCATGTTGGCGATACCGAAGCCGCAGAAGGCGAATGCGGCAATGGCGAGATAAGGCGAAGGCGAGAGGCCGGCCACGAACATGCCGGCGGCGGCGACAAGCGCCGAACCGCGCAGCGTCGCCACCGCGCCGAAGCGGTTGCGCACGCCGTCGCCCAGGAAGCGCATCAGCGCCATGACGCCGGAGAAAGCGGCATAGGCGAGGCCGGCAATCGCAAGGTCGGCGCCGACCTCCTGGTGCAGATAAAGCGCCGCCCAGTCGAGCACCGCGCCCTCGGAGACCATGGTGAGCAGCGCCATCAGCCCGACCAGATAGACTATTGTGTGCCGGGGCAGCGTAAATTTCTGATGCTCGGCGGCCCGCGGTTTGTCCTCGGCGATAAGGTAGCGAACAGCAAGGCCAATAACGGCGAAAGCGATCGCGGTCACCACGATCGCATGGGAGAGGTAGCCGTAATTCTGGATCGAGTAGCCGCCGAGCGCGCCGCCGGCGAAGCCGCCGAGGCTCCAGAAGCCATGCGAGGACGACATGATCGCGCGCGACAGCCGCCGTTCGACGACCACGGCATTGGAGTTCATGGCGACATCCATGCCGCCGATCGATCCGCCGAAGATGAGCATGGCGATTGCCGCGAGCGGCACGTTGGGGGCGAGCGCCACGACCAGCAGGCCGAAACTGCCGCAGACGCCGAACCAGCGCAGCACGGTGCGCGACCCGTGCCTGGAAATGAGATGGCCGCACCAGGTCATCGCCATCACCGCGCCGACCCCGAACAGCAGGATCAGCAGGCCGAGCATGAATTTCGAGATGTCCAGCCGGGTGAGGAACACCGGGATCTGCGGCGCCCAGCTGCCGGTGAGGAAGCCATTGGCAAGGAAAATGCCGGCAACGGCCCAGCGGCCGCGCTTGCATTGTGGTTTGTATGTTCACGCTCTGAAATCCGGTGCGCCGGTGGCTCGCGGCGGCAAATTGGATCGATTCAATTGGCAGTCAAGCACCTCACCACCAAAGCTTGTGGGCCAAGTCGAAGGGTAGCGATGAAGCCGTTCCGCAGCGATCCTTCGCGCCCCCCTCTGTCCTGCCGGACATCTCCCCCACAAGGGGGGAGATTGGCTGTGCCAGCGCGCCGCTCATCCTGCAACGTTGGAGATTGGCGAAAGCCGACGCGACGTCTGATCTCCCCCCAAGTGGGGGAGATGGCCGGCAGGCCAAAGGGGGCGCTGTCCCGCCAGCGTTAGGAACCTATGCGCCGTCCCGATAATTCAGTGATCCTTCGGGCGCCTAGCCTCGAACTCGGCCTTCTTGGCGTCCGACGCTTCGGTCTGGTTGAGCGCCTGCCATTCGGCATAGGGCATGCCGTAGATGATCTCACGCGATTCGTCCTTGGAGAGCGCGACGCCGTCCGCCTCGGCGGCCTCGCGATACCAGTTCGACAGGCAGTTGCGGCAGAAGCCGGCGAGGTTCATCAGGTCGATATTCTGGACGTCGCCGCGCTCACGCAGGTGCTCGACCAGCCGGCGGAAGGCGGCCGCCTCGAAATCGCGTTTCTGTTCGTCGCTGAGTTCGGCCATTGCATGGAACTCCGTGAGCTTGAGGTCCGTCACACCGGCCCGGTGCGCGAGCCGAACATCTTCACCTGATGTATATCGGGACGGCGGTCGATGGCGTCAACGATCGGGGCCAGCCGTTCGACCCACGCAAGAGCGCCGGCGCGCTCGGCGATCAGGTCCTGGCGGATCTCGATCAGCGCATGGGCATAGCCGTTGACGATGGCGTGGCGGAACATGGTGTCGCCGCGTAGCGCGCCGTCATATGGCTCGTTGTCGCCAACGACGAGCGCTTTGTCCTCGGCCAGCATGTCGATCAGCGGCCGCGCCACGCGGTCGTCGCGGTCCCATAGGATGCCGACATGCCAGGGGCGGATGAAGCCTTGCATGCGCGGGGTGAAGGAGTGCACCGAGAAGATGAACGGCGCTTTCCCGGAAGCGTGCGCCACCGAGGAAATCATCGCGCCGACGGCGTCGTGATAGGGCCGGTAGAAGCGGTCGAGCCGTTTCTCCCGCTCCTCGGCCGCCATGGGATAGTTTCCCGGCACGATGGTGCCGTCATAGAGCTGGCGGATCAGCGTCGGGTCGTCCTCGCCCCGGTTGGGATCGATCAGAAGCCGGGAGAAGCCGGCAAGCAGGGCCGGCGCGTCGAGCGCCGCCGCCAGCTCGCGCGTCACCGTCTCGACGCCGATATCATAGGCGATGTGACGCTCGAACTCCTCCGCCGGTAGGCCGAGACTTCCATATTCTTCCGGCAGGTCGCGGCGGGCGTGGTCGGCGAGAAGCACGATGCCTTTCTTGCGGTCGCCCTCGATGATGTCGAAGGGCGCGAAAGCTGTGGATCGGGTCATCGGTTGAAAACGGTCTGTTCGCGAGTGTCCGGGCGGGGTGGTATCGTCATTCCACGAAGAGGACTGAGGCGCAATGCCGTTGTTTGGCCACGGTTTCTGCAAAAAATCCCGGATGGACGCCAAATCGCGCGCTTACAGCGCCGCGCGTCCTCTTGGACGCGCAAAGGACGCTGTAGCACTTTGATTTTGGCGCATGATCCTTTCCGAAAATCGATTCCGATTTTCGGGGTCATGCGCGAGCCTCTCTAAATCGATTGGAATTGAACAAAACGGCGCGTTGACATGCGCCCGGAGTTTGCTGAAAAGGGCTTCGAGAGATGCAGATGTGGTTCGCGAAGGGATTTGGGATGGGTTTCGCTGGCAGGCTGCGCAAGCGCCTGACCCTGCCGCTCCTGATCTTTGGCGCGGTTATCAGCGCGCTTTGCGCGACCTCGCCGGCGCGCGCCGACTTCCGCGTCTGCAACGCGACACAGAACCTGGTCGGCGTCGGCATCGGCTATCGGGCGAAGGCCGGCTGGATCACCGAAGGCTGGTGGCACATCGAAGGGTCGACCTGCAAGACGCTGATCGAGGGGCCGCTGTCATCAAGGTTTTACTATCTTTATGCAGAAGACGCCGAGCGCGGCGGGCGTTGGGACGGCCCGATCAACATGTGCGTCGCCGAGAAAGAGTTCAAGATTGCCGGCGTGAATGATTGCGTCGCCCGGGGCTTCCAGCGCGCCGGATTTCAGGAATATGACACGGGCGAGCAGGCAAGCTGGATGGTCCAGCTGACCGACGAGCCCGCAACGGGCGGCGCGCCAGCGACCCCCGCTCCGGGAACAAACAGTCAATGAGACGCAACCGCAAGGTCAAGATCCTCGCCACCATCGGTCCGGCTTCCTCGTCCGAGGAGATGCTGCGAAAGCTCTTCGAGGCGGGCGCCGATGTCTTCCGCATCAATATGAGCCATACCGACCATGAGCTGATGCGCACGCTCGTCGGCCGCATCCGCGCCGTCGAAGCGGCCGTCGGCCGGCCGATCGGCATTCTGGCCGATTTGCAAGGGCCGAAGCTCAGGGTCGGCAAGTTCGCCAATGTCAAGGAAGCGCTGGCTGTCGGCCAGACCTTCACGCTCGACGACAATCCGGAACCCGGCACGTCGAAACGGGTCTACCTGCCGCATCCCGAAATCCTGAGCTCGGTCGAGGCCGGCCACCGTCTTTTGATCGACGACGGCAAGCTGGAGCTCAAGGCGGTCAAGAGCGACGGCAAGTCGATCACCTGCACGGTCGTCGCCGGCACCGGCATTTCCGACAAGAAGGGCGTCAGCCTGCCCGACACCGACCTGCCGGTCGGCGCGCTCACCGAAAAGGACCGGGCCGACCTCGACGCGGTGCTGGCGGCGAGTGTCGACTGGGTGGCGCTGTCCTTCGTGCAGCGGCCGGAGGATTTGGCCGAAGCCCGCAAGATCGCGCGCGGCCGGGCGCTGATCATGGCCAAGATCGAGAAGCCGCAGGCAGTCGCTCGCCTGGCCGAGATCATCGAGCTCTCCGACGCATTGATGGTTGCGCGTGGCGATCTCGGCGTCGAGATGCCGCTGGAGGCGGTGCCCGGCATCCAGAAGCAGATCACGCGCGCCGCGCGCCGCGCCGGCAAACCGGTGGTGATCGCGACCCAGATGCTGGAATCGATGATCACCGCACCCGTGCCGACCCGCGCCGAGGTCTCGGACGTATCGATCGCCGTGTTCGAAGGCGCGGACGCGATCATGCTTTCGGCCGAATCCGCTGCCGGCGCCTATCCGGTCGAGGCGGTCGCCATGATGAACCGCATCGCCACCAAGGTCGAAACCGATCCGACCTATGCCGGCATCATCAACGCGCAGCGCTCCGAGCCGGAAGCGACCGGTGCCGACGCCATTTCGCTCGCCGCGCGTGAGATCGCCGAGACGCTGAAACTGTCGGCGATCATCACCTACACCGCCTCCGGCACCACCGGCCTGCGCGCCGCGCGCGAGCGGCCGCAGGTGCCGATCGTGGCGCTGTCGCCGATCGTCAACACGGCGCGCCGGCTCTCGCTTCTATGGGGCACGCATTGCGTGGTCTCGGAGGACGCGATCGACCTCGACGACATGGTCGACCGGGCCTGCCGCATCGCGCTCGACGAAGGCTTCGGCAAGCCGGGCGACCGCGTCATCATCACCGCCGGCGTGCCGCTGAGGACGCCCGGCTCGACCAACATGCTGCGCATCGCCTATGTCGGGTCGGAAACACACTGATCCGAAGCGTCAGCCCGGCGCGAGTTGGGCGTCCGGCACCTTGAGTTCCGGGCATCTGCCGGCGCCTTGCGTGTCACCGGCGATGCGGCTTTCCACGACGCTCGCCATCGCCTGCAAGTCGACCGGCGCGCCGGCAGCCCTTTCGATAGCGCCGACGACGAGATCGGGCGCGACCCAGTCCGGCTTGTGGCCGAGGTTGCGGACCCAGATGAGCTCCGCGCCGGGAATGTCGCGCTCCAGGCCGACGGAGTGGATGGTGGCGTAGACCACCTTGTCGCGATCGCCGGAGATGACGACCGTCGGTACCTTGATTTCACGGTAGCCGGGCGAGGCCGCGCGCACATAGTCATATAGCTGGGCCACATCGCGGGCGTTGGCGCGGAAGGCGCGCGGCCTCAACACCAAAGGGATCGCGGCCTTGTCGATATAGTCGTCAGGCGCATTGTTGGGCGAGAAGACGCAGGCCGTCGCGTCGCCGATTTGCAGCATGCCGGCGGGGTAAGCAATCGTCTCGGAAAACAGCCAGCCGATCACCGGAACGGCCGTCAGCTTGTAATACCAGGCGGTCGCGCCGCCCGGCCAAGGATGACTGACGGGCGCCAGGAAGACGAGGCCGAGCGTCTTGTCGGGATGCTGGCGGGCAAAGGCGGTGGTGATCGCGCCGCCGAAGGAATGGGCGACGATGATCGCTCTGCCGATGCGAAGGCGATCCATCAGCGCGGCGATGGTGTCTGCCTGCGCCGCAAGGGTTTCGTTGTTGCCCGCTCCGCGCTCCGACCAGCCGAAGCCGGGCCGGTCGAGAAAGAGCAACTCGGCGCGGCCTTCGAGCAGGGGCTTCAGCGGCAGCATCTGGTCCCTGAGGTTGGCGCTGGCGCCATGGATGAAGACGATCGGCGGCAGAGCGGCGCCGGCAGGCGCCGGAATATGGATATAGTGGATGCGCGCGCCGTTAACGTCGGCGAATTCACCGCCCGGCGAATTGCGGCGCTCGATCAGCCAGACGCCGGTGCGGGTAATGCCGGCGAGGGCGAAGATAAGCGCGATGAGGAAGAGAAGCGCGGCGCAGATGAGGTTCATGCGGAAGAGATACGGGTTACACGCCTGCGGCCAGCCCAACGGCAATGAAGTCGATGCGGGCCACGATCAAAAGCTTGAACATCCCGGAGCGGAATTAGTTTTGGAGGATGGCAGTAGGCAGTAGGCAGTAGTGGTATATTTCTGTCTACTGCCTAATTCCCTATTCCCTTCTCCATCAAATGCCTTCGCCGGCCAGCTCTTCCGAAAGCGCCGATACCTGGTCCTGGGCGCTGCGCATCATCGGATAGATGGCGAGCACTTTCTGCCAGGCTTCCAGCGCCGACTGCTTGTGGCCGGTTTCGGCCATGATCTGCGCGAGACCCGAGAGCGCGCCGAAATGGCGCGGTTCGAGATGCAGCGTATGGTCGATGTCCGACATCGACTTCCCGTAATTCTTCATCAGGAAATGCACGGTGGCGCGGCGGTTCCAGCCTTCGGCATAGTCGGGCTGTAAGGTCACCACCTGGTCGAGGAAGTCGAGCGCGACGTCGAATTTCTGGTCTTCCGTCGCCTTCTGCGCCCATTGCATCATCAGGTCGATCGAGGCGCTGCCGGACTGGTTCCACTCATTCCAGATGCGGCCGGCGATGCGCTCGGCGGCCTTTTCGTTGCGCTCGCGTTTGAGATCGGCAAAGAGCTGGTTGAGCCGTCCTTGCCTGGTCGAGGCGACGGGCGGCGGCGTGATGGCCGGTGGCGGCGAGGCGGCGGAGGGCTGCGTGTCCTGGTCCTCGGCCGATGCAGGCGAGGCAGCACAGGCGAAGAGGACGGCGGTGAAGAATGCAAAAAGAATCCGCATCGCCGGAATCTAACGCCGGACGGCGGATCGTCAAAATGATTTTAGCGTGAGAGGGCCGGCGAACCGGCAATCGACATCAGCGCGGCACGGCCTCTTTGTTCACGTCGTTCTCCCAAAACCGCTACGCAGTTTTGGGCGACATTCATCAGGCCGCGCGCAAGTCTCAGCCCTGGCGCGCCTTGTAGCGCGGAGCGGTCTTGTTGATGATGTAGATGCGTCCCTTGCGGCGAACCAGCCGGTTGTCGCGGTGACGCGCCTTGAGCGCCTTGAGCGAATTCTTGATCTTCATGGTCTTGCCTGTTCGGTCGGGGCCCGGTCCCGGGCCGAATTTTAAAGGCGCGCCCGGAAAAAACGCGCCTTTGAACTTGCGTGGCTCATAAACGAGGAGCCTTGCCCATGTCAACCGCAAGCGCGCAACTCTGATGCCGCAACCGGCGCGCTCATCAAATATTCGCCATCCGGATCGCGCCGCATTGCGCGACTCGGGAGCGGCTGGGATGCTGGGCCGACGCAAAGCGATTGGAGATCCAGCATGCGCCGTCTCTTCCTGCCAGCCTGTCTTGTCCTCCTGGCAACCGCCCCGGCGGCTTGGGGACAAGAATGCGACCGCAACGACGACAGCCAGTCGATGATGAGCATTTGCGCCAACACCGACTATGAGGCGGCCGATGCCAAGCTGAACGCCGCCTACAAGGATCTCGTCGGCGGCAATGACGAGAAGGCCAACAAGCTTCTGCAGACGGCGCAGCGCGCCTGGATCGCCTTTCGCGATGCCGAATGCGCCTATTCGACCGCCGACAGCGAGGGCGGCTCCATCCATCCGATGGAGGTTTCGCAATGCCTGACGAAGCTGACCAATGAGCGCACCAAGCAGCTCACTTCAGGTCCCAATTGCCAAGACGGCGATCCGACCTGCGCCAGCCCGGACGAGGACGAAGACCAGGATATGCAGTAGTTGGGGGATCAGTGCAGGCGGCTGATCCGCGTGAAATGCCCCATCTTGCGGCCGGGGCGCGAGTCGGCCTTGCCGTAGAGATGCAGCATCAGATCGGGCTCGGCGAGCAGCGCCGGGACCTTCAGCACGTCGTCGCCGATCAGGTTTTCCATCACGCAGTCGGAATGCCGGGCGGGCGAGCCCAACGGCAGGCCGGCGACCGCGCGGATATGCTGCTCGAACTGCGAGACGAGGCAGGCGGCCTCGGTCCAGTGGCCGGAATTGTGGACGCGCGGCGCCAGCTCGTTGGCCAGCAGCGAGCCGTCGGCAAGAACGAAGAACTCGACGCCGATGACGCCGACATAGTCGAGCGCCACGAGGATTTTTGAAGCCGCATCCTTGGCTGCCTCGGCCGTTTCAGACCGAATGGCGGCAGGCAGGGTCGAAGTTCGCAGAATGCCCTCGCGGTGGATGTTCTCGGCCGGATCGTAAGCGGCCGTCGAGCCGTCGTGTGCCCGCGCGGCGATGACCGAAATCTCGCGCTCGAAGACGACCAGCGATTCAAGGATCAGCGGCACGTTGCCCATCGTCTCGCAGGTGCCGGCAAACCCGCCGGTTTCCATGTTGCGGAAGACGCGCTGGCCCTTGCCGTCATAGCCCAGGCGGCGTGTCTTCAACACGCCGCTACCGCGGAACTTTTGCAACGCCACCGTCAACTGGTCGTCATTGTCGACCGGGCAGAATTCTGCCGTCGGAATGCCGATGCCGTTCAGGAAACTCTTCTCGGTCACGCGATCCTGCGCAACCTCGAGCGCGCGCGCCGGCGGATAGACCGGAACGCGCGCGGCGAGCGTCTCCGCGGCTTGAACCGGGACATTCTCGAACTCGTAGGTGACGACGATGCTGGCGGCAGCCAGTTCGGCAAGTGCCGCGGGGTCGTCATACGGAGCGACGATCTGCCGGTTGGCGACCTGGGCCGCCGGGCAATCGGGCTGCGGCTCCAGCACGATTGTGCGATAGCCGAGGCGGGCGGCGGCCATCGCCAGCATGCGGCCGAGCTGGCCGCCGCCGATGATGCCGATGGTCGATCCGGGAGCGAGGGTCACGGCGTATCCGCCG
>NZ_JHQR01000023.1 GCF_014843825.1 Mesorhizobium silamurunense
CTTCGGGTCCCGGCAGTCCTCAGAACTATTCCTTCAACAGAGGCCTCACGTTGACTTCCGCTTGGATTCAGGTTGGTGGCCTCCGAGTTGGTAAGGACTGGTCGGCATTCGACACATATATTGGCTACGCCGGGAACGTCCTCAATCAAATTCTTGTTCCGTACGGCAACTTCGATACAAACGTGGTTCAATACTACTTTGACGCCAGTAACGGCTTTTCGGCTGTGGTTTCACTCGAAGAAGGCTCGGGCGTAGTCGGCACTATCGACAGCTATGTACCGCACGTAGTCGGCGGCGTGAAATACACACAAGGCTGGGGCGCGATCACTGGCGTTGTCGCTTATGACAGCAACTACGAATCGGTGGCCGGCAAGGTCCGCGTCGATATCAACGTCACCAACGAACTGTCGCTGTTCGGAATGTTCGGCCACGGCTCCAATGGCAAGCTCAACGATGACGCCACTGACGCAATCGACGCTCATGGTCGCGGCTTCTACAAAACCTGGGGCGGCAATTGGGCTTTCTGGGCCGGCGCTACTTACAAGTTCAACGAGAAAACTTCGTTTAATCTTCAGATCTCGGGTGATCAGCTCAAGAACTATGGTGTGGCTGCAAACGTCGCCTATACGGTCGTTCCAGGTTTCACGCTCACAGCCGAAGTCGACTATGACGACTACGGCAACTTCGGCGTCGACATGGTCGACCCTTCCAAGTTGAACTGGACTGACGCCGACAAGAAGAACAGCGTCGGCGGCATCCTCCGTTTCCAACACTCATTCTAACGGAATGAAAAGCTGCATCTCGGTGGTCCGATTGAGATGCCCGCTTTACGCAATTCATCCGCGGTCCGAAAGACACTCTCATGCTGAGGACATGATCTTCAATCGTGAAGCGCGATATCTCGGCCACAATCCGTTGGGAGCATTGATGGTGGTTGCCTTACTGACCTCGACGACACTTGGCCGTACCTGGCTCGCTACAAACGACTGACGCCTTTTGGGCCATCGAATGGGTCGGAGCATGAGGCGCTTGCCAATCTCATGCTGGCTCTGGTCGCGCTTCATATCGGCGGTGTCCTGGGGAGCTTCTGAGTGCGGCCAAAGCAAACGTCTGAAATTCGCAATGCACCGACACAGGAGCCTTGTTCGTGCCAGCCTTCTCTTCGGCCCGATGGCACTCGCCCTGAGCTTGTTGCTGCTGCTACCGCCCTCCGAAAGGGACAATGATGCTCGCCCGTCACTTCACCATCATCTACGTCTTCGTGTGTTCGCGTTCGCGATCAAGTTTTCCGCGCTGGTTGAAACCTCTCAGCGGAACAAGCGCATGCCGGAGCCAATCTCGTTTCAGCTCGGTCGATGAGATTCTCGGCGTTTCCGTCGCACCACAGCGTCCGGCTAAAACAATGTGTTCTCAAAGCGGGTGTGAGTTTTGCTGAAGGGTAAGACAAGGGCGCTCGTCTGGGTCCTGGGGATCCCCCCGGTGGTGTTCGCCATCGCGTCCGCGACCGGCTCTTTCGAACGCAAAACGCGCGATCCCGTCCTCACGGAACCTGTGGTGCTCGGGTCGGTCGAGGAGACCGTTCTTGCGAACGGCGTTTTGGAACCTGCCCGTATGGTCAGCGTTGGCGCCCAAGTATCGGGCCAATTGAAGGCGCTGCATGTCGTGCTCGGTCAAACGATCAAGGCTGGCGACTTGATCGCCGAAATCGATGCTACGCAACAGCAAAACGAACTGCGCATTGCCGATGCCAACCTCGCCAATGTCAAGGCACAGCGCAAGGAAAGCGGAATAGAGCTGGAACAGGCCGAATTGGTCTTCCGGAGACAGAAGACGCTGAGTGGGCAGAAGGCAGCATCGGCCGCCGAACTGGCGGACGCGCAAGCGAAGTTCTTGGCGCTGGAGGCCAAAGTCGAGTCATTTGAAACGCAGATCGCTGAGAAGACGGCCGGCGTTGAGAATGCTCGCGCAAAGCTCGACTACACGAAGGTCAGCGCGCCCATGGACGGCGTCGTTGTTGCAGTGGTGACCAAAGTCGGTCAGACGTTGAACTCAACACAGGCCGTGCCGACGATTGTGAAAGGCCCTGAAGCCTGCTCAACGCACAGCAGCAATGCACTCGTGATCGTGCATAATGGAAAGATCCTCCGGGCGTACCGGGAGCCTTCGAAGTTTCCGTATCTGTCAGCCGGGAAGGGGGCGCCGGTCTCAGCTTACTCGCTGCTGCGCCGGCGTAGACACGAGGAAGGCGTACCCAGCGAGATCGACGAAACGGACGCCGGTGTCTGGTTGAGCGTGCAGCGTGGACGAACTGCACCCCAGCTATACGAGCAGGTCCTCACGCAGCGGGACGGGTTCGCGATGATCATGCTGTCGATAGAGCCTTCGTCAGAAGAAGACGAGGACCCGGAAGACGAATTGAACTTCATCAAGGCCCTGTAGGGGCGGTAGGATGGGTCATAGCCGCCCTTGGCCATCGGATAGAGGTAGAGATCGGCTATTTGCATCATAGGCGTGGCCTTGGTCCTGCCACGGGGCTCACCGCGGACGATGTCCCTAAACTCTTGTGCGGTCAACGAGTCATAGCTGGCTGAATTGGCGCCGTCGAAAGGCGTGCCCTGCGTCTTCAGAATACGCGTATAGGCCACCAGGTCGCGGTCTTCGGCTTTGCCGGCCCGCTCAAAGAACACGCGCAGCTTGCGGTCCTGGCTGCAGGCGTATTTGGCGGCGCGTTCGATCAGAATGCAGTAGGCGGTCTTGCACATGAACCAGAGCTGATCCTGATAGCGGTCCCGGTAGCGGGCCACATACCCCGGTCGGTCGATTACGGCTGCAATGCCGATGACCGGCAACGATAGCAGCATCCGTTCCAGGTCGCTCAAAAACTCATAGGCGGCCTCCGGCTTCTTCAGCCGGCCGAAGTCGCCACGCCCACCCCTGATGGCCCAGGAGTGCAACGGATAGTCTATGCCATGCTGCTGGCAAAAGGACTTGTGAAGGCGGTAGAGCTCGTCGACGTGCTCCTCATTGATGAGGATCCCGCCAAGGGCGAAATAGTCCATCTCGTCACGGCGCTTCTCTTTCGGCTCTCAGTCTGGTTCCCTGCTGCCGCTGTCGTCTATGTAGAGGTGGATCTCGCGGTCTGTCACAGGCACGGGAAGCCAGCAAGAAGGCGAAGGAGGGTGAAAAAGCCCATCGCGTATGGCTGGCTGAGCAGCTCCACGACAAGATCCTGTTCCTGGCCAACACGGGTCTTCGGCCAGACGAAGCCAACTGGCTTGAGTACCGGGACGTGGAGATCGTGAAGGACAAGGCAAGCGGTCAGAAGATCCTTGAAATCCAGGTGCGCGGCAAGCGCGGGGTAGGGTACTGCAAAAGCACCTCAGGCGCCGTGTTCCCCTTTGAGCGGATGGTGACCCGCAACAAGCCGAAGCCGACCGACAAACTGTTCCCGGTTGACCACAAGAAGCAGTTCAACGGCATTCTCGACAAGATCGGGCTGAAGCTCGACCGCGAGGGCAACCGGCGCACGCTCTACTCGCTGCGCCACAGCTACATCAGCTTCCGGCTGCTTGAAGGCGCCGATATCTACCAGGTCGCCAAAAACTGCCGCACGAGCGTCGAAATGATCGAGAAGCACTATGCCGTGCACCTCAAGAACCGTCTCGATGCGGCCGCCATCAACGTTCGCAAGGCCAGGCCTAAGCAGCCAAAGGCTGAGACCCTCGACCTGTTTGAGAATTGAGAGCGAGCGGGGTGGGGAAAGAATTGGAGATTTCATTTCAAAAGGAGCTTGGCCGATGAAAGAAACTTTTGCGAGGCGGTGGATGCCTTTGCGCCGAAGCCGGGCAAGCGCGGTCCCTAAGAGAACCCGGCCCTAAGTCCGCTTGAACGTGACACTGGGTTGCGCGATTGTCGCCCGCAAGTGCCACGGGTGAACGATGAAGCGCAAGGACAAAGCCGCGCCTTTCGTGCCGACAGAAATCCATGTCAGCACGGTCGAGGATGACAAGGGAACGGTAGGTATCCTCTCGATCCAGACCACGGAAGGCTTGTTGGATATCGCGCTTGATGAGTACGCAGCCGACGCCATCTTGAAGGCCGTCAGCTCCATCAAGGCGAAACTAAACCCGACATAAAAGAATGCCCGGTCGCAATCCGGGCAAGAGAGGTCAGGGAACAAGGCCACTTGGGAGGGTCGGCCCTTGGCTAATCTGCCGTATCAGTATGACGGGTAGATGAAGTCTTGTGCGGCCATATCTGCTTGTCGCCGAGCATTAGCCGGTAGTTCTGATCCAGGCTTGGAATGAGGGTCAACGCCTCCTTTGCCGAATAGAAAGTCGCCAACGCGGTCGCTGCGCCGTTCTCTAAGCGCTCCAGGCGGTAGGCTTCCTGATACGAGCTGTTTTCGTCCACTCAATGTTCCCCCAAAGCAGAAATATTAGAAAATTCTCATGAAACTTTAATGAGACCGGAGCTTGCATCGGCACCTTAAGGGCCCGCCGGCGGGGTTTGACTCGCAGACAAACGGCAGCAACCTGGGGCACCCTCGATAGATCGCTACTTGCTGATGTCTGCGGTTGCGTCAAGGGGCGGTTTTCAGCCCGCAAATGTCAAACTGAGACACTGGCCTGAGCGGACCCGCCTTGCATGACCGGCGGGATTTTGTACCAATGCGTACAGCGCACCTACGCATCGCCCCAACGTGTACGCATTGGGTAAAGGGGGGATGCATGCTCGGTTTTCTAACCGGTTGCGAGATCGAAACCGGAGAAAACCGGCAGGTGCGCTGGGGGACACCCCCCGTCCCCCGTCCGTGCCGTGGGGAGGCTTGTGGCCATCTTTCACCTGAACGTGAAAAACATCAGCCGGAGTGAGGGGCGTTCCATCGTGGCGGCAGCCGCGTATCGGGCGGGGGAGGTGTGGAACGCCCGGCTTCCAGTGGACAGCTAAGATAACGATCGTTCAGAGTTGGGACCGTATCCGCGTGCGCCTCGGGGTCGTTTTCCCAAAGGCGGCCATATTGCGAATCTCGTCCGGAGTCTTATTGCACTCTTTGCTCTTCATGTGGGCATAGATGTTGCGCATCTCAGTGTAGCGATCGATCTTTCCTCTTTAGGGGGCGTCGCCTTGAAGCTGGAGGGCTGCGGTTGTTATCCAAGGACATCAGCGCACCTAAGGACTTGGGGTTCAGCAGCTTGGTGTTGAACAGGACGTTCCCTACCTCACCCGGTGTAGCGCGGTGCGTCGCCCAGAGCCAGGATTTGTTGATAACAGTTATCACGTCGTGCTATATAAGGAACCAAGGAGGTGCATTATGCCCAGCAGTGCGAATCTCGGACACCACCTGGAGCAGTACGTGTCCGATTTGTTGAAAACCGGCCGCTACCAATCCCGCAGCGAGGTTCTGCGCGAAGGAGTACGGCTGGTTGAGGAACGCGAAAAGCGACTTGCCGCCTTGGATGCGGCAATTGCCAGGGGCCTTGCCGACGCCGACGCTGGCCGAGTGACGCCGCTGGAAACGGTAGCGAAGCGTTTGCGCCATAAGTACCAGCAAATGGCGAAAGAATCTGGTGCGTGAACATCGTCATAACGGATGAGGCCCTAACCGACCTCGAACACATCGGCGACTTCATCGCCAAGGATAATCCCAGCCGCGCTGACAGTTTCGTCGCCGAACTGGTGGATCACTGTTTCAAGCTGGCCGACATGCCCCGCGCATTCCCGCTCGTGCCACGGTATGAGCACACCGGTGTGCGCCGTTTGCCGCACGGAAATTATCTTATTTTCTACCATATCGGCACCGATCGTATTGATATCCTGCACATCCTGAACGGGGCGCAGGATTATGAGGCTATCCTGTTTCCTTCCGAATAGCGCATGGAGGGGAAGCGATAGGTAGGGAAACCGTCAGCTAGCCGCCGGGCGATCTTAGATCTTGCTCTCTCGGCGTGTTTTGCCTCTAGCCGGTCAAACACCTCGTCCGCAGAAACGCTACGGCGTGCATCGTCGTCTGCCTCCCCCACTCCGGCTTTGAGCCCTGTTCCAATGCTGGAGAGAGAAAGGCTCCTTCTCCGGCCGCGATTTTCTCGGCCACGAAATTTCCAGAACGGTCCATTTTCTCGCTCATCAGTCCGGATACTCCTGCGTGGCATAGGCGGCGCCGGATATTTCCCAATCATAGCATTCCAATACGCACAGGAGCCCTCATTGATAATACCGGGAGGAGCATGCCAGCAATCCAATTATATTACGCGTTCCAGGTCCGGTCTTCACCCGCGGTTCGGCCTTCCGGGGGCCATCGGTGAAATCCTTGTCTGTGGCGTAGACGGCCGTGGGAAGCGCAAAGGCCTCGAAGAACCCGAACAGTGGCCTGAGCTGATGCTCGACGATAAGCGCATGGCGCTCGCCGCCTCCGGTCGCCGTCAGGAGAACCGGCTCGCCCTTCAGCGCAGTCGGATCGATGAGGTCGAAGAAATGCTTGAACAGTCCGGTATAGCTGCCCTTGTAGGTCGGCGAGCCGACGACGAGTACGTCCGCGGCGATGACCTGCGCCAGGATCGCCTGCGCCTTTGCGTCAAGGTCGCGCGCCCATCTGGCGCTGCCGAGCGACGGTCCGACATCGTCGATGTCATAGGTGCGTCCCGACAGACCATGCAGGTTGGCGATGTCCTGGACGACGAGGTCGACGAAGGCGCGTGTCTTCGATGGGCGGGTGATGTTACCGGAAAAGCCGACGACAGAAGGATTTGACATGGGACAGACTCCGGGGGTGGCTCCAGGATTGAGAGACAGGCGGCCCTGCCGGGCCACCGCATGGTGAAACGAGGCCGACGGCCCTCGGCGAACTGCGATCAGCTCCAGGCGTGCAGCGGCGGCTTTTCGCCGTTGAGGAAGTACTTGCCGAGGATCGCGTATTTCCAGCGCACCGGATCGTGCAGCGTATGGGTCCGCGCATTGCGCCAATGCCGGTCGAGATTGTGCTCGGCAAGCGTCGAACGCGTGCCGGCCAATTCGAACAGTCCGTTGGTCGCGGCAATGGCGATCTCGGTCGACAGGATCTTCGATTCCGCCGTCACGATCTGCGCATATGCGACGGTTTCCGCCGATGGCTCGGCGACCGCCTTATCGATTGCGAGGCCGGCCTTTTCCAGCAGCGCCTGCGCGGCGTGGAGACGCAGCGTCAGGTCGCCGATGGCCTGGATCGTGTAGGGATCGTCCCAGGCATTGTCGATACGCCGCTGTCGATCCAGGAACGGCTCTTGGTCCTGATGAAATTGACCGTCTCGTCGATCGCCGCCTGCGCGATGCCGGTGTCGACCGCCACCTGGATGATCTGGACGATCGCGCCGTCGGCGGTCGGCTTGTCGTAGCCCTGTAGCCGGGCGCCAGATGCGTCTTCGGCACCTTGACGTGCGCAGTCGGCGAAGGTACTCGGGCCCGAACTTCTTCCCCCAGCGGCGGATCGTTTCATATGAGACGACGATGCCGCGCTCCAGCAGCATTTCCTCGACCAGGCGCAGGCTCAATGGGAACCGGTAATATAGCCACACCGCATGGGCGATGATCTCGGCGGGAAAGCGGTGGCGTTTGTAGCTGATGAGCGCGTCATTCATGAACCGGCGTCTACCCCAGCGACTCCTCACAAGAAGTTACCGTGACATCGCCTTCAAAAGTCGTGCCAACGGCGCAGGAAAAGCCTCAGAAAAGGAAATTTCCCGCAGAAACACCCCGGCCACCCGACATAGTCAGCGCGATCTACAGGCTGTTCAAGAACTCCAGCAGATTGTCGTCGGGCCGGAATCGGGATGACTTACCGGAATAGGGGGACGTCTTTGCCAACGCCGCCTCCTTCATCGCCAACGTCGCCTCGAGATAGATCTGTGTGGTCTCGACGGATTCATGGCCGAGCCACAGAGCGATGACGGCGCGATCGACGCCCGCCTGCAGGAGGTCCATGGCCATCGTGTGCCTCAAACGATGAACAGTGACGCGCTTTCCATTCAGCGACGGGCAAATGGCAGAGGCGGTCTGGCGGTGTTTGTTCAGCATATACTGAACGCCATGAACGCTCAGCCGCTCACCTCTGGCGCTGGGAAACAGGATACTCTCTTCTCCGCGCTGAGGCTCTTTCAGCCAGCTTCTCAAGACTGCGGTCGTAGACTTGGCGAACGGGGTGCAGCGTTCCTTGCGCCCTTTGCCAATGACGCGCAGGTGGGCGCCCGTGCCGAAGAACAGATCGTCGCGCTTGAGACCAGTGATCTCCGATAGCCGCAATCCGGTCTGCACGGCGACCAGCAGGAACGCGTGATCGCGTCGCCCGGACCAGGTCGATCGATCCGGTGCGGCCAGCAAGGCATCGACCTCAGGGCGGGTCAGGAAATTAACGAGGGTTCGAGTGAAGCGCTTACTGGGGATTGCAAGCACGCGTTGGATTTGGGCGGAATGCTCGGGTGCCTCGAAGGCCGCGTAGCGAAAGAAGGAATGAATCGCCGTGAGGCGCAGGTTGCGGCTGCGTACGCTGATACCCTGATGGTTCTCCAGGTCATCAAGGAAGGCAACGATCAACGGCGCATCGACTTCCGCGAAGCTCAATCGAGACGGCGGCTTATGCAATGTTCGTTCCGCGAACTTCAGCAACTGCCGAAATGTATCGCGATAGGAACTGATCGTATGGGGGCTTGCCTGCCGCTGTTGCATCAGGCGTTGGGTGAAAAAGCGCTCCAAAAGTGGCGCCAGGCTGGCATGCTTGGTCATGTCCGATCCTCCCAGCGGCGCTCAAGACGGCGCATTGCTTCTTTCATCAACTCGGGTGAACCGGTGAGGTACCATTGGGTATCGGCCACGTGGACATGACCGAGATAGGTGGACAAAATGGGCAGGAGCCGCTCGGGATCTTGCTCGGCTTCGTACCAACGCACCAGTGTGTTCGTCGCAAACACATGGCGCATGTCATGCAGACGCGGGCCATGGCTGTCGGTTGCACCGCGCAGGCCGATCTGGCGAGACAGAGTATAGAATGTTCGATGAATGTCTCCCACATCAAGGCGGTTGCCCAACCGGGAAGTGAACAAATAAGGAGACGCCGCCTGGGCCGCGCAATGCTGTCGGCGGCGTAATCCTGGAGCACTGCGCACGTTGATGCGTGCATCGGCACAAGACGGGACTTTCCAAACTTCGTACCGCGGATCGTCAGCACAGCGGCATCGAAATCGATGTCCGAAAGTTTGAGGTTACGGGCTTCGCCGAGGCGCAGGCCGGAAACGCTCAGTAATCCGAACAGGCAATAATATGTCCATGGCCTGAGCTTGAGCGAGTATATCGGCACGGCATCTCAAGCGCTGCGGACAAGAGGCGCTGGATGTCTTCCTTTGAATAGAGATAAGGCCGAGCTCGCTTCGGGCGAAAGGGTAGCAAACCGTCCGGGGGAATCTGGGTTCGCGGATCAGCGGCAACTCGATGACGGGCGAATACGCGGACATACCCCAGCCGTCTCGCCCAATGCGAAGGCTGCGCGCGCCACGGTCGCTGAGCCCAGGCAAGGGCCAGTTCCGTCGTGACATATGGCGTATCATGGGCCTCCAGGAACGCGGCTAAATCGATCAATCCCCGTTCTGTCTCTCGCAGCTTGAACCCCAGCCCTCGCCGCATCTCGATGTACTCCTGAACAGCCTGTCGGAGTGTGCTCATTGGGCTTCTCCCGGCCATGGCAAAGCCAGCGTTCGCAACGCGTCGAGATCGACCTTGGCGTAGATCGCTGTTGTCTGCAGATGACGGTGTCCCAGAACTTCACCGATCTCACCCAGCGAGGCACCGCCACGGAGCATCTCTGAGGCAAGGCCGTGTCGGAACTGGTGCGTTCCCTTTGTGGGAGATTCGATGCCGGCCCTCTTCAGTGAGCGTCGGATGATCGATCCGAGTCCACTCGGCCCCTTGGACCCGCGGATCGGGGCCTTGTCGCGCAAGAAGACGCGACGGTCGGCATTGCGTGGGCGCGCCTTCGGCAGGTAGTCGGAAATTGCCTCGCCAACGTCCGCTGGCAACGGAAGGTCGTTGCGTTGACCGTTCTTGCCACGCACACGGATCTGCCCGGCGACCCAATCGATGTCGTCGAGTTCGAGCGACACTACCTCACTCGATCGCAATCCCAACCTCGCCAATGCGAGGATCATCGCGTAGTCGCGGCACCCGACGGGCGTATCGCGGTCAATGCTGGCGAGTAAGCGAGTTACCTCGTCGCGGCCGATCGCACGAGGAATAGATGAAAGCGACCAGTTGGCTACGATCGGGACCGCTGCCGCCAGGTCTGACGTGATGTCCCCACGAAACCGCACATAGGAGAGAAACGACCGCAGTGCGGTGGTTATGATCTTGGCGCGTCGCATGTTGAGACGCGAAATCGCTTTTTGCACGAAATCGGTCACGTCGACGGCACGCAATTGTGCGAGCGAGACTTCACCATCAGTGAAGCGGAAGTTGAGAAAATCCCGGACAACTGGCCGGTAATTTATGATCGTTTGACCAGAACCGCGCGTGATGCAAATACCGCTCATATGCCTGCACATGTTGTTCTACCGGCGATGGGTTGTGGTCGGCCTCAATCGCTTCGGCGATTGCGTTCTGGCTTCGCAGAAAAGCCAGTAGATGTCGAAGAGCGGCGGTATCTCCAAGCTTTGGCCGCTGCGCTCGGTCCAGCAAATAACGCCCAGGATGGTCTCCACCTATGTCGCTTAGCTCAATCCCCTTTTGCCCGAGCCACTTGCTGAAGCCTGCGGCCAGCAGCACCTGGTTCCTCATGGAAACAAGACCGTAGCCTCGATCACCGAGCCATTCGGCAAACGGAACGATATAACTCGCCACCGGGCCCTCTGGTGGCCGCGACAACGCCAAATCATCATTGATGAAACACTTCATTGTTTGCTCCCTTTCCAAGCTGGATTGCCGGAAGGGCTACAAACTATCTCTACATGTTATCGCATAAACCCTTGGAATCGTGGGCAGAACTCTAGCTACCCGACATAGTCGGGCGGGGTAGATAGTGGCGCAAGACATGCGGAGTGACGTGCTTATCGGCGATGGACGGTTGCTTCAGCGCCGCGGTGGCCACGTGCTTGGCGAGGACATATTCGAATCCGGAGCGGGTCATCGCGCGTCCTGCGGCATTGAGGAAGAGCTCGGCATCGCCACTCGCCGGGCGGACCGCTAGCCAGGCCTTCAGCGCCGTCGTGGTCTCCTTCCACAAGGGCAGCACACGCTCGCGGCGTCCTTTGCCCATCACGTGGATGCTGGCAACCGTCTGGCGGTCGATTTGGTCGATGCGGAGACTGACGAGTTCGGAGACGCGCAACCCCGCGGCGAAGGCTAGATGCAGCATCGCTCGATCGCGGATGCCGGGCATCCGACGGGGGTCCGGCGCATCGAGCAGAGCCTGCATCTCGACGCGGCTGAGATGGCTGACGAGCGCCTCATCGACCTTCTTCATTGGGATCGCCCTGACCCGGCGCGCCTGATCCAGACAGGACGGGAGCCGGTACTCGAGGAAGCGGAAGAAGGCTTTGATGGCGGCCAGACGGGCGTTGCGGGTGCGCGCCGAGTTGCCGCGTTCGTCCTCGATGTGCTCCAGGAAGGTCAGGAGGAGCGGTGGATCGAGCTGTTCGATCTCGATGCCGGACGGGGTGGTCCCCAGTCGGGCAGCCGCGAAGCGCAGCAGCAGTTGAAAGCTGTAGGCGTAGGCCTCGCAAGTGTGCCGGCTCGCCCGCCGCTCGCGCGGCAGATGCTCTCGTAGGAAGGTGGCGAGATGAGGAGCCAGCGCGGTCATGTGCCGGCTCCTTGATGCAAGGCCTCGCCGGCCGCCGCGATCTGCCCCATCAGGATCGGCGTTGCATGCAGATACCAGTACGTGTCGGTGACGTGGGCGTGGCCGAGGTAGGTGCTGAGCGCGACGACATGGCGACCGACAGCATCGTGATCATGCCGGCATTGCTCAAGAGAGCGCACGGCGAAGGTGTGCCGCAGATCGTGAATGCGGGGTCCCGGTTGACCGGGTTCCCCTCTCAGGCCGGCCGATCGTGCAAGGCGGAGGAAGACGGCGATTACGGTATTATAGGATGGCGGCGTGCCTGTATTAATGCGCTGTCCAAGGTTCCGACCCGTCGGCGCGCCGACAAATACCGGTCCAAGGCGTCCCATGTCGTGAGGTGGAGTGGCAGCATGCGGCTCTTTTGGAACTTGGTTTGCCGGATGATCAGGCCGTCGGCGGCTACGTCATCGAGTTGAAGAGCGAGGGCTTCGGAAATGCGCATTCCGGTGACGGCAAGCAAGCCGAAGAGGGTCTCGTACATGAGCGGTCTGATCGAGGTAGATGGCTTGAGGCAGGTCGCCGCACGCATCAGCGCGGCGATCTCGTCCGCCGTGTAGATGTGAGGAATCCGCCGCTCGAACAGGCTGCGGCCCAAGGCGTCGGCGGCCGGGATCTCATGGCGCCGATCCTCGGCAGCGACTGCCTGCGCAAAACGGCGAACCGTCAGCAGCCGATTACGCCGTTGCTGTGCGGAGGGTGCGAGCGTCGCCCATTCGAGCACGCGAGCAACTTGAACGTACTCATCGCCATGAGCCTCGGCGAAAGCGGTGAAGCTCTTCAGCAGCCTGTGCTGGACGCGGAACTTGAAGCCCATTATCCGCTGCAGTTCCGCATGTCGTGCGAGGTCCTGGCTCAGCATGACGCGCTCCCCGGCCAAGGCTGGGCGATATGAAGCAGCATATTGATGTCGACCTTCGCGTAATGGGCGGTCGTGTCGACCGATCGATGGCGAAGCACGGTTCCGATCGTGTCTAGCGTGGCGCCGGCCCGCAGCATGCCAGTCGCTGCGGAATGCCGGAGCAGATTGGTGCCTCGGGAAGGAGCGTCGTTGATGCCCGCCCTCTCAAGCGCGAGTCTGACCATGCTTGAGACGCTTGAGCTCGCCAGTGGCTGATGCGGTGCAGCGGTCCGCAGGAAAATCTGCTCGCAGGCGGCATCTGGACGCGCTTCTTGCAGGTAGTCGATGATCGCGTCGCCGGCGGCCTGGGGCAGCGGAAGCCGGATCTCGCGGCGTCCTTTGCCGCGGACACGTAAGGTTCCCTCCCGCCAGTTGATGTCGTCGAGGCGCATGTCCCGAACGTCACCCGCACGTAGGCCGAGACGCGCGAGCAGCAGTAGGATCGCACGGTCGCGGATGCCCCGCGGCGTCGTGACATCGCACGATGCGATCACCCGATCTACTTCCGCGGTAGAGATGTAGCGCGGCAATGCCGATAGTCGCCAAGGGACCGCCGGGATGGCCTGATCAAGGCCTGGTTGGCATAAGCCTCGGGCAGAGAGATATTTAAGGTAGCCCCTCAGCGCCATCGTCATCGTCTTGAGGTAGGCCCGCGAGCTTCGTTGGGCCTCGTAAAGGATCACTTGCCGAATGAGACCGGCATCGTACAGCTTTGGATCACGACCGAGAGCGGGAAGCAGCCGCATGACCATACGGCCATGGCGGCAGATGGTGCGTTCGGAAATCCCCCGGTGCCGTCTCAGCCAGGTTTGGAATGCAAGGACCTGGTCGTCATGGGCGCGCGACGTATCCTCCCTCAACGGCGCCACCACCCCGCATTCCACCAGAAAGCCCACGAACCGCCGCGCTCGGTTCACGTATTTGGCGGAAAGATAATCGGCTCGGCGGATGCCGGGACAGCGGCATCGATGCCGCGCAAAGCGGCGAACGACATCGTCATCAACTTCAGCGACGCCGATCTTCGTGCTCCGCAACCACTGACCGAATGACGCGCCGAGTCCTGGTAGCCTGACACCGTCAGGCGGGCATATCCCAGGATCGACAATCGTCTCGTGAATGCTTCCACAAACGGACGCATGGCGCCCGAGTCCATCAGTTGTGAACATTCCGGCAGAACTTCGTTCGACTTTGGCACGTCTGGTCTCCCTCTTGAGGTCAAAGAACGCCGAGAGACGAGAACAATTATGTCGAGGGAGGAAGCCTCCTGGTAGGCTAAAATATTGTAACAGAAGGAAGAAGTCGCTCGAGCCGCTGCGGACTCAGCATAATCCTGCGCTCCACATAATTGCGGAAGTCGACCGGCTTCGTCGCCACCATGACCTT
>NZ_JHQR01000281.1 GCF_014843825.1 Mesorhizobium silamurunense
CGCCGAGCGCCGGCTGGCGCGGCCGGAGGGCCCGCTGTCGGCGCTGCTCTCGCGACGCGCGGCCGATTTGTCGGAGAATTGACCCGAGGCGGATCTTGGCATAAGAACTGGCCAAGCCAGATTTTTTCGAGATCCGAAAAAATTAATGGCAGTGGGAGGAAATCATGTATCTCGGCCTCGACCTGGGCACATCAGGCGTCAAGGCGCTGCTGATCGATGATCGCCAGAACGTCGTCGGCTCCGGCCATGGCTCACTCGATGTGTCGCGGCCGCATCCCGGCTGGTCCGAGCAGGATCCCGCGCATTGGATCGAAGCCTGCGAGGCAGCGATCGCCGACCTCAGGGCTTCCCATCCGAAGGAACTCGCGGCCGTCAAAGGCATCGGCCTTTCCGGCCAGATGCATGGCGCGACCCTGCTCGACGCTTCCGACAAGGTGCTGCGCCCGTGCATCCTGTGGAACGACACGCGCAGCCATGTCGAGGCGGCCGCGCTCGACGCCGACCCGCGCTTCCGCAAGTTCACCGGCAACATCGTCTTCCCCGGTTTCACGGCGCCGAAGCTTGCGTGGGTGAAGAACAACGAGCCGGCAATCTTCGCCAAGGTCGCCAAGGTGCTTCTGCCCAAGGACTATCTGCGGCTTTGGCTGACCGGCGAGCATATTTCCGAAATGTCGGACTCCGCCGGCACCTCCTGGCTCGATGTCGGGAAGCGGCGCTGGGCGCCCGAATTGCTGGCGGCGACATCGCTCGATGAGAAGCACATGCCCTCGCTCGTCGAAGGCACGGCGAAGGCCGGCGCCCTGCGCGGCGAGCTCGCCTCGAAATGGGGAATTGGGGCCGGCATTCCGGTTGCCGGCGGCGCCGGCGACAATGCGGCCTCGGCCTGCGGCATGGGCACGGTCGGCGCCGGCAACGCTTTCGTGTCGCTCGGCACGTCGGGCGTGCTCTTCGCGGCTAACGCGTCCTATCTGCCCAATCCGGAAAGCGCGGTGCATACGTTCTGCCACGCGCTGCCCAACACCTGGCACCAGATGGGCGTCATCCTGTCGGCCACCGATTCGCTCAACTGGCTGTCGGAGATCACCGGCAAAGGCGCCGGCGAGCTGACCGGCGAGCTCGGTGAGACACTCAAGGCGCCGACAGGCGTCACCTTCCTGCCTTATCTGTCCGGCGAGCGCACGCCGCACAATGATTCCGCCATTCGTGGCTCCTTCACCGGCCTCGCGCATGAGTCGAGCCGGGCCGTATTGACCCAGGCCGTGCTCGAAGGCGTCGCCTTCGCCTTCCGCGACAGCCTCGAAGCGCTGAAGAAGGCCGGCACGACGCTGACCCGAGTGACCGCAATCGGCGGCGGCTCGCGCTCGCGCTACTGGCTGAAGGCGATCGCCACCGCATTGCAGGTGCCGGTCGACATTCCGGCCGACGGCGATTTCGGCGCCGCTTTCGGCGCCGCGCGACTCGGCCTGATCGCCGCGTTGGGCGCCGATCCGCACGCCGTCTGCACCGCGCCGGCGACCGATGCGACGATCGAGCCGGATGCCGGGCTCGGCGGTGCCTTCGCCGATGCCTATCAGCGCTACCGCGCGCTCTATCCGGCGATCAGGGGCGTAACCGCGTGAGGCAAGGATTAACCCATCACCCTTTTCCGGGCGTTGGCGCTGCCCCTCACCTGCCTGCCGGCATCCTCTCCCCGTATAGGAACGGGGAGAGGGGCGCGGTCATCGCCGATTTCGCCAATCGCCAGCGTTGCAGGAAGGGCGCCGAGGCTGCGGCCAACTCCCTTCTCCCCGTCACTATAGGGGGAGAGGATGCCGGCAGGCGGATGAGGGGCGGCGCCGACCTTAGCAATTGGCGTTCTCCACCGCACTTTGACGAAGCTATCTCACTGCGCCGGCACCTTGTCGAGGAAGCCGGTGACGCTCTTCAGGCGGCCGTTCTCGATGACGCCGATATCGGTGCCCTCGATGAGGGATTCTGCGCCTTCGGGCCCCAGATTCCACGAGAAGCGGATGCGGTCGGCGAAACCGTCCGGCTCACCCTTCAGCGAGAAACGGAAGCCGGCGAAACGCTGCTGGACGCTATCGATCAGCGCAGCGACGCCTTCGTGGCCATCGCCCTGCATGACCGGATCGCGATAGCTGACGTCGCTGGTGAAAGCAGCCACGAGCAAGGCCTTGCGGCGCACCGCATCGCTCTCGTTCCAGGCGGTGATGTAGTTCCGGGCGATCGTGTTGAGGTCGGTCATTGTCTTCATCCTTGGTTGGATCGTTTCGACATGACCCTTTTCGCCCCACAGACGAGCGAAACCAATTACGCCTGAGGTAATCGGGCGGAAGCATTCGGAGAGAAAGGAAGCCATGAGCAGCGGATTTTTCGGCGACATCAAGAAGATCAAATATGAGGGGCCGGATTCGACCAATCCGCTGGCTTACCGTTACTACAATCCGGACGAGATCGTCGGCGGCAAGCGGCTGGAAGACCATCTGCGCTTCGCCGTCGCCTATTGGCATTCCTTCGCCTGGCAAGGCGGCGATCCGTTCGGCGGCCAGACCTTCGACCGCCCCTGGTTCGCCAAGCCCGGCGGTGTCGACTCGATGGAGCTGGCCAAGCTCAAGGCCGACGTCGCCTTCGAGATGTTTTCGCTGCTCGGCGTCCCCTATTTCTGCTTCCATGACGCCGACGTGCGCCCGGAAGGCAAGGACTTTTCCGAGAGTGCCGCGCGCATCGACGAGATCGCCGATTATTTTTCGGCCAAGATGAAACAGACCGGGGTCAAGCTGCTCTGGGGCACGGCGAACATGTTCTCGCACCGCCGGTTCATGGCGGGCGCGGCCACCAATCCCGATCCGGACGTGTTCGCCTATGCGGCGGCTACGGTGAAGAGCTGCATCGACGTCACCAAGCGGCTGAAGGGCGAGAACTACGTGCTGTGGGGCGGGCGCGAAGGTTATGAGACGTTGCTCAACACCGACCTTGCGCGCGAGCAGGAGCAGGCCGGCCGCTTCCTCAACCTCGTCGTCGATTACAAGCACAAAATAGGCTTCAAGGGCACGATCCTGATCGAGCCGAAGCCGCAGGAGCCGACCAAGCACCAGTACGACTACGATGTCGCCACCGTTTACGGCTTCCTCAAGCGCTTCGGGCTGGAGAAGGAGGTCAAGCTCAACATCGAGCAGGGTCACGCTATCCTTGCCGGCCATTCCTTCGAGCACGAGCTGGCTTTGGCCAATGCGCTCGGCATCTTCGGCTCGATCGACATGAACCGCAACGACTACCAGTCCGGCTGGGACACCGACCAGTTCCCCAACAACGTGCCGGAAATGGCCTTGGCCTACTACCAGATCCTGCTGGGCGGCGGCTTCAAGACCGGCGGCACCAATTTCGACGCCAAGCTCAGGCGCCAGTCGCTCGACCCGGAGGATCTCTTGATCGGCCATATCGGCGGCATGGATGCCTGCGCGCGCGGCCTCAAGGCGGCGGCGAAGATGATCGAGGACAAGGCGCTGTCGGCTCCGCTCGCCGAGCGCTATGCCGGCTGGAACACGGCCGAAGGCAAGGCGATGCTTTCCGGCAAGCGCACGCTGGAAGAGATCGCCGAGCGCGTGGTGAAGAAGAAGATCGAACCACAGCCGCGTTCCGGCCGCCAGGAATTGCTGGAAAACATCGTCAACCGTTATGTGTGATACCGGCGGGGGTGCTTTCGCATCGGCTGAAAGCTCAGGGTAGGGACTTAAGCGCGGCGGCGATTGTGGCCAGATTGCCGTCGGTCTCGGTTGTGTCGGCCCCGGCGCCTTTCCTTGCGTTGACTGAGTCCTCACAAAGTTGTCTGGCCTCCAGCAGGATGGAGCGGTCCTTGCTCCGATCACCTATGTCCAGCAACGCACGGCACAGGCTGTCAGACGTGGCCGCGACACTCACGGTTACGTGCTGCTTCTGTTGCACTGCGAGTGCCTGACGCAGGATCGGGACCGCTTCCGCAAATCGGGAAACATCGTTTTCCCATTCGCCGGTTATGACCAGCCCGTACCCGATCGAATTTTGGATATTCGCCCATCGCTCCGGTTGTTGCTCGCGCGTGAACACCAGTTGACTATACCGCCAAGCGGCGAGCGCTGCTTTTCCGCGCTCGAGGCTTTTCGGTCCCTTCGTCCGCTTTGCATACATCCACAGTGCTTCGCCAAGAGCCGCCTGTGTCGTCGCCCAAACGAATGGCGCCCGTTCGCGAGTCGCTTCCTCTAACGCCGAGCGGTAGGCTGCGACCGCCTCCTGCAGCAAGGCTGTGTCATTTCCGTGCGCATCGAGGATGGCGAGCGCTCCACCGAGACCAGTTTGGGCCTGAGCCCAGTCGAGCGGCACGCGTTCTCGCGTCCACTCCTCCAGAACCTCACGGTATATCGGGATGGCGTTCTCAACTTGCGCCATGTCTTGTTGGCGCCGGCCCAGAGCCACCAGCGCGTTTGCGGTATTGAACCGAGCCATTGCCCATCGCAGGGGTTCTCGCTCCCGGGTCCATTCTTGTAGCGATGCGTTAAAGGCGGTGATCGCCTCGTCGAGCCGAGATGTGCCGGCTTCGTGATTGCTGAGGGACACAAGCGCGCTGCCAAGGTTGTTCTGTGTAGTCGCCCAGTCGAACGGCGCCCGTTCGCGAGTCAACTCCTGCAGCGCCGCGCGGTAGGCAGTGACCGCTGCCTCGAGGCTTGCTGCGTTATCGCCGTGCTCGCCAAGTGCCCGAAGCGCATTGCCGAGACTGCTCTGCGCCGCGCCCCAGCGCATGGGTACGCGTTCACGTGTCCATTCCCCTAACACTTGAGTGAAGGCCGCGACCGCTTCTTTCAGACGAACCGCGTCGTTCTCGCGTTCGCCGAGCACCCAGTACGTCAGCCCGAGATTGTCCTCGGCCCTCGCCCAATCTAGAGGCGTCCGCTCACGAGTCCATTCCTGGAGCGCCGCGCGGGAAGCAGCAACTGCCTGTTCCAAGTTCGCCGTCCCGCCTGCGCGCGCACCAAGGCTCCTAAGTACAACGCCGAGATTGTTCTGTGTCTGCGCCCAGGCAAATGGCGCCCGCTCCCGCGTTTCCACCTCCAGCGCCGCCCGGAATGCAACGACTGCTTCTTCCAAGCGGTCTGTCCCGCCGCTATGCTCGCCGATGGCCCAGGATGCGATGCCGAGATTGCTCTGTGTCTGCGCCCAGTCGAGCGGAACCCGTTCGCGGGTCCTTTCTTCCAGCGCCGCCCGGTAGGCAACCACGGCCTCCTCCAAATGCGCCGTGCCGCTCTCGCGCTCGCCGAGAGCGAAAAGCGACACCCCAAGATCGTTCTGCGTTGTTGCCCAGTCGAGCGGCAATTCCGACCTTGGGGTGAAATCTAGCAGACGCCGTTCTCGTGCAACCGCTGTCTCACCCGCCGAGTTGTCTCCATACTCCTCTCCTTGATGGTACCACGCCGAAGCTTCCCGCCGAAGATAATCACGACGCTGCTCTGAATAGGCTTGCCCCTCTGGAATCGCGCTCGCCGCATTCGCGAAGTGTTTCGCTGCCTCCGGATAGCGCAGGCGTCCGAGCGCCAGGTCGCCTCGGTTGGCAAGCGTGGTTGCACGGTTTGCCGCAAGCTTGTCTTGGGCCTCGGCCTGTTTGTCATCGATATCGGCAAGCAGTGCGTCTGCCTTGTCAAGTTCGCCGGCTTTGGTCGCCGCCTCGGCCTGGCGCTTAAGCGAAATCACTTCCAGCGTGTCGCCTGGCTGCGCCGCAGCTATCGACTGCAGGTCTTTGAACTTTGTCGCAATCTCGGCCAATTTTCTCGCAAGCTGCTCGGAGGGGACGTTCGTCTCCCCCAGGATTTCGAAAGCGGCCCGTATCTGGCCGTTTGTCAGATCGAGCGCTTGCCGGACATTGTCGACAGTTTGCCTGCGTTCGTCGGCCAACTCCTGAAGCGTTTTGTTCGTATCCTGATAGGCCTTCCTGGCTTCCGAGAACTCCTTGACGATCGCCGCCAAGACTTCCGGCGGGACACCGCAGACGTTGGAGATCTGGCTGGCGTTGACCGAGCCGGCAATCGCGACCGCGCAGTTCTGGGCCTCTGTGTCGCCGAGCGCCTCCGCTGGGGTAGGCGACCAACCCTCGAGGAAGAACGTCAACGCGACTGCTGTAGCGGTAATCCGCATGGCGATGCCCTACTTCGTCGTGTCACCGCCACCCTTGTTTTCGACCGTAGATCCCCCAGAAATATCGCCGCCTACGGCAATGCTGCCGTGATCAGCAGACGCAGCTTTTGCCAAACCTTGGCCGGAGTAGACCCAAGCAGCGATGCCCACAACAGCCACCGACCACACCGCGATGACAATCAGTCTCAGAAGCCTATAGGCCTCGGCCGGCGGCAGTTTGGGGAAGATTTTTTTACGGATAATCTCGCGGAAAAGGAGGAGGAATACCCCCAACGCAAGACCACCGATTCCGGCTACTTGCCCAACAGCCTTCAGCACTGCGGCATCCATAGTCCGCTCCGATGCTAACCCCAACAGCTTTCGCTACGCGAAGAATACACTGCAGTCTGTGAAGCAGACCACAAAACATCAAACAATTGTCGCAATCAAGCCAGGATGCCATGGCGCGAAGTTTCACCCACGATCTGGCCGGATATCTGCTGCTGAAAGCTGCCGCTACTCTGCCTTCCGCGGAGGGGGCAGGATCAACCCGAGACAGGCGACGCTTTCACCACCGTCCTATCAAAAGGCGACTGGAGACACCTCCAACCTTGACTGAACCGGTGCGCGAACCAGCTTTGCGCCGGAGTGACGCCGACAAGGTTCTGCCCCGCGCTGCCCCTCAATCGCCCCGCTCTTGCCTTCAAACAGCCGTCACGGACTTCCTATAGTGTGGACATGCGGCGGGAAGGAAAGAAGGAGGCGAAACGTATGCAGCACGAGCGCGAAATCGACGCCATGCTCTCTCCCAGCGAGGCTGGTTCGATCATCGATCGGCTGATGGCGCTGCCGTATTCGAAAGACGGCGCCCGCAAGACAAATGAATGGGATCGCGCGGTCGCCGCGCGGCTCGAAACGGCGCTTGTCAGGAGCATGCGCTCGCGCATCGTCGGCGAAGGCCGAGACGCAGCCTGATTCTTCCGTCACTGATTCTTCCGTGGCCTGATTCTTCCTTGGCCCGATTTTTCCTTGGTTTGACGAACGGAGACCGTTTCTCCATCCTGCATCGATGATACGCACGGTGCTGCTCGATCTTCTGGGTGTCGTCTATGATGGCGACACCCCGATAACAGGCGCGGTCGCGGCCATCGAGCGTCTGCGCGACGCAGACTTGCCGCTTCGTTTTGTCAGCAACACGACACGCGCGCCCCGCAGCGCAATCATCGCCCAGCTTGCCGGGATGGGTATCAAGGTAGAGGACGAGGAATTGCTGACGCCGGCGCGTGCCGCGGTCGAATGGCTGCGCAAGCATGGCCGCCGGCCGCATCTGCTCGTCCATCCCGACCTCGAGGTCGAGTTCTCCGGGCTGCAAGGTGGAAGCGGACGCGCCGTCGTCGTCGGCGATGCCGGCGAGGCCTTCGACCACGCCAGTCTCAACCGCGCTTTCCGCGAACTCGTCGTCGGCGCCGATTTCGTGGCGCTCGCCATCAACCGCACCTTCAAAGATGCCGACGGCTTGCTCAGCCTCGACACCGGCGCCTTCGTCGCGGCGCTGGAATTCGCCAGTGGCCGAAGCCCTGTCGTGCTCGGCAAGCCATCGCCGGATTTCTTCCTTTCGGCGCTTTCCGGTTTGAACTGCCCGGCGGCGGATGCGGTCATGGTCGGCGACGATGCGGAGAGCGATATTGCCGGCGCGCTCAGCGCCGGGCTCGGCGCGGCGCTGCTCGTGCGGACGGGCAAGTACCGCGCGGGCGATGAAACACGCTTCGAGCCGCCTCCGACTGCGATCGTCGACGATCTCGCGGCGGCGACCGACTGGATAGTCAGCCGCGCCTCAGCCTGACCGGCGCTTCGCCGAAAGCCCGGGAAAAAGCTCTGGAGAATGCCGGGGCGGAGGAAAAGCCGGTTCGCCCCGCAATGTCGGCCATGGCAATACGCGTGTCGACCACCAGCCGGCGGGCGGCGCTGAGCCGCAGCCTCAGATAGTAAGCGCCAGGCGTCTCGCCGATCGACTTGCGAAAAATGCTTTCCAGTGTCCGCGCCGTCACGCCGGCGCGCTTGGCCACCGCGTCGATGGTCAGCGGCTGGTCGACATGCGCTTCCATCAGCCGGATCGCCTGCGCCAACCTTGGATCATAGCCGTCGAGCCTGCCGAGCGAGACCAGCGGCTGCGCGTCGGTCGCGGCGCGCGCCTGGTCGTAGATGAAGACGCTCGCCACGTCGAGCGCTGTGGCCATGCCGAGCCGGGTGCGGACCAGATGCAGCATCAGGTCGAAGGTCGGCGAAGCGCCGCCGGAGGTGAAGACCGGCCCGTCGATGACATAGCGGTCCGGCCGCACGTCGACGCCGGGAAAAGCAGCGGAGAAATCCTCCATATCTTCCCAATGGGTTGTGGCGCTGCGGCCTTCGAGCAGGCCGGCGCGGGCCACCAGCCAGGTGCCGGCCTCGACGCCG
>NZ_JHQR01000282.1 GCF_014843825.1 Mesorhizobium silamurunense
ATCCCCGTCCGGCTTTTGCGAAATGCGCAATGATCGCGCCGGGCAAGGTCGGCATGCAGATCGTCGGCCTGCCGGACAAGGCGGTGGCCGAGAGCCGCGAACGCGTGCAGGCGGCACTCCATGCTTCGGGCCTGTCGATGCCTTCGAAGAAGGTGACGGTGAACCTCGCACCCGCCGACCTGCCCAAGGAAGGCAGCCACTACGACCTGCCGATCGCGCTTGGGCTCATGGCCGCGCTCGGCGCCATTCCGGGCGACATGCTGGCCGGCTATGTCGTGCTCGGCGAACTGTCGCTCGACGGCACCATCGCCGGTGTGGCCGGCGCGCTGCCGGCGGCGATCGGCGCCAACGCCGAGGGCAAGGGACTGATCTGCCCCTTCGCCTGCGGGCCGGAGGCGGCCTGGGCCGGCAAGGATTTCGATATCCTGGCGCCGCGCAGCCTGATCGCGATCGCCAACCATTTTCGTGGCACGCAGGTGCTGTCGCGGCCGGAGGCCGGCATCCAGCTTGCGGCGCGCGACCTGCCCGACCTTGCCGACATCAAGGGCCAGGAAAGCGCCAAGCGGGCGCTCGAAGTGGCGGCCGCCGGCGGCCGCTTTTGACATTGTGGCTAATTAAACGGCGCACAATGGTCGTGGTCCAGAGCGGCCGGTAAGCGCCAGGAGTTGACCCTTAGGGCCCGAACGGCGCATATCGGTCCCCTTGCCGACCTTCAGTTCACGCCCTGTAGGTAGGCGCCTCGCGATCGACGCAGCGCAGGCACGCTTTCCATTCGAGTGCGCCGTCGTAGCCGTACCAGTCGCTTTTGGCCATGTCGGCGAGATGGCGGTCGATCTCGGGTTGGCCAAGCGTCATCAGAGCTGCACCAGCGGCTCCGCCAGACTGAACCTCCAGTTGCACGGCGCAAGCCTGGTCGAGATAGAATGAGCGGAAGAATGCTTCTCCCACTGTCCGGCCGAGGACAAATGCGCCGTGAAAAGCCTCGACGATCATCGACTTGTTATGGGCCGCTTTAAGGAGCCCGGACAGGAAGTCGTCGGTGCATTCGAACTCGTAGCGGGTGTAGCCGATCTGCTCGGCGCCGCCAATCATAAGGAAGGCCTGGCTGTAGGGCTGCACACCCGTCGTCTGCGCCGAGACGCCCATGATTGCCTTGGTATGGATGTGCATCACGCTGTTGATCTCTGGACGCGCTTCGAAGAACAGCTTCGCGATCTCGGTCGCCGAAGGGTTCGGCTCGCCATTCTCCGGGTTCATGTTGCTCCCGTCGAAGCCGACTTTGATCAGGTTCGACGCTGTGACCTCCTCGTTGAATAGGCCATAGCAATGGGTCAGCATCGCCTTCTCACCTGGTACGCGCGCCGCGTGCCACTGGTTGGTCAGGTCCGTCAACCGATACTTCTTGAGCAGGTGATAGACGGCGGACAGTTCGCAGCGTGTCTGCCATTCTGGCTCGGGGCAGACGATCGGAATCGAGCGAGCGATGGCGTTGGTCGTGGTCATGGCGTTCTCCATTGTATCGGGTTCTTGGGTCCTATTTCTCCCTTTTGCCACATTTTGCCTGCCGTTTATTGAATTGAAGTGCTCTAAAATTGACTTATTATGCACCCGATGATTTCCTCCACCCAGCATACCGTCGGGCTATTGCTTTTCCCGCGGTTCCAGCTTCTCGCCTATGTTATGGCGACCGAAACACTGAGACTCGCAAACAAGGTTGCCGGTCGCTCGGTGTTTCGATGGGAAACGTTGAGCCAAAACGGCGCGCCAGTGGCCGCCTCGAACGGCGTGCCGGTGGTGCCGTCCGGACTGGTCGCCAACGCAGCGGGCCTGTCGCTTCTTCTGCTGTGCGCAGGATACGATCCTTTGGCCGAGGTGTCGGATTCCACTAAGGCGATGCTCCGTAAACGGGCTCGCTTGGGCGGGATGTTGGGTGGTCTCGACACGGGCACCGTCATCCTCGCCGAGCTTGGTTTGCTCGCTGGATATCGAGCGGTCGTGCACTTTGAAGCTGAGACCGGCTTTCGCGAGACCTATCCGGAAATTTCGCTCGAAAACGCAATCTATGCGCTTGACCGGAATCGTTTGACTGCTGCAGGCGGCACGGCCACCGGGGACGCGATGCTGGCATGGATCGCCAATGTCACCTCACCCGAGCTGGCGGTAAGAACCGCGGAGGCCCTAATCCACGGCTCGATCCGGCCGGCGGGTGCCCCCCAGAGACACAGCAATCGCTCACCGGGCAATCCCCATTTCCGACTCCTCGTCACTCTGATGAAGGACCATCTCGAAGAGCCTCTCGGTATGGATGAGATCGCGCGCAGAAGCGGACTGGGCAAACGGCGGATTCAAGCATTGTTTCTGCGTCACGGTGGAAAAGCCCCATCGGCCTACTATTTGGACCTGCGCCTTGACCGCGCGCGCGATCTGCTGAGCTCGACGACCATGAGCGCATCGGCAGTCGGTGCGGCCTCCGGCTTTGCCTCACCCGAGTGGTTCTGCCGCGCTTACAGAAAGCGGTTCGGATTGCCGCCGCTTCAGCATCGCAAGTTGCTGCTTTCGGGCATCGGCGCAGGTAGGTTCGACTGATGGGCCCGATCAATCCGGAATTTGAACCCAGTCTGGCCAGCGCATGCTAACGAGCGCGCAGTCCGCCTACGGCACTACTACGCACTGCCGTTCAGAACTTCCGGACGGGGTCCCGGGCCTGCGAGCTTTGTCGCCGATTTGGGGTGAATAGCCCGATCTGGCGAAAGGAGCTCTACGGCAGGTTCGACCCATTGGCGTTCGCAATTGGTGTATCGAGAGTCGCGTTCGGGTCAAAGGCGACCTTAGCCGGTGGACGATCCATGCTGACATTGTGGCTAATTAAACGGCGCGCTCTGATGGGTCTACGCGACTTCCGCTAAGCGCCACAGGAGCGGCCATTTGAGCGTGTGATTTCAAAGACTGAGTATGGCCGGAAAGCAGCCGGTGCCTCGAAAATCCGGACGATGGCCTCCCAGTCCTCTGACTCAAGCCTCCAGCCAGACTTTTCCGAAGTCGTGCTCGAACATTGGGTGCATGCCATGGTTCTTCACCGCGGCCACCGAGTGGTTATAGAGCTTGCGCCAGTAAGGCTGGATGATAATGCCGGAATCCTGCAGGATCTTCTGGATGTCGGCCATCACCGTCTTGCGCTTCTCGGCATCGGCGATCGACAGCGCCTCGCCGATCTTGGCGTCGAGGTCCGGATTGGAATAGGCCGCCTCGTTCCAGGCCTCGCCGGTGCGGTAGGCGATGGCGATGACCTGAATGCCGAGCGGGCGCATGTTCCAGTTGGTCATCGAGTACGGATACTTCGTCCAGTCGTTCCAGAAGGTCGAGCCCGGCAGGACGGTGCGCTTCACCTTAATGCCAGCTTCGCGAAGCTGGGCGGCGATGGCGTCGCCGGTGTTCTTGTGCCAGTCCTCGTCGACCGTGATAAGTTCATGCTCGAAGTCGGCCTGACCGGCCTCCTCCATCATCGCCTTCGCCTTCGCCGGATCGCGGGCGACCTTCGGCAACTCCACATATTCAGGGTGGATCGGGCAGACATGGTGGTTTTCTGCCTGGTCGCCGGCATTGCCGTAGCCGAGCTGGAGCACGACGGCGTTGTCGACGGCGAGCTGCAGCGCGTTGCGGACCTTCTGGTCGTCATAGGGCTTGTTGGCGACGTTGGTGCGCGCCACGATCGTCGACGCGGTCACCACCTCCGACTTGACCAGATCGAGCGCATCGAGGATCGGCACGTAGTCGGCGGTCGTCTCGTCGTTTGTGTGGACCTCGCCGGCCTCGAAGGCCGAAACCATTGCCGAGGGGTCCGCGCCGTAATCGATGAACTCGACGCCGTCGAGATAGGCCTCGCCGCCCCACCACTTGCCGTTCTCGCGGCGCTTGTAGACGACCTTCTGGCCGACATCGTAGGAGACGAGCTCGAACGGTCCGGTGCCGATCGGGTTCTGCACGAAGTTGGCACCGGTCTCGTCAAAGGAGCGGTGGACGATCAGGCCGGGATAGTCGCAGAGGTTCGGAATCAGCCCGATGTCCGACTTGGTCAGGCTGAGCTTGACCGTCATGTCGTCGACCTTGGTGACAGCGCCTTCACGCAGCTTGCCCGACTTTTCGTCGACCAGCGTGCCCATGCGGCCTGGCATGGAATTGCCCTCAGCGCTCTTGTCGGCCCAGCGGGTGAAATTGAAGATCACGTCGTCGGCATTGAACGTGTCGCCATTGTTCCAGGTCACACCCGGACGGACCTTCAGCGCGTATTCGGTAGCATCGTCGTTCACTTCCCAGCTTTCCAGCAGATAGGGCTTGAAGGTGAATTCACGGGTATATTTGACCAAGGGCTCGAGCGTCTGGCGCTGCGCGGTGGCGATCTGGGACCAGTCCGCCATGCGCGGATCCTTCGGATCCTTGACGTGCATCGCGACCTTGAGGACACCGCCCTTCACGGGTTCCTGCGCCATGGCGTTGGTGGGCACTGCAAGAGCGATCATTCCGTAGGCGTACGCGGTCGACGCGCCGAATACGCTGGCGAGAGCCAGGAACTCGCGCCGGTCCATCTTGCCGGCCCTGACGTCCTCCGCCAGTTGGCGAATGTGATGGGGAACCCGGTCCCCGTTGCTTCTGTAAAGGGCCATGACGTGCTCCCGGCGTGATCATGACGATGCACAGCTGTCCAGAAGCGCCTTCGCATCGATCAAGTCGCGCGTGTTGAAGCCTTCCGTGAACCAGGCGTAGGTCGGCGCGAGCAGGTCGTAGGCTTCTTGCCGATCGCCGCGGTCGGCCCACAGGCGGGCGAGCGAGGTCGACGCGCGCAGGTCCAGTGATCGCGCCTGCTGTTCGCGAGCGATCTCGATGGCGCGGCGATAATGCGCCTCGCTGTGTTCGGAGTCACGGGGTTTTGCCAGGAGCAGGAGATTTCCAGTGAGCCGGCTAAATTCCGACTCCCAGAGGCGCGCGCCAGTAGCCGCCGCCTCGGATATTGCTGGCTGCAGCATGCTTAGGCCGGCGTCGACCTCGCCCGCCAGTTCGCACACGCATCCGAAAAGACAGAGAACAAGTCCTTTTCCCTCGACGTCACTGAGGATTTCGTTTGGCAGCGCCGGCGGGGCGGCGGTGACGGGGGCTGGAACCTGCTGTGCGCTCTCGAGGGCCTGGATCATGGCCAACTGCAGATTGATTGTGGGGACCCAGGCCGGAAATCCCTCGTGCGCCAATTGAAGCCTCGCCGCGGCTGCTTCCCGAGCCGCCGCGGCATCGCGGCGGAAGTAGTGCAGCACGGTGGCATGATAGAGAGCGTGCTGCAAACTGGGCGGATGAGGCAGTTGGCGGGCCCGGGTAATGGATTCTCGCGCCCGGGCCAACGCCTGATCCGGAAAGCCAAGCATCCACAGACTGACGCCCTGCTTGGCAGCTGCGCACACGCCGGAGTCGTGGCCGCCATAGACGAAGGCGTGCGAGAAGTGTTCTGGCCGATAGAGGAAGAGACCCTGGTCGGTGTGCTCGCACACCGACCGCCACTTACCGAGCGCGTATTGCGTCGTCCAATTGACGTGGTGGGCCTCCAGCAGCAGGGACGGGTCGCCCGATTGCCGGGCGATCCCGATCAGTTGATCAGCGAGGGCGCTGGCCGTGTGCATCCGCCCCCGGGCCCGGTGGCCGGTGCACAGGCCGCGCAGCGCGGGGAAGGATTTGGACGTCTCGCTGCCCAGTTTGGCACATAGCTCGCAGGCTCGCGTATAGGCGGCGACGGCCCCGGCAGACCCATAGCCCTTGAGGGATGCCAAGGGTATGCCACGCGCAAGCTGCAGATCGATCTCGCGATCGTCGCGGGCCGGGCTCTCTGGGAGTTGCGCGAGAAGGTCCAGGCCCTTTGAGAGGTGCGCAATGGCTTCGGCGTCGGCCGACCGATAGTTTGCGCGCAAGCCCGCCTCGTACCAGGATGACACTGCATCATCGAACAGTCCGCCCTCGGTAGCATGGTGGGCGAGCACCTCCGGTTCCGCCTCTGCTCGTTCGGGAAAGCGATCACGGAGGAGGGTGACGATCCGGCAATGGAGTTGCTGGCGTCGGCTCTTCAATAGCGACTCGTAGGCGGCATCCCGCACCAGCGCGTGCTTGAAGGTGTAGTTCGCGTCAGGAGGTTTGCCACGGCAAAACGCCAGTTCTGCGTGGACAAGTTCGTCCAGAGCGGTCCTGACCTTCGGCTCGTCCATCTGCGCGGTCGCTTCCAGCAATTCGTAACTGAACTCGCGGCCGATGACAGCGCCGATTTGCGCCACCTCCTTAACCGGCGACAACCGATCGAGGCGAGCCAAGAGCGAGTCCTGTAGCGTCGAGGGGATGGCGAGCGGCGGCAGCGGACCGGTAAGCTCGTAGCGGTCGCCGGCCTCGCGGAGCAGATCGGATTCGAGCACCGCCTTTGTCAGCTCCTCGACGAACAGCGGCACGCCTTCGGTCTTGGCGAGAATATCCGCCTGCACCTCGGCAGGAAGCGGCCGCCCGCCAGACAGCTGGTCGATCAGCATGGCACCTTCGTTCTGCTCAAGGCGATCGAGCGTCAGCTGTGTCACATGCGGTCGGCCGGTCCAGCGTGGCGCGAACTCAGGCCGGAAGGTAACGACCAGCAACACCGGCTGCCGCTCGATCTGATCGACGATTCGATCGAACAGCTCCAAGGTGGTGGGATCGAACCAGTGAGCATCTTCGGCCGTCATGAGCACCGGCTGCTTGGCTGCGAGGCTCTCAAGCTGGGCTAGCAGCGCCTCAAAGGTCCTCGCCTTCTTCTCTTGCGGTGCGAGCTCGGGCATCGGGTAGCGGTCGCCTGTCGGGATCGTCAAATGCTCGGCGATCAGCGGCATCGCCGTTTTCGGGTCAGGCCCAGCCAAGACAAGCAGTGCCTCCAGCTTGGCCAATTTCACCTCCGGCGCATCCTCGTGCCCGAAGCGGGCGGCCCGACGCAGCTGGTCCAGCACCGGGAACAGCGCGCTGTTCGTGCGATAGGGCGAGCCGTGATAGCGCAGCGACAGGCATTCCTCGCCGAGCCGCTCGCGCAAGGCGATCGCGATGCGCGACTTGCCGATGCCCGGCTCGCCCGACAGCAGTACGACCTGACCCCTGCCATCCTTGGCCCGCCGCCAGCGGTTGAGGAGCAAGGCTACCTCCTGATCGCGGCCGACGAGCGACGTGAGGCGCATCCCGCGCAGCGCCTCGAAGCGGCCCTCGGCTCGGCTCTCGCCCATGACCAGCCATGCCTGCACCGGCTGGGCGAACCCCTTCAGATCGTGGGTGCCGAGATCAACCAGCTCGAAGAGCTCGCCAAGCAGCCGTCGCGTCGGTTCGGCGACCACCACTGCGCCGACCTCAGCCAGTGATTGGAGTCGCGCCGCCAGGTTCGGCGTCTCGCCGACCACCGCCTCCTCCTGCGCTGCACCTTCGCCGACCAAGTCGCCTACCACCACCAGACCCGTGGCAATGCCGACACGCGCGCCCAGTGGCTCTTTCGCGGGTGTCGCCAGCTTGGCGACCGCGCCGGCAATGGCGAGCCCGGCCCGCACCGCCCGCTCGGCTTCGTTCTCGTGGGCCCGAGGCCACCCGAAATAGGCTAAGATCCCATCCCCCATGAACTTCGCGACATGGCCATCCACACGCGTGATCTCCGCGGCCACCGCGATCTGGTACTTCCGGATCACCTCCCCCATCTCTTCGGGGTCCAACCGACCTGATAACGCGGTCGATCCAACCAAATCGACAAACATCACCGTCAACTGGCGACGTTCAGCTTCCGGGCGAGGCGGTGGACCACTTCCAGGGATCGGTTCAATTCCGGCCGCTGTGGCGGGATCCCCTATATCGCGCTTGCCAAGCTCCGCGATCGCGGCCAATACGAGCTTCCTTGGGCCCATCGGCAGCCCCAACGCCTTGAGGTCCGCGTCCGAGAGATGCCGGAGCACTTCGGGCGTGATCTCGTTCTTGGCGAAGGTTCTGCTATATTTGCCGAGCCCAAGGCTCGAGAGCCACCCGGCAATGTCCATGACACTCTCCGTGTAGTCCGAGGCAGATTAGCACCGCGCGGGCGCACGGCGAAGCCCGGATGCATCGTCCGACGGTATCAATGTCATGTGCAGGCTAGAGTCTTTCACGTTTTGACGGAA
>NZ_JHQR01000284.1 GCF_014843825.1 Mesorhizobium silamurunense
CGGCGAGCGGCCTTGCTTCCGCCAGCACCGCGCGGAAGGCGTCCGGTCCATCCGCCTTGACCAGATCGTCCGGGTCCTTGCCTTCGGGCAGCAGCGCGAAGCGCGCCGAGCGCCCGGGCTGGATCGCCGGTAGCGCGAGGTCGGCGGCGCGCCAGGCGGCCTTCAGCCCGGCCTGGTCGCCGTCGAAGCAAAGCACCGGCTCGCCGGCCATGCGCCACAGCAGCTCGAGCTGGTTTTCGGTGAGCGCCGTGCCGAGCGGCGCCACGGCATTCTCGAAGCCGGCCTGCGCCAGCGCGATCACGTCCATATAGCCTTCGACGGCGATCACCGTGCCGCCCTTCGCCAGCGCCTTTCGGGCACGGGCGAAATTGTAGAGCACATTGCCCTTGTGGAAGAGCTCGGTCTCGGGCGAGTTCATGTATTTGGCTAAAGCGTCCGGCGCCAGCGCCCGGCCGCCGAAGGCGATGATCTTGCCGCGCGAGTCCGGTATGGGAAACATGATGCGGTCGCGGAACCAGTCGTAGGAGACCGGAATGTCGTCGCCATGCCGCACCAGTCCGCAAGCCTCGATGTCGGCCTTCGGCACGCCCTTGGCGGCGAGGTATTCCTTGAGCGCATTGCGGCTGTCCGGCGCGTAGCCGAGCCGGAACGACTGCTGCGTCGCCGGCGTCAGGCCGCGATCGCGCAGATAGGCGCGGGCCTTAGCGCCTTCCGGTCCCTGCAGCCGCTCCTGGAAGAAGACCGTCGCCATCTCCATCACGTCGGTCAGGCCGGCGCGTTCCTTCTCGCGCCGCCCTTCCGCGGCGTCGCGCACCGGCATCGGCACGCCGGCCATGTCGGCGATCTTTTCGACGGCTTCGGGAAAGCTCATGCCGTCGAGCTCGGTCAGGAACTTGAAATGATCGCCCGAGACCGAGCAGCCGAAACAATGATAGCGCCCCTTCTTGTCCTCGCAGTGGAAGGATGGGCTCTTCTCGCCGTGGAACGGGCAGCAGGCCCAATAGTCGCCGCGCGGCGCATTGGTCTTCTTCCTGTCCCAGCTGACGCGCTGGCCGATCACCGAGGAAATCGGCACGCGGTCGCGGATCTCGTCGAGGAAGGCGGGCGGAAAGCGCATCGGGAAAGCTCTTTTGCCCTCCATATAATCGAGCCGCCAGGGCGCGACGACTCCTAAAGGCCGTCGTACCCGCTTTTCACAGACAAAAAGAAGGCGGCCGCCCGGCCGCCCTTCCGTTGTGTTCGGACCGTCGCCGGATCAGTGCGCGGCGATCGCGCCGAAGATGATGCCGGAGACGATGCTGACCAGCAGGTAGTCGTTGCCGACGCGGATCCATTCCTGGCCGGGACCCGGACGGCGCAGGCCATAGCGGTTCCAGTCGCGCACCGCCTGATGGCGCTTCCAGTTCGAGTATTTCTGGCCGCTGCGCCAATGGCTGCGCTTTACCACGACCTTTTTCTTCACGACACGCTTCGCGACATGCCGGCCCGGCTTCCGCCAGTCGACCTGGGCATAGTTCAACTGCGGCGCGCTGGGCTGAACGAGCGGCGCGGCCTGGCCCGAGAAGGCCGAGGCGGCCAGCATCGAGGCGGTGACGGCGGAAAGTATGAGACGCTTCATGGTCGGGTGCTCCTTGGTTATCGATAGGCAGGGAGATAACCGGGCCCGTATGAACCGAAACTGAATGTCAGGATTACAATCCTGTAATGATTTCCGATGCTTATATTAGCTGCTTCAACAATCTACAGAGATCAGGCCAATCGTCGGCTCGGCATGCGCGTGATATCCGCCGTCCGTTTCACAGGCGGCATGCAACCAATGTGCCCTCTATCCATTTCCGACACGCGCCGTCGCGTGCCGAACGTCGGCAGAATCGGGCAAAATTTATTATCCGGCTAATGTAAGCTGCTGTAGTCTTCATCTTCGAAATGCTCGCGATTCGTTCCCTTTTCCGCTTCCTGGCCGCCTCGTCGCGAGGCCTGGCATGAGCGGTTCCGTCGTCCTTCTGCACCTTGCCGGCGCGGTGGCGCTGATGCTTTTTGCCACCCGCTTGGTGAAGACCGGCGTCGAACGCGCCTATGGCGATGTGCTGCGCCACAGGCTGCGCGCCACCATGCGCAATCCGCTGATGGCGGTGCTGGCCGGCTGCGGTCTCGCGATTGCCTTGCAGAGTTCCACCGCCGTCACGCTCTTGGTCGGCTCCTTCGCCGGCGCCGGCATCGTATCGGGCGCCGCCGGGCAGCTTGCCGTGCGCGGCGCCGAGATCGGCTCGGCGCTGGTGGTCAAGCTGCTGACCTTCGACCTGTCGCTCCTGGTGCCGGTCTGCCTCGTCGCCGGAACCTTCATGTTCATGGCCACCGAGAGGCGTGACTGGCGCCAGTTCGGCCGTATCCTGGTCGGCATCGGGCTATTGCTGCTGTCGCTGGAGATGATCGGCCAGGCCTCGGAACCGTTGCGCCAGAGCACGCTGATGCCGATGATCGTCAACTATTTTTCGGGCGACTTCGTCACCGCCTATCTGCTGGCCGCGCTGATCACCTGGCTGTTCCATTCCTCCATCGCCGCCGTGCTGTTGCTGGTGACGCTGGCCGGCCGCGGTTTCATCCCCCCGGAACTCGGCATCGTGCTGGTGCTCGGCGTCAATCTCGGCTCCTCGATCATCGCGCCGCTGCTCACCCGCAATGCCGATCCGGGCGTGCGCGTGGTGCCGATCGGCAATCTCTTGATGCGCGGCATGGGTTCGCTCGTGATGCTGATCCTGTTCATGACGCTGAAGCCGCCGGTCGGCTTTCTCGGCGTGACCGGGCCGGACCAGATCGTCAACGCCCACATCCTGTTCAATGTGATCATCCTGCTGGCTGGGCTGCCGCTCGCCGGCCTCGTCTATCGCGCTTCCGAGAAGATCGTGGCGCTCGGCCCCGCGCCGGCGCCGGCGGCAGCGCTCGACGTCGTCGAATTGTCGGCGCTAAACGAGAGCGCGCTCGACACGCCGAGCCAGGCGCTGGCCAATGCCACGCGCGAGGTGGTGCGGGTCTGCGAGACGGTCGAGATCATGCTGAAGCGCATCATCGAGCTCTACGAGAGCGCCGACGCCGGCAAGATCAAGGCGCTGGCCGCGCTCGACGACCGGGTCGACCAGAAGCACGCGGCGATCAAGCTCTATCTGGCCAAGGTCACCAAGAACCCCTTGAGCGAGGACGAGGCGCTGCGCTGCCAGGAACTGATCGGCGCCTGCGTCAAGCTGGAGCAGGTCGGCGACATCATCGTGCGCAACATGCTGGTGCATGTCAGGAAGAAGCTGGAGCGCGGGCTGGAATTCACGCCCGAGGGCTGGCGCGAGCTTTGCGCCTTCCATGCCTCGGTGCTCGCCAACGCGCGGCTTGCCTTCAACGTGCTGGTCTCGCGCGATCCCGAGACCGCGCGGCAACTGGTGCTGGAAAAGGACCTGTTGCGCGAGCGCGAGAAAGAGACCAGCGCGAGCCACTTTGTCCGGTTGCGCGATGGCACCGCCAAGAGCGTCGAGACCAGTTCGATCCACCTCGATACCATCCGCGACCTGAAGCAGATCAATTCACTGCTGGCTTCCATGGCCTACCCGGTGCTGGAGGAGCGCGGCCTGCTTGGCGGCTCGCGGCTGAAGGCGAGCTAGGCATCGATCGACACGGCGCGTCGGCCCGGACAAAATTTAGTCTTTGCTCATCCTCGCATCCGTCGGCTAAGGAATATCTGAGGCCCAACGGGAGGATGATTTAGGTGATTGACACCCATTCGCGCAGCTTCGCCAAGGCGCTTTCCTGGCGCGCCACCGGCACGATCGATACCATGATCATCTCGCTCGTGGTGACCGGAAGCGTCAAGCTCGCGGCAACCATCGGCTTGACCGAAGTCCTCACCAAATCGCTGCTCTATTATCTGCATGAGCGGGCGTGGCTGAAAATCCCATACGGGAGAAACGGCAGATAGCGGTGCGGACGACCCGGGTACGGTCCGTCAAGAAAAGCTAAAGCGGCATCGACAATTTCTGCATTGCCGGCAACGGCCATCCGTGGTTTGACGCCCCGCATTCATTCCCATTTGAGCCATGCTGCCCCTTATCGCCTTGTTCATTGCCGCCTTCGCTTTCGGCACGACTGAATTCGTCATCGCCGGCGTGTTGCCGGAGGTGGCGGAAGGCCTGGGTGTGTCCGTGCCCACTGCCGGCTATCTTGTTTCCGGCTATGCCTGCGGCATCGCCATCGGTGGTCCTCTTCTGGCGCTTGCGACAGCCAAGGTCTCGCGAAAGGCGCTGCTCATAGGACTGACGATTGCCTTCACCCTTGGCCAGGCGGCTTGCGCGCTGGCGCCCGATTTCACCTCGATGCTTCTGCTGCGCGTCGCGACTGCCGTGGCGCATGGCTGCTATTTCGGCGTCGCCATGGTGGTCGCGGTCGGCCTGGTGCGCGAGGACCAGCGCGGTCGGGCTGTGGCGGTCATCCTCTCGGGGCTGACCGTCTCCAACGTTATCGGCGTGCCGGCCGGCACCGCGATCGGCGGCCTCTGGGGCTGGCGGGCGACCTTCTGGGTGATGTGCGCGCTGGGTGTCGTCGCCATCGCCGCC
>NZ_JHQR01000283.1 GCF_014843825.1 Mesorhizobium silamurunense
GCGGCGAAGCGCTCGGCGCGCGCCTCGAACTCCGCGCTGAGCGCCTTCTGGGCAGCGGTGCGCACCGCCTTGGCGTCCTCGCCGCCGGCGCTCTGGTCGGCGGTGAAGCGAAATCCTTGCAGCTCGCCGACGTGGTGGCCTTCGACGAGGACGGTTCCGGTTGGGCTGATTTCAGCTTCAGGCATGGTATTTTCTCTAAGGCGCCGCATGAGGACGGAAGTCCTGCGGTCTACGAAGCGTTTCGTCAACCGCTCATGCAGCGCATCCGACAATCTGTCTTCGATTTCGCGCGTCTTTTCCTGCCAGTGTAGCTGATCGGCCAGCCAGCCCGGTCGGTTGGAAACGAAGGTCCAGGTGCGGATCTGGGCGATCCGGTGCGACAGCGTGTCGATATCGCCATCCGTCGTGTCGGCTCGCCGCACCTGCTCGGCCATGTAATTCTCATCGACATGACCGCGGCGTGCAAGGTCCATGTAGATCGAGGCGATGAGGTCAGCATGCTGGGCGGGCGCGATCTTGCGGTAGTCGGGCAGCGCGCAGGCTTCCCAAAGCAGCGCCACGCGCTCCCTGCCGGTGGCGAGCGCCCTGATGTCCTCGTCGCGCGACAGGTGCTCCAGCGCCTGGGCGTCGACCGCCGGCAACGCTCGGGTCAGCCCTTCGACCGGAGCATTGGTCTCGATCGAGCGCTTCAAAGCGTCGAGGCTGGTGAAATCGAAATCGGCGGTGCGCCACTGCAGCACCTTCACCGGGTCGAAGTCGTGCCCCTCGATCTTCTTGACCAGATCCTCGTCGAACGGATCGACCTGGCCGGTGACGCCGAAGGTGCCGTCGCGCAGATGGCGGCCGGCGCGGCCCGCGATCTGGCCGAGCTCGGCCGCGGTCAGGTTGCGGTACTGGTAGCCGTCGAACTTGCGGTTCTGGGCGAAGGCGACGTGCTCGAGGTCGAGGTTCAGTCCCATGCCGATGGCGTCGGTGGCGACGAGATAGTCGACATCGCCGGACTGGAAGATCTCCACCTGGGCGTTGCGGGTGCGCGGGCTGAGCGCGCCGAGCACGACGGCTGCACCCCCCTGCTGGCGACGGATCAGCTCGGCGATGGCGTACACCTCGTCTGCCGAGAAGGCGACGATCGCGGTGCGCCGCGGCAGGCGGGTGAGCTTCTTCGAGCCAGCATAGGCAAGGTGCGACAGCCGCGGCCGCGTCACCACCGAGACGCCCTTCAGCAGGCGCTGCAGGATGCCGTGCATGGTGGCGGCGCCCAGAAGCAGCGTCTCCTGGCGGCCGCGCAGATGCAGGATGCGGTCGGTGAAAATGTGGCCGCGCTCGAGATCGCCCGCGAGCTGCACCTCGTCGATGGCGACGAAGGCGGCATCGGTCTCGCGCGGCATCGCCTCCACGGTGCAGACGGAATATTTCGCGCTCGCCGGAACGATCTTCTCTTCGCCGGTGATGAGCGCCACCTTGTGTGCGCCGACCTTCTCGCAGACGCGGGCATAGACCTCGCGGGCAAGAAGTCTCAGCGGCAGGCCGATGACGCCGGTCTCATGCGCCACCATGCGCTCGATGGCGAGATGGGTCTTGCCGGTGTTGGTGGGGCCGAGCACGGCCGTCACGTCACGGCCCGAAAGAATCAGCGGCTGGGTGTGTTTCGGCTGGATATTCATCGGCTCGGAAATAGGGGTTTCTGCCGCTTGTTGTCGGGGACGCGGCGGTGCCGTCGCGTGTGACAGCCGACACATAGGGATTTCAGACGCGAAGCGAAAGCGGAATGTTCCCATCAGGAGCAAAGACAGGCAAGGTCAGAATCCGCTGCCGATTAACCGTTGGAACGAGTCTGGAACGAATCGGCTACGAATCACTGACTCGGTCTGATTCAGGTTTTGTTCACGGCTATATTTGGATTTTTTAACGATGAGTCTCACCACATGCTGAATCCGGGAACTGGCCCGTTTCATGCTTGGCTCAGACGAGCTGCGAAGGGCTGTTAACTTTTGCCGGTGAACGATCGTCGCCGGCTTGGGCGTAGCGCCAAAATTATGAAATGGTTGACCTTTCCTAACCGCCGTTAATCTTTTCAGCGCCGTTTCCGGCTCTCAGCGTTAACTTTTCGGCCAAAGCCGGAACGAATCGGCGACGAATCAGCGATCCATGCATTTTCCCGGTTTGTTCACCCCTAGATATGGTGTTGTCCACAGCTTGTGCACCGAAAATCCACAGCTCGTGAACAAGGTTTCGCATAGGGCGAGTGGAGGCCGTTAACTTTTGCGTGCCGTATTGAGGCATGCGTCTCACCGGGGCCAAAGAAAACAGGCGGCCAGATATCCGGGCCGCCTGCTTATCGATGCCGAAAAAGCGTCAGGCGAAATATTGGCCGCCATTGGCGGTGATCGTCGAGCCGGTGATGAAGCCGGCCTCGTCCGAGGCGAGGAAGACGACGCAGCGCGCGATCTCTTCCGGCTCGCCGAGACGGCCGACCGGGATCTGAGCGATGATCGATTCCCGCACTTTTTCCGGCACGGCCATAACCATGTCGGTGGCGATGTAGCCCGGGCAGACGACGTTGACGGTGATGCCGGCGCGGGCCCCTTCCTGGGCAAGCGCCTTGGTGAACCCGATGTCGCCGGCTTTCGAGGCTGAATAGTTGACCTGGCCCATCTGGCCTTTCTGGCCATTGATCGAAGAAATGGTGATGACGCGGCCGAACTTGCGGTCGCGCATGCCGTTCCACAGCGGATGCGTCATGTTGAAGACGCCTGAAAGGTTGGTGTCGATGACCTCCTTCCACTGTTCGCGCGTCATCTTGTGGAACATGGTGTCGCGGGTGATGCCGGCATTGTTGACCAGCACCGAGACCGGGCCGAGATCGGCCTCGACTTGGGCGATGCCGGCGGCGCAGGCGTCGTAGTCGGCGACCGACCATTTGTACACGGGAATGCCGGTCTCGGCCTTGAATTTCTGAGCCGCCTCGTCATTGCCGGCATAGTTCGCGGCGACCGAATAACCGGCATTCTTCAGGGCCACCGATATGGCCGCGCCGATGCCGCGCGATCCGCCCGTGACGATTGCTACTTTGGTCATTTTGTTCCTCCTCCTTGTTCTTGGTGAATTGTCAAATAGTGAATGGTGAATGGTCGAAGACGGTCGGCTACCCGCCATTCACCATTTGCCATTCACCATTCACTTTTTGTCAGAGCGCTTCGACGCACATGGCGACGCCCATGCCGCCGCCGATGCAGAGCGTGGCGAGGCCCTTCTTGGCATTTCTGCGGCGCATCTCGTAGACCAGCGTGTTGAAGACGCGGGCGCCGGAGGCGCCGATCGGATGGCCGATGGCGATGGCGCCGCCATTGACGTTGACGATCGAGGGATCCCAGCCCATGCCCTTGTTGACGGCGCAGGCCTGCGCGGCGAAGGCCTCGTTGGCCTCGACGAGATCGAGATCCTTGACCGACCAGCCGGCTTTCTCCAGCGCCCTTTTCGAAGCCGGGATCGGGCCGGTGCCCATGATCGCCGGATCGACACCGGCGGTCGCCCAGGAGGCGATGCGGACCAACGGGGTGATGCCGCGCCGGGCAGCCTCGGCCTCGGTCATCAGTAGCGCGCCGGCGGCGCCGTCATTGATGCCGGAAGCGTTGGCTGCGGTGACCGTGCCGTCCTTGTCGAAAGCCGGTTTCAGCTTGGTCATGGCATCCAGCGTCGCGCCGTGACGGATATATTCGTCCTGGTCGACGATGGTATCGCCCTTCCTGCCCTTGATGGTGACGGCGACGATCTCGTCCTTGAACCTGCCGGCCTTCTGCGCGGCTTCGGCCTTGTTCTGCGAGGCGAGCGCGAACTCGTCCTGGTCGTCGCGGGTGATCTGGAACTGGCGGGCGACGTTCTCGGCGGTGTTGCCCATGTGGTAGCCGTTGAAGGCATCCCACAGGCCGTCCTTGATCATGGTGTCGATCATCTTGTAGTCGCCCATCTTGACGCCGGCGCGCAGGTGCTGGGCGTGCGGCGACAGCGACATCGATTCCTGGCCGCCCGCGACGATCACCCTGGCGTCGCCGGTGGCGATCTGCTGCATGCCGAGCGCGATGGCCCTGAGACCCGAGCCGCAAACCTGGTTGAGGCCCCAGGCCGTCGTCTCCTTGGGCAGGCCGGCATTGATCGAGGCCTGACGGGCCGGGTTCTGGCCCTGAGCGGCTGTCAGCACCTGGCCGAGGATGACTTCGTCGACGTCCGCTGCCTCGACGCCGGCCCGCGACAGCAATTCCCTGATGACCACGGCGCCGAGCTCGTGCGCCGGCGTTGCGGCGAAACTGCCATTGAAAGACCCGACCGCTGTGCGGGCGGCGCTGGCGACGACGATTGAATTGGAAGCGGACATTTTCTTCTCCAGACTTCGAGGTGTCGTGTTTTAGGCTATCGTTGAAGACTTTTCTTGCCCGTTCAAGTGCCTGAGTCAAACCGGAAATGGGCATGGCCGCCATGCGCGGCAAGCAGGTCGAGCGCTTATCGTGACAGCGCAGCCGTCGCTGCGCAGCACAATTTGCTCGGCCCATTCCGCATTAAATGATGCCGCACTGCACAAACCACTTGGAATTGTGGGGCTTTTGCGCATATCCTCGACAAATGGCGCAATCGTTACCGGCCGCTTACTCTGAACGCGCCGGTATCCTGGGGAGGATACGGATGGCCGCAAAAGACGACCCGATCGTCATCAAGAAATATGCCAACCGCCGGCTCTACAACACCGGCACCAGCACCTATGTGACGCTCGAGGACCTCGCCGACATGGTCAAGAAGGGCGAGGAGTTCACGGTGCAGGACGCCAAGACCGGCGACGACATCACGCATCCGGTGCTGACCCAGATCATCTTCGAGCTGGAGAACAAGGACGGGCAGAACATGCTGCCGATCCCGTTCCTGCGCCAGCTGATCTCCTTCTACGGCGACCAGATGCAGATGATCGTGCCGAGCTTCCTCGAACAGTCGATGATCGCCTTCTCCAAGGAGCAGGAGCGATTCCGCGAGCAGCTGAAGGGCGCGTTCGGCAAGACGCCGATCGACATGATGAAGACGCCGATGAAGGCGCTGGAAGAGCAGACGCGCCGCAACGTCGAGATGTTCCAGAACGCCATGCGCATGTTCACGCCGTTCCCATCGGCCGGGTCCAATTCCGCGGCGCCCACCGAGCCGCCGAAGAAGGACGAGAAATCCGACGACCTGCAGGAGCTTAAGGCGCAGATCGCTGCGATGCAGCGCAAGCTGGACGCGATGTCCTGACGGTTTTTGGCCGTCGTTACTGGCGGTCGCCAACGTTTGAGATGGCGGAAAAGGCCAATCCCTTCGTCATCCTCGGGTCTGCGTGCGTCGCTCCGCTCCTTGCTTCGCCCTAGGGTCAGGACTCATTGATCCAGAAGA
>NZ_JHQR01000289.1 GCF_014843825.1 Mesorhizobium silamurunense
ATCGCCGCGCGGTCGCCGCCGCCGGCAAAGCGGTGCGACAGGCCCCAGTCGCGCAAGGCGTCGGCCACCGGCCGGTGGCGCCTGCCGATGTCTTCCAGAACTTCGATAGCCGCCGCCAGCCTTCCGCCCAGTCGCATTCTTGCTTCCGTCAACCCGTTGCTTTGAGCCCTGCTCTTAGAGCCTTTCCTGCTCCGATTGAAACATTTCTGTTGCGGTGAGGCCAAAAACGACCTGTCCATTGCCATCCTCTATACGACAAACGGAACGCTTTTTCGAGACAGTCGACCGTCAGCGGAACCAAGAACAAATCGATCGAAACATGAAAATTCTCTAATGTTTTGACTGGCGCACAAGCAACCGGCCTGGCTTAACCACTTAGCTTTCCAAGTTTTCCAAGAGAATACTCTTTCGTCTGTGATTCGCGGCGCGGGAAACGCGGTTTGACGGATCCCTATGAGGAGAGGGCAATGAAGACTTATCTGGCAGAAGTTCTAGGCACGTTTTTGTTGGCGTTCATCGGCACGGCCTACGTGGTCACGGGCGGCTTCGGCGGCGCGCTGCCGCTCGGGCAGGAAGGCATCGGCCTGGCGTTCGGCATCGGCCTGATCGCGGCGGCTTATGCGATCGGCCCGATCTCGGGCGCGCATCTCAATCCGGCGGTGACGCTCGGCGTGTTCCTTGCGGGACGGATGCCGGCCAAGGATGTCGTCCCTTGCTGGATCGCGCAGATCATCGGCGCCATCATCGCTTCGCTGGCGCTGTGGATCATCGTCACCGGCCAGGCCGGCGGCCACACCGGCGGCTTCGGCGCCAACGGCTGGGACGAGGCGAAATGGGGCGTGAGCTCGGCCTTCCTGTGGGAGCTGATCGGTACCTTCTCTTTCGTCACCGTCATCCTCGGCGTCACCAACGCCAAGCATACGACGGCCTTTGCCGGCCTGGTCATCGGCCTGACGCTGGCAGGGATTCACTTCGCCATGATCCCGGTCACCGGCACCTCGGTCAATCCGGCGCGTTCGATCGGCCCGGCGCTGTTTTCGGGCGGCGCAGCGCTCAGCCAGCTCTGGCTGTTTATCGTCGCGCCGCTGATCGGCGGGGCGATCGCCGGCGTCGTCGCCAAGGCCGGCATCTTCGAAAAAGACTGATCGTTAGTTTGGCCGATGCAAAAGGCGCGGGCATGAACCCGCGCCTTTTCTTTGGGAGGATGTGACCTTATTTCGCGGCCAGCTCGAAGCGATCGAGGTTCATCACTTTGGTCCAGGCCTTGACGAAGTCCTTGACGAACTTCGTCTTGGCATCGGCCGAGCCGTAAACCTCGGCCAGCGCACGCAATTGCGAATGCGAGCCGAAGATCAGGTCGGCGCGCGTGCCGGTCCACTTGACCTGTTTGGTTTTCCGATCGCGCGCCTCGTAGACCTCTTCCGAGCCCGGCTCTGTGCCAGCAGCCGGATCCCAGACCGTCGCCATGCTGAGCAGGTTGACGAAGAAGTCGTTGGTCAGCGTCCCAGGCTTGTCGGTGAACACGCCATGCTTCGAGCCGTTGTGGTTGGCGCCGAGGACGCGCAGGCCGCCGACCAGCACCGTCATTTCCGGCGCCGTCAGCGTCAGCAGCTGCGCCCGGTCGACCAGCATCGCTTCGACGGACATCGGCAGCTTGCCGCCGACATAGTTGCGGAAGCCGTCGGCCCTCGGCTCGAGCGCCGCGAAAGATTCGACATCCGTCTGCTCCTGCGAAGCGTCCATGCGGCCGGGCGTGAACGGCACCTTCACCTCGTGGCCACCGTCTTTCGCGGCCTTCTCGACCGCGGCGACGCCGCCGAGCACGATGAGGTCGGCCAGCGAGACCTTCTTGCCGGCAGCCTGCGCGGCGTTGAACTCCTTCTGGACAGCCTCGAGCTTCGCCAGCACCTTCGACAGTTGAGCCGGCTGGTTGACGTCCCAGTCCTTCTGCGGCTCAAGGCGGATGCGGCCGCCATTGGCGCCGCCGCGCTTGTCCGAACCGCGGAAGGTCGAGGCCGAGGCCCAGGCGGTCGAGACCAGCTCGGAGACCGAAAGGCCGGTGGCCAGGATCTTCGCCTTCAGCGCGGCGATGTCCTCTTCGCTCACCAGCTCATGGTCGATCGTCGGGATCGGATCCTGCCAGATCAGCTCTTCCTTCGGCACGAGCGGGCCGAGGTAGCGTACCATCGGGCCCATGTCGCGATGGGTGAGCTTGAACCAAGCGCGGGCGAAGGCATCGGCGAACTGATCGGGATGCTGGTGGAAGCGGCGCGCAATCTTCTCATAGGCCGGGTCGAAGCGCAGCGAGAGGTCGGTGGTGAGCATGGCCGGCGCATGGCGCTTCGAAGCATTGTGCGCGTCCGGCACGGTACCAGCGCCGGCGCCGCCCTTCGGCGTCCACTGATTGGCGCCGGCCGGGCTCTTCGTCAGCTCCCATTCGTAATTGAACAGGTTGTCGAAGAAATTGTTGCTCCATTTGGTCGGGGTCGTGGTCCAGGTGACTTCGAGGCCCGAGGTGATGGCGTCGCCGGCAATGCCGGTCGCATGTTTGCTCGACCAGCCGAGGCCCTGCGCCTCGATGCCGGCGCCTTCCGGCTCTGCGCCCACAAGTGCTGCATCGCCGGCGCCGTGCGTCTTGCCGAAGGTGTGGCCGCCGGCGATCAGCGCCACGGTCTCCTCGTCGTTCATGGCCATGCGGCGGAAGGTCTCGCGGATGTCGCGCGCGGCGGCAATCGGATCCGGCTTGCCGTTCGGCCCTTCCGGATTGACGTAGATCAGGCCCATCTGCACGGCGCCGAGATGGCCCTGCAGTTCGCGATCGCCCGAATAGCGCTGGTCATCCAGCCACTTGGTTTCGGAACCCCAGTCGACGTCCTGCTCCGGCTCCCACACGTCGGCGCGGCCGCCGGCGAAGCCGAAGGTCTTGAAGCCCATCGATTCCAGCGCGACGTTGCCGGCCAGGATCATCAGGTCGGCCCAGGAGATCTTGCGGCCGTATTTCTGCTTGACGGGCCAGAGCAGCCGGCGGGCCTTGTCGAGATTGGCGTTGTCCGGCCAGCTGTTGAGCGGCGCGAACCGCTGCTGACCGGCGCCAGCGCCGCCGCGGCCGTCGCCGATGCGGTAGGTGCCGGCGCTGTGCCAGGCCATGCGGATGAAGAGCGGTCCGTAATGGCCGAAGTCCGCCGGCCACCAGTCGTGCGAATCCGTCATCACATGATGCAAATCCTTGATCACCGCGTCGAGATCGAGGCTCTGGAATTCCTTGGTGTAGTCGAAATCCTCGCCCATCGGGTCAGAGAGGTTCGACTGCTGGTGAAGAACGCCGAGATCGAGCAGGTTCGGCCACCAGTCACGGTTGGTCCGGCCGGCGGATCCATGCGCCACGGGGCATTTGCCAGCGCTGTTGTCGTCGGTTTTTGCGTCCATCTTACTCTCCGATTTTGCCGAGTTTTGAAATGGGTTTCCGGGGCGGCCGGCGGCCGCGCCAATCTGGAATGATTCCAGACTAGGGCGGCTTGCCGATAAAGACAAATTGCCTTTCCTGTTTTTTCCGATAGGATTTCCTTATGATCGGTCTCACCGTCAGGCAGATGCTTTATTTCGACGCGCTGGCGCAGACGCTGCATTTCGGCCGCGCTGCGAAGCTTGCCGGCGTCAGCCAGCCGGCGCTCTCCGCCCAGATCGCGGAAATGGAAGAGCGGCTGACTTGCCGTCTGTTCGAGCGCGGCGGCAAGATCGTGCGGATGACCGACGAGGCGCTGGCGCTCCAGCCGCGCATCGAGCGCATTCTTGCCGACATACGTGACGTCGAGACGACTGCCCGTCGCGGCCGTCCCGCGATGGAAGGCCGCTTCCGGCTGGGCATCATCCCAACGGTTGCACCCTATCTGCTGCCGCGGGTTCTGCCGGAATTGAAGAGGCATTTCCCTGCCCTGCAGCTCGAGCTGCGCGAGGCGGTGACCGCATCGCTGGTCGAGGACAATGTCTCGGGCAAGCTCGACGCTTTCATCGCCGCGCTGCCGCTCGACTATCCTGGGCTCGCCACCGAAGAGCTTTTCCCGGACCGCTTCTTCCTTGCGGTCCCCGCCGGCGATCCGGCCTTCGCCTCGCCGCCGGTGCCGCCGGAAAGCCCGGCGCTGGAGCGGCTGATGCTGCTCGAGGAAGGCCACTGCCTGCGCGAACAGGCTTTGGCCGTCTGCGGCAATGTGCGGCCGGTGGCGATGGCAAGCTACGGCGCCACGAGTCTTACGACGCTCCTGCAGATGGTGGCGCATGGGCTCGGCGTGACGCTGGTTCCGGAAATGGCGGCAAGCGCTGCCGGCGTCATGCCTGACTTAAAGATCGTGCCGTTCCAGGAGCCGATGCCGCAGCGCATGATCTGCCTCGCCTGGCGGAAGAACAAGGTGCGTCAGGACGAATGCGTGGAACTGGCAAAGATCATACGCGGCCTGGATCAGGCCGTGCTGGCGAGTTGACGCCGGCTTCTACGCTTACCATGCCAGTTCTCCGCTAACGCGTCGTTCAGAGGCTTCTGCGGCTTGAGTATCTGAGTAGTCGCTGCGCGCCCGATAAATGGCGGTTCCTGTCCTCGCGACCGTTTCCATCCATGCATCCGATCGCCAGCTTTCACCAAGCTTTCATGGTACAAAAATCAAAAATACGTATGTAAAAAACACCACAATATGAACCATTCCGGTCAAGAATGTCGTTCTTTCGGTACTAAAGCTTACGCTGCATATGAAAAGCGCCAAGGCCAAAAGCACTGCATCCGCCGCCGGAAGCCCCAAGGTCAATCCTCTGCCCGTCAGCAGGCTGGCGGCCGCGACAGCCGGTATTGTCAGACCAATCGTGGCGCAAGCCGAACCCATCGCAACGTTCAAGCCGCGCTGCAGCTCATTGTTGAGTGAGGCGCGAATCGCCGAAATGGCCTCCGGCATCAAAACCAGCCCCGCGATCAACGCGCCCACAATACTGTCAGCCTGTGTCACCTGGTAGGCGACGAGCGTATTCTCGACACTTGCGGCGACCTGCTCGGCGAGCATGACAATTCCGATCAGCCCGATCAGCAGGAGCAGAGCGCTGGCAGAGATGCTTTCTTGCGGAGCGGTTCGCATCGAGATGTCGTGCGCTTGTCCTTCGATGAAGTCGTCCCGGTGCCGGACGGTCTGGGCGAATACGAAACTTGCATAGAGCAGCACTGAAAGCACGCTTACGAAACCAAGCTGAGCTGCCGAAAACGTACCGGGATCCGTGGTTCGAGTGTAGGTCGGGAGAATGAGCGTCATGACCGTCAGCGCGATCAGAACCGCCAAATACGCACTGGTTCCCTGCCGAACGATTGCCTGCTTGCGATGACGCCAGCCGCCAAGCGCGAGACACGTGCCGACAACGCCGGTAGAGGTAATCATTACCGTCGAGAAAACGGACTCGCGCGCCAATGTCGGGTTGTTCTCTCCATGCAGCATCATGGAAACGATGATCGACACTTCGATTGCCGTCACGGCAAAGGTCAGCACCAACGTTCCGTACGGCTCCCCTACGCGCCGGGCCACTGCCTCGGCGTGGTCGAGCACCACGAAAATGGTGGTGAACATGATCGCACTCGAAAGCGCTCCAACAAGAATCCTGACGTTCAGCGAGCCTTCGTCCACCGAAAGACCGCTGGCTCTGACCGCGACAGCCATCGCCAGAGCGGCCAATGGCATCGTGTAGGAAGTCACCGACCGTGTGGAACCAGTCATTGAAGCCCCCCAAACGCCGCGCGTTTCTGCGAACTTAGCGGAAAAGCGTGTGGGGAGCACCTCTCACGCCGTCTTCTGCGCCACCAACCCCAGTTCCTCGACCATCTTTTCGCGCATTAAAAACTTTTGCGGCTTACCGGTGACCGTCATCGGCAGCTCGGTGCGAAAGCGGATGTAGCGCGGCACCTTGTAATGCGCGATCTGGCCGGCGCAGAAGGCCTTGATTTCCTGCTCCGTAGCGATCTGGTCAGGCTTCAGCACGATCCAGGCGCAGAGTTCCTCGCCATATTTGTCGTCGGGAATGCCGAAGACCTGAACTTCCTTGATCTTCGGATGGCGGTAGAGGAACTCTTCCACCTCGCGCGGATAGATGTTCTCGCCGCCGCGGATGACCATGTCCTTCACCCGGCCGACAATGTTGCAATAGCCCTCGGCGTCTATTGTCGCGAGGTCGCCGGTATGCATCCAGCCGTCCGTGTCGATCGCCTCGCGGGTCTTGTCGGCGTCGTCCCAATAGCCCTTCATCACCGAATAGCCGCGCGTGCAGAGCTCGCCCGGCGCGCCGGCCGCGACGGTGGCGCCGTCGGCTCCGATCGCCTTGACCTCGACATGCGGATGGACGCGGCCGACAGTCGAGACGCGCTTTTCCAGCGGATCGTCGACGCTGCTCTGGAACGAGACCGGGCTGGTCTCGGTCATGCCGTAGGCGATGGTCACCTCAGACATGTGCATCAACGACACCACCTTCTTCATCACCTCGATCGGGCATGGCGAGCCGGCCATGATGCCGGTGCGCAGGCTGGAGAGGTCGAAGGTCGGAAAATCCGCATGGTCGAGCATGGCGACGAACATGGTCGGCACGCCGTAGAGACCGGTGCAGCGTTCCTGCGCGACGGCCTTGAGCGTCGCGCCGGCATCGAAACCTTCGCCCGGGAAGACCATCGTCGCGCCCTTGGTAACGCAGCCCATCGTGCCCATCGACATGCCGAAACAGTGATAGAGCGGCACCGGAATGCAGAGCCGGTCATCGACGGTGAGTTTTATTGCCGAGGTGACGAAATTGCCGTTGTTGACGATGTTCAAATGGGTCAGCGTCGCGCCCTTCGGCGCGCCGGTCGTGCCGCTTGTGAACTGGATGTTGATGGCCTCATTCGGCTTCAGGCTTTCGGAGATGCGGTCGAGGCTGTCATGCTCGTCGCGTCCGGCCATGGCGAGCACGTCGCCGAAGTTGAACATGCCGGGCGAATTGTCGTCGCCCATGCGGATGACGATCTTCAACGCCGGCAGCTTCTTTGCCTTGAGCTTGCCGGGCTCCGCCATGGCGATTTCCGGCGCCAGCGTCTCGATCATGCCGAGATAGTCGGAGGTCTTGAACTGCGCGGCAGTGACCAGCGCCTTGCAGCCGACTTTGTTCAGCGCATATTCCAGCTCGGTCAGCCGGTAGGCCGGGTTGATGTTGACCAGGATGAGGCCGATGCGGGCGGTGGCGAACTGCGTCACCAGCCATTCCCAGCGGTTCGGCGACCAGATGCCGACGCGATCGCCCTTCTCCAATCCGAGCGCCAGGAAGCCGGCGGCTAAAGCATCGACCGCATCCGATAGCTCGCTCCAGGTGAAGCGCTTGTCCTGGCCGACGAAGACGGCGGCGTCGAGCGTGGCGTATTTGCTCACCGTGTCGGAAAACAGCTCCGGAATGGTCTTGTCGAGCAAGGGCACCGAGCGGTCGCCCGAGACATGCGCCCTGCCCTCCACCGGAGCAATGAAGCTGTTGCGCGCTTTGCGCAGATTGGTGGCGTTCTTGAGCTCGTCGAGTTTGATCGCCATCGCCGTCTCCTCCCGGGATGCGTCAGCCTATCAGCCGGTGACGGCGGTGAAAATCCGCCAAAGGTCCTCCTCCCTCAACGGGGAAGGAGGGCGCTCATCTTGGCGGCGATATCGCGCAACCGCGCCTCATCAGCCGCATCTCGGACTTTCTTCGAAGCGACGAGGCAGGCCTGCGAGTTCAGGATCGTGCCGTCGCCCAGCACCTTGAGGTGATTGGCGCGCAGCGTCGAGCCGGTGGTGGTGATGTCGACGATGACGTCCGCCAGCCCAGCCGCCGGCGCGCCTTCGGTGGCGCCGAGGCTTTCGACGATGCGGTAGACCTGAATGCCGTGCTTCAGCGAGAAGAACTGCTGCGTCAGGCGCCAGTATTTGGTGGCGATCCGTAGCCGCCGGCCGTGGCGCTGGCGGAAATCGGCGGCGACGTCGTCGAGATCGGCCATGGTGTCGACGTCGAGCCAGATATCCGGCACCGCGACCACGACATCGGCATGGCCAAAGCCAAGGCGGGCGACGATCTCGGCGCGCGCTTCCCAGTCGGCGAGGTTCTCGCGCAGCAGGTCCTCGCCGGTGATGCCGAGATCGACCGCGCCCTGGCCGATCTCGCCGGCGATTTCGGATGCCGACAGGAAGGCCACCTCGACATTGTCGAGGCCGTCGATGCGGGCGCGGTATTTGCGGTCGTCCTGCGGCAGGGTGACCGCCAGCCCGACCTTGGCCAGGACTCCCAGCGACTGCTCTTTCAAACGGCCCTTGGACGGGATCGCCAGCGTGATCATTTCGCGCCCTCCCGCAACGCCTCGATGCGGTCGAGCCAGACCGAGAAGCCCACGCCGGGGATCGACTTCTTGGCGCCCAGCAGCGTCAGCAGCCGGTCGTAACGGCCGCCGCCGACCAGCGGGCGATCACCATCTGCGGCGGCTATTTCGAAAACCAGGCCGGTGTAGTAATCGAGCGGACGGCCGAAGGCGGCGTCATAGCGGATTGCCGCCATCGGCAGGCCGTGCGCTTCGATCGCCCTGGCGCGGGCTGCGAAATTCTCGAGCGCGGCGCCGAGCGAGAGGCCGGCGTCGCCGGCGAATTTTTCCAGCGCATCGGTCGCGCCATCCAGCGCGACGTCGATCTCGAGAAAGCCCTTCAGCGCCGAGAAGGCCTCGTCGGAAAGCCGCACGCTGCGAAGCTGCGCCTTCTCGATCAGCCGCCGCGCGATGTCGGCCGGCGCGCGGCCGGTCGATGCCGACAGACCGGCCTGTTCCATGCCCTCGGCGATGTGCGTGGCCAAGGCTTCCGCGTCGCCGTCGAGCACCAGC
>NZ_JHQR01000300.1 GCF_014843825.1 Mesorhizobium silamurunense
GAAACCACCAGGATCGCGCCGTCCATCTGCGCGGCGCCGGTGATCATGTTCTTCACATAGTCGGCGTGGCCGGGGCAGTCGACGTGGGCATAGTGACGGTTGGCCGTCTCATACTCGACATGCGCCGTCGAGATCGTGATGCCGCGCGCCTTCTCTTCAGGCGCCGCGTCGATCTGGTCATAGCGCTTGTATTCGCCAAATCGCCAAAATACTTCGTGATCGCCGCCGTCAGCGACGTCTTGCCATGATCGACGTGCCCGATCGTGCCAATGTTCACATGCGGCTTGGTGCGCTCGAATTTACCTTTTGCCACTGTATTTCTCCGTCTTTACTCATCCCGCTCGGGGAAATTGATATTCGCTCCAGCCGAACCGGAAGCGCGCAAGAAACGCGGTTCCGGTGGCACAGGCATTCTCACGCGTATTTCTTCTGGACTTCCTGGGCCACCGCCGTAGGGACCGGTTCGTAGTGATCAAACTGCATCGTGTACTGGGCGCGGCCCTGCGACATCGAACGCAGATTGTCGACGTACTTGAACATGTTGGCGAGCGGCACCATGGCGTTGATGACAACCGCCACGCCACGCGCCTCCTGGCCCTGGATCTGGCCACGGCGGCCGTTGAGGTCGCCGATGACGCCGCCGACATAGTCTTCCGGCGTAACGACCTCGACCTTCATGATCGGCTCCAAGAGTTGCACGCCAAGCCGGGGCGCTGCTTCCTTGAAGCAGGCGCGGGAGGCGATTTCGAACGCCAGGACCGAGGAGTCGACGTCGTGGAAGGCACCGTCGATCAGGGTGGCCTTGACGCCGATCATCGGGAACCCCGCGAACGGGCCGGAGCCCATGACGCTCTGAATGCCCTTCTCGACGCCGGGGATGTATTCCTTCGGCACCGCGCCGCCGACGATCTTGGACTCGAACACGAACTCTTCGCTCTCGGTGTTCGGCTCGAACAGGATCTTGACGCGGGCGAACTGGCCGGTACCGCCGGTCTGCTTCTTGTGCGTGTAGTCCTGCTCGTGGGTGCGGGTGATCGTCTCGCGATAGGCCACCTGCGGAGCGCCGACATTGGCCTCCACCTTGAACTCGCGGCGCATGCGGTCGACGATGATGTCGAGATGCAGTTCGCCCATGCCGGCGATGATGGTCTGGCCGCTTTCCTCGTCGGTCTTGACGCGGAAGGACGGATCCTCGGCCGCCAGGCGATGCAACGCGAGGCCCATCTTTTCCTGGTCGTTCTTGGTCTTCGGCTCGATGGCGATCTGGATGACCGGATCGGGGAATTCCATGCGCTCGAGGATGACCGGGTGCAGCGGATCACAGAGCGTGTCGCCGGTGGTCGTGTCCTTGAGGCCGGCCAGCGCCACGATGTCGCCGGCATAAGCTTCCTCGATGTCGGCGCGCGAGTTCGCATGCATCTGCAGCATGCGGCCGATGCGCTCCTTCTTGCCCTTGACGGTGTTGTCGAGCGAGGTGCCCTTGGTGAGCTTGCCCGAATAGATGCGGGCGAAGGTCAGCGAGCCGACGAACGGGTCGTTCATGATCTTGAACGCCAGCATCGACAACGGTTCATTGTCATCGGCATGACGCTCGATCTCGGCGTCGGTCTTGGCGTCGACGCCCTTGATGGCCGGCACGTCGATCGGCGACGGCAGGTATTCGACGACGGCGTCGAGCAGCGGCTGCACGCCCTTGTTCTTGAAGGCCGAGCCGCAGAACATCGGGAAGAACTTGACCGCGATGGTGCCCTTGCGGATCAGCGCGCGGATCTCGTCGTTCGAGGGCATGTTGCCTTCGAGGTAGTTTTCGAGCGCGGTCTCGTCCATTTCGACGGCGGCTTCGATCATCTTCTCGCGATACTGCACGGCCTTGTCCTTGAGGTCGGCCGGAATTTCGACGACGTCCCAGGCTGCGCCCAGCGTCTCGTCGCGCCAGACAAGCGCGTTCATCTCGACGAGATCGACGATGCCCTTGAACTCGGTCTCGGCGCCGATCGGAAGCTGCATGACGACGGCCTGCGCGCCGAGGCGCGAGCCAATCATCTCCACCGAGCGGTAGAAGTCGGCGCCGATCTTGTCCATCTTGTTGCAGAAGATCATGCGCGGCACGTGGTACTTGTCGGCCTGGCGCCACACGGTCTCGGTCTGCGGCTCGACGCCGGCGTTGGCATCGAGCAGCGCGATCGCGCCGTCGAGCACGCGCAGCGAACGCTCGACCTCGATGGTGAAGTCGACGTGTCCGGGGGTGTCGATGATGTTGAAGCGGCGCATCTTACCGTCACGACCCTTCCAGAAGGTCGTGGTGGCAGCGGACGTGATGGTGATGCCGCGCTCCTGCTCCTGCTCCATCCAGTCCATGGTGGCAGCACCGTCATGGACTTCGCCGATCTTGTGCGACTTGCCCGTGTAGTACAGGACGCGCTCGGTCGTCGTCGTCTTGCCGGCGTCGATATGCGCCATGATACCGAAATTGCGGTAGTCTTCGATTTTATATTCGCGGGCCATGGGAGGTGCCTCTCAGTCTCGTTCGCGCTTTACCAGCGGTAGTGCGCGAAGGCGCGGTTGGCTTCTGCCATCTTGTGGGTGTCTTCACGCTTCTTGACGGCCGTACCGCGGTTGTTGGCCGCGTCCATCAGTTCGCCCGAGAGGCGGTCGACCATAGTGGTCTCATTGCGGTTGCGCGCGGCGGCGATCAGCCAGCGGATGGCCAACGCCTGACGGCGCTCGGGGCGCACGTCGACCGGAACCTGGTAGGTGGCGCCGCCAACGCGACGCGAACGCACTTCCACATGCGGCGCGACATTGTCGAGCGCCTGATGGAAGACGGTGACCGGCTCCTGCTTGGTCTTGGCCTGGACCTGGTCCAGCGCGCCGTAGACGATCGTCTCGGCTACCGACTTCTTGCCGTCATACATGACGGCGTTCATGAACTTGGTGACGATCAGGTCGCCGAACTTGGGGTCCGGATTGATCTCACGCTTTTCTGCACTGTGACGACGGGACATGGCTTTTGTCTCTCAATCTCGTGGCACGGCGCAGTCAAAAAAAGCGCCGAAGCCGGAAACCCTTACTTCGGACGCTTGGCACCGTATTTCGAACGGCGCTGCTTGCGGTTCTTCACACCCTGCGTGTCGAGCACGCCGCGGATGATGTGATAGCGGACGCCCGGCAGATCCTTGACGCGGCCGCCGCGGATCATGACCACCGAGTGCTCCTGAAGGTTATGGCCTTCGCCCGGGATGTAGCCGATCACTTCGAAACCATTGGTCAGGCGGATCTTGGCCACCTTGCGCAGCGCCGAGTTCGGCTTCTTCGGCGTCGTGGTATAGACGCGCGTGCAGACGCCCCGCTTCTGCGGATTCTGCTGCATGGCCGGGACCTTGTTGCGCTTCACCGGCGCCAGGCGCGGCTTGCGGATCAGCTGGTTGACGGTAGGCATTAAACCCTCTTGTCTCTCAATTCCGTGTCTTGCCCTGTCAGGGCCGCTCAAAGCGTCATTTCCATACGCAAATTCGGGCAACACACCGCGCCTCGCGGTCCTGCCCGAACAAATTGCAGAGGAAGCGGAAGCCGCTTCATGCGCGCCGGAGATGTCTTTTCGCTCGTAAAACGAACCCTGTTTGAGGCAAACTCCAAAGCGTGTCGCTTCGGACAGGCAAGTCTCACATCGGTTCTGACGTGGCGGCTTCTACTCGCAAGCCTGATGTCCGTCAACCCCGAAGCGGCAAATATTGCGCCCATTCCGAGGCTTGGCAGCCATGCGGAAATCGCATGTAATTTTCTTGCGTCTTTTTTCAAGCGCGAGGAAGAAAGTGACCGGCTTTCGCCTGTCCTATGCGCCGGCTTCATGTCAAAAGGCGGCATGAATAGCGCAAACGGCCACGCGCGGAGGAATCAGCCCGTGAACGACAATGAGGAACGCCCGGTCACCATCATCACCGGACGGGTCTGGAAGAAGAAAGGCGGCAAGCCGGAGGGCGTCCATGTGATGCTGGTGGCGCCGGATGACGATTCGGCCGTGCGCCGCGCGCTCGAATCGCTCGCCGCCGAGGGCTACGCCGAGGCGGAGCTCGACCAGATCGGCGACATGGACGGCGTACCCGACGAGGAGCCGCATCTGTCGGCCTATCAGGGCGCGCTCGAAGGCGAGGTCTCGATCGTCACCTTCGACGAACCGGTCTGATTCAAGACGCCGACCCGGCGGCATGATGTCCTCCCGGCTTGCCGGGCAGCTTTGTCCTGCCTAGAAACACCTATCTCTTCCTATCCCCCGGAGTTCCCATGACCAGCAATCCCACCAGGCTCGGCCCCATCAAACTCGGTATAGTCGGCGTGGGTAAGATCGTCCGCGATCAGCACCTCCCGGCGCTCGCCAAGGACGCCAACTATCAACTTGCGGCCGCGGCCAGCCGACACGGCAAGGTGGACGGCATCCCGAACTATCCGACGATCGAGGCGATGCTCGACGCCGAGCCCGGCCTGGAAGCCGTCTCGCTCTGCATGCCGCCGCAGTTCCGCTACGACGCGGCGCGCACGGCGCTCGAAGCCGGGAAGCACGTCTTCCTGGAGAAGCCGCCGGGCGCCACCGTCAGCGAGGTCGAAAACCTGAAGGCGCTTGCCGCGAAGAACAGCGTCTCGCTCTTCGCCAGCTGGCATTCGCGCTATGCGCCGGCGGTCGAGGCCGCGCGGGCCTTCCTGGCGTCGGCGAAAATCGGCTCGGCCGCCATCAACTGGAAAGAGGACGTGCGCCGCTGGCACCCGAACCAGGAATGGATCTGGGCGCCGGGCGGTTTCGGCGTGTTCGACCCCGGGATCAACGCGCTGTCTATCGCCACCCACATCCTGCCGCCGATGTTCATCACCTCGGCCGTGCTCGACTTCCCCGAGAACCGCGCTTCGCCGGTCGCGGCTCATGTCATCTTCCGCACCTCGAACGGGCTGCCGGTGACGATGGAACTCGACTGGCTGCAGACCGGCCCGCAGAGCTGGGACATCCTGGCCGAGACCGACAAGGGCAAGATGGTGCTTTCAGGCGGCGGCGCAAAACTCGCCGTCGACGGCAAGATCATCCATGACGAGCCGGAAGCCGAATATCCGATGCTCTACAAGCGCTTCGCCGAGATCGTTCGCGCCGGCGTCTCCGATGTCGACCTGGCGCCGCTCCAGCACGTCGCCGACGCCTTTATGCTCGGCAAGCGTAACGTGGTCGAAGCGTTCTTCGACTGAATGGCGGGACTGGCGCGGCGCTCGCGTCAATCGACAACCGCAATCGCGAAGCCGTCATAGCCCTTGGCGCCGACGGTCTGGATGGCGGTGCCATCCAGCCGCTTCTCGGCGCCGATGAAGGAAAACGCCGCGCGTGCGCCTTCGACATTGGTATCGCCGCTGTCCCTTTTCACGACGGCACCATCGCGGATGACGTTGTCGCAGACGATCACGGTTCCCGAGCGCGACAGCCGCATCGCCCAGGTGAGATAATTCGGGTTGTTCGGCTTATCGGCGTCGATGAAGATCAGGTCGAACGGACCGGCATTTTCGCTCTCCAACCCAGCCAGCGAATGAAGCGCCGGACCGACCCGCAAATCGACCTTATCCGAAACCCCTGCCCGCTCGAAGTTCGAGCGCGCGACCTTGGCGTGGTGCGGGTCGAGCTCCAGGGTCACGACCTTGCCGTCGGCAGGCAGGCCCCTTGCCATCCAGATGGTCGAGTAGCCGCCGAGCGTGCCGATCTCGAGCACTTTTTTCGCACTGCCAATCCGCACCAGCAGCGAAAGCAATTTGCCCTGCGCCGCGGAGACATCGATCGCCGGCAGGCCCTGCTCGCGGTTGGCCGCAAGCACGGCGTCAAGTGCAGGATCCGCATCGAAAAGAGAGGAAACGATATAGTCGTCGACGGCCGCCCAGGTCCTGGCGCTCATGGTTCTCTTCCTCGCTGAGCCAAAATGCGAAAAGGGGCCACGCGGGCCCCTTTCCTTCTTTTCTTCTCGTCCCGCGCTTACTGCGCGGCGTTGACCATGTTGGTCAGCATCGGCTCGGCGACCTCGACACCGGAGGCCTTGCGGCGCTCGTCGATGATCAGCTCGTCGCGCGAGGTGGCGATGCGCCGGATCTGGCTCATCGTGCCGCCGGTGCCCGCCGGGATCAGACGGCCGACGATGACGTTCTCCTTCAGGCCCTGCAGCATGTCGGTCTTGCCGGCAACCGCGGCTTCCGTCAGCACCCTGGTCGTCTCCTGGAAGGAGGCGGCGGAGATGAAGGACGGCGTCTGCAGCGAGGCCTTGGTGATGCCGAGCAGCACCGGCTGGCCTTCGGCCGGCTTCTTGCCATCCTCGATCAGCCGCTCGTTGACCTCTTCCAGCTCGATCACGTCGACGTGGTCGCCCGGAATGTAGGTCGAGTCGCCCTGCGTGGTGATCTCGACCTTCTGCAGCATCTGGCGAACGATCACCTCGATGTGCTTGTCGTTGATCGACACGCCCTGCAGGCGGTAGACCTCCTGGATCTCGTTGACGAGGTAGGACGCAAGCGCCTCCACGCCCTTGATCGCCAGGATGTCGTGCGGCGCCGGGTTGCCGTCGAGGATGTAGTCGCCCTTCTCGATGACGTCGCCGTCCTGCAGATGGAACGGCTTGCCCTTCGGGATCAGGTACTCGACCGGCTCCAGCGTCGAGTCATGCGGCTCGATGATGATGCGGCGCTTGTTCTTGTAGTCGCGGCCGAAGCGGACCGTGCCGTCGATCTCGGCGATGATGGCGTGATCCTTCGGACGGCGAGCCTCGAACAGTTCGGCAACGCGTGGCAGACCACCGGTGATGTCCTTGGTCTTGGCGCTTTCCATCGGGATACGCGCCAGCACGTCGCCCGGACGGACATGCGCGCCCGGCTCGACCGAGAGGATGGCCTCGACCGAGAGCAGGAAGCGTGCATCGCCGCCCTTCGACAGCTTGCCCACCTTGCCCTTGGCGTCCTGCACGACAATCGCCGGCTTCAGGTCGCTGCCGCGCGGCGTCGAACGCCAGTCGATGACCTCGCGCTTGGTGATGCCGGTCGACTCGTCGGCGGTCTCCTGAACGGAGATGCCGTCGACGAGATCCTCGAACGCCACCTTGCCCTCGATTTCGGTGAGGATCGGGCGGGTATAAGGATCCCACTCGGCGATGCGCTGGCCGCGCTTCACCTTGTCGCCGTCGTCCACGAAGATGCGCGAACCGTAGGCGACACGGTGCGTGGCCCGCTCCTTGCCGGCCTCGTCGAGGATCAGCACCGCCATGTTGCGGCCCATGACCATCTGCTGGCCTTCGGAGTTGCGCACCACGTTGCGGTTGCGGATCTCGACCTTGCCCTCATAGGAGGCTTCGAGGAACGAAGAATCCACCACCTGCGCGGTGCCACCCATGTGGAAGGTGCGCATGGTGAGCTGGGTGCCCGGCTCGCCGATCGACTGCGCCGCGATGACGCCGACGGCCTCGCCCTGGTTGACGGGCGTGCCGCGGGCAAGATCGCGACCGTAGCAGACCGCGCAGACGCCGGTCCTGATTTCGCAGGTCAGCGCCGAGCGGATGCGGACCGACTGCACGCCGGCCTTCTCGATCTGCTCCACGTCGCGCTCGTCCATCAGCTTGCCGGCCTTGACCAGCAATTCGCCGGTGACCGGGTGGTTGATGTCGTCGAGCGCCGTGCGGCCAAGCACGCGCTGACCGACCGAGGCGACGATCTGACCAGCATCGACGATCGGCTGCATGGTGAGGCCCTTGTCGGTGCCGCAATCCAGCGAGTTGACGATGCAGTCCTGCGCCACGTCGACCAGACGGCGGGTCAGGTAACCCGAGTTCGCCGTCTTCAGCGCGGTGTCGGCCAGACCCTTGCGGGCGCCGTGGGTCGAGTTGAAGTACTCGAGCACGGTGAGGCCTTCCTTGAAGTTCGAGATGATAGGCGTCTCGATGATTTCGCCCGAAGGCTTGGCCATCAGGCCGCGCATGCCGGCGAGCTGGCGCATCTGGGTGGGCGAACCGCGCGCACCCGAATGCGACATCATGTAGATCGAGTTCATCGGCTTCTGACGGCCGTTGTCCTCGAACTCGACGGCCTTGATGCGGGCCATCATCTCGTCGGCGACCTTTTCCGAGCACTTGGCCCAGGCGTCGACGACCTTGTTGTACTTCTCGCCCTGGGTGATCAGGCCGTCATTGTACTGTTGCTCGTATTCCTTGGCCAAAGCCTCGGTCTCGGACACCAGCTTCACCTTCGTATCCGGGATCAGCATGTCGTCCTTGCCGAACGAAATGCCGGCGCGGCAGGCATGCGCGAAGCCGAGCGCCATGATTCGATCGCAGAAGATGACCGTCTCCTTCTGACCGCAGTGGCGGTAGACGGTGTCGATCATCTTGGAGATGTTCTTCTTGGTCATCTCCTGGTTGGCGGTCTCATACGGCACGTTGACGTTCTTCGGCAGCAGCTCGCCGATGATCATGCGGCCAGGCGTGGTGTCGTAGATCTTCGACACCACCTTGCCTTCGGCATCGACGGTGCGGAAGCGGCCCTTGATCTTGGCGTGCAGGGTCACTGCCTTGGTCTCCAGCGCGTGCTGAAGCTCGCCCATGTCGGCGAACACCATGCCCTCGCCCGGCTCGTTCTGGTTGACGATCGACAGATAGTAGAGACCGAGAACCATGTCCTGCGACGGCACGATGATCGGCGCGCCGGAAGCCGGGTGCAGGATGTTGTTGGTCGACATCATCAGCACGCGGGCTTCGAGCTGCGCTTCCAAGGACAGCGGCACGTGGACCGCCATCTGGTCGCCGTCGAAGTCGGCGTTGAAGGCCGTGCAGACCAGCGGATGCAGCTGGATCGCCTTGCCTTCGATCAGGATCGGCTCGAACGCCTGGATGCCGAGGCGGTGCAGCGTCGGCGCGCGGTTCAAGAGCACGGGATGCTCGCGGATGACCTCGTCGAGGATATCCCAAACCTCCGGACGCTCCTTCTCGACCAGCTTCTTCGCCTGCTTGACGGTCGAGGAGAAGCCCTTGGCGTCGAGGCGGGCGTAGATGAAGGGCTTGAACAGTTCGAGCGCCATCTTCTTCGGCAGGCCGCACTGATGCAGCTTGAGCTCCGGACCGGTCACGATGACCGAGCGGCCGGAATAGTCGACGCGTTTGCCGAGCAGGTTCTGGCGGAACCGGCCCTGCTTGCCCTTCAGCATGTCGGACAGCGACTTCAGCGGGCGCTTGTTGGCGCCGGTGATGACGCGGCCGCGGCGGCCGTTGTCGAACAGCGCGTCGACGGCCTCCTGCAGCATGCGCTTTTCGTTGCGCACGATAATGCCCGGCGCGCGCAGCTCGATCAGCCGCTTCAAGCGGTTGTTGCGGTTGATGACGCGACGATAGAGATCGTTGAGGTCGGACGTAGCGAAGCGTCCGCCGTCAAGCGGAACCAGCGGACGCAGATCCGGCGGAATCACCGGAACCACCTTCATGATCATCCATTCCGGACGGTTGCCGGATTCCATGAAGTTCTCGACGACCTTGAGCCGCTTAAGCAACTTCTTCTGCTTGAGCTCGGACGTGGTCGAAGCCAGCTCCGAGCGCAGATCGCCGGCGATCTTCTCCAGGTCCATGCCGGCCAGAAGGTCATGGATGGCCTCGGCGCCGATCATGGCGGTGAACGAGTCCTCGCCATACTCGTCGACGGCCAGCATGTACTCTTCCTCGCTGAGCAGCTGGTGCTCCTTCAGCGCGGTGAGGCCGGGCTCGGTGACGATGTAGTTCTCGAAGTAGAGGACGCGCTCGATATCCTTCAGCGTCATGTCGAGCAGCGTGCCGATGCGCGAGGGCAGCGACTTCAGGAACCAGATGTGGGCGACGGGCGCGGCGAGCTCGATATGGCCCATGCGCTCGCGGCGGACGCGCGACAGCGTGACTTCGACGCCGCACTTCTCGCAGATGACGCCCTTGTACTTCATGCGCTTGTATTTGCCGCACAGGCACTCGTAGTCCTTGATCGGGCCAAAAATGCGCGCGCAGAACAGACCGTCACGCTCCGGCTTGAAGGTGCGGTAGTTGATGGTCTCCGGCTTTTTGATCTCGCCGAACGACCAGGACAGAATCTTCTCAGGGCTGGCGAGCGAGATCCGGATGGAATCGAACACCTGCGCAGGCGCCTGGGGGTTGAAGAGATTCATGACCTCTTGGTTCATGCCGTTCTCCTTTTCGGGGTCCTCGAAAACCCCTTGCATCGAGCGCGGGCCGAATGCCCGCAGACTGGCCGGCCTGACCGGCCGAGAATTTGAGAGGCGCGTCGCGTGTAATCGCGACGCGCCGTTGCCTTACTCGGCCGCGTCGGGCAGCCGCACAGGGGCTTCGTCGAGCTTGGTGTTCTCCAGTTCGACATTGAGGCCGAGAGACCGCATTTCCTTGACGAGAACGTTGAAGCTCTCGGGAATGCCGGCCTCGAAGGTGTCGTCGCCTCTGACGATCGCCTCGTAGACCTTGGTACGGCCGGCGACATCGTCCGACTTCACCGTGAGCATCTCCTGCAGCGTGTAGGCGGCGCCGTAGGCTTCCAGCGCCCAAACCTCCATTTCGCCGAAGCGCTGGCCGCCGAACTGCGCCTTGCCGCCCAGCGGCTGCTGGGTGACGAGCGAGTACGGACCGATCGAGCGCGCGTGGATCTTGTCGTCCACCAGGTGGTGAAGCTTGAGCATATAGATGTAGCCCATCGTCACCTTGCGATCGAACGGCTCGCCGGTGCGGCCGTCATAAAGCTGCGACTGCCCGCTGGTGTGCAGGCCAGCCTGCTCCAGCATGGTGTTGATATCGGCCTCGTGCGCGCCGTCGAACACCGGGGTCGCGATGGAGACGCCGCGACGCATCTGCTCGCTGAGGCGGATGATGCTCTCGTCGTCATAGCTGCGGACCGGTTCGTTGCGGTCGTTGGCCGGCATGAAGCTTTCGAGCGTCTTGCGCAACGGCTTGATGTCGCCGCCCGCCTTGTACGCGTCGATCAGCTCGCCGATCTTCCTGCCCATACCGGCGCAGGCCCAGCCCAGATGCGTTTCCAGGATCTGGCCGACATTCATGCGGCTCGGCACACCCAGCGGGTTGAGCACGATATCGGCATGCGTGCCGTCCTCGAGGAAAGGCATGTCCTCGACCGGAACGATGCGCGACACGACACCCTTGTTGCCATGACGGCCGGCCATCTTGTCGCCCGGCTGCATCTTGCGCTTCACCGCCACGAAGACCTTGACCATCTTCATGACGCCCGGAGGCATCTCGTCGCCGCGCTGCACCTTCTCGACCTTGTCCATGAAGCGCTGCTCGAGCGCCTTCTTGGAATCGTCGTACTGGCCGCGCAGGGCTTCCAGCTCGCTCTGGAGCTTTTCGTTCTCCACGGCGAACTGCCACCACTGCGAGCGCGGATACTCGTCGAGCGTGTCCTTCGACAGCTTCGAGCCCTTCTTGAAGCCCTTCGGTCCAGCGATCGCATCCTTGCCGACCAGCATGTCGGACAGGCGCGAGTAGACGTTGCGGTCGAGGATCGCCTGCTCGTCGTCGCGGTCCTTGGCCAGGCGCTCGATCTCCTCGCGCTCGATCGCCATGGCGCGCTCGTCCTTCTCCACGCCGTGGCGGTTGAAGACGCGCACTTCGACGACCGTGCCGAAGGTGCCCGGAGGCATGCGCATGGAGGTGTCGCGAACGTCCGAGGCCTTTTCGCCGAAGATGGCGCGCAGCAACTTTTCTTCCGGCGTCATCGGGCTTTCGCCCTTCGGCGTGATCTTGCCGACCAGGATGTCGCCCGGTTGTACTTCGGCGCCGATATAGACGATGCCGGCCTCGTCGAGGTTCTTCAGCGCCTCTTCCGAGACGTTCGGAATGTCGCGCGTGATTTCCTCCGGTCCGAGTTTGGTGTCGCGGGCCATGACCTCGAACTCCTCGATGTGGATCGAGGTGAAGACGTCGTCGGCCACGATGCGCTCGGAGAGCAGGATCGAGTCCTCGTAGTTGTAGCCGTTCCACGGCATGAACGCGACCAGCACGTTGCGGCCGAGCGCCAGATCGCCGAGCTCGGTCGAGGGACCGTCGGCGATGATGTCGCCCTTGTTGACCCGATCGCCGACACGCACCAGCGGACGCTGGTTGATGCAGGTGTTCTGGTTCGAACGCTGGAACTTCATCAGCCGGTAGATGTCGACGCCGGACTTGCCCGGGTCGAGATCTTCCGTCGCGCGGATGACGATACGGGTGGCGTCCACCTGGTCGACCACGCCGCCACGGCGGGCGCCGATAGCGGCGCCCGAGTCGCGGGCAACGACCGGCTCCATGCCGGTGCCGACGAACGGCGCCTCGGCGCGCACCAGCGGCACGGCCTGACGCTGCATGTTCGAGCCCATCAGCGCGCGGTTGGCGTCGTCGTTCTCGAGGAACGGGATGAGCGCCGCCGCCACCGACACCATCTGCTTCGGCGACACGTCCATCAGGTCGACGTTCTCGCGCGGCGCCATCATCACCTCGCCGGCATTGCGGCAGATGACGAACTCGTCGACGAAGCCGCCGTTCTTGTCGAGTTCGGCGTTGGCCTGCGCGACATGGTGCTTGGCCTCTTCCATCGCCGACAGATAGACGACTTCATTGGTCAGCTTGCCGTTGACGATCTTGCGGTACGGGCTCTCGATGAAGCCGTACTTGTTGACGCGCGCAAAGGTGGCGAGCGAGTTGATCAGACCGATATTCGGGCCTTCCGGCGTCTCGATCGGGCAGATGCGGCCGTAATGCGTCGGGTGCACGTCGCGCACCTCGAAGCCGGCGCGCTCGCGGGTCAGACCGCCCGGTCCAAGCGCCGACAGGCGGCGCTTGTGGGTGATCTCCGACAGCGGGTTGGTCTGGTCCATGAACTGCGACAGCTGCGAGGAGCCGAAGAACTCGCGCACGGCGGCAGCCGCCGGCTTGGCGTTGATCAGGTCCTGCGGCATGACCGTGTCGATCTCGATCGAGGACATGCGCTCCTTGATCGCGCGCTCCATGCGCAGCAGGCCGACGCGGTACTGGTTCTCCATCAGCTCGCCGACCGAGCGCACGCGGCGGTTGCCGAGATTGTCGATGTCGTCGATCTCGCCCTTGCCGTCGCGCAGTTCCACCAGCGTCTTGACCACGGCCAGGATGTCTTCCTTGCGCAGCACGCGCACGGTGTCCTCGGCCTTGAGTTCGAGGCGCATGTTCATCTTGACGCGGCCGACGGCCGACAGGTCATAGCGCTCGCTGTCGAAGAACAGCGAGTTGAACATGGCCTCGGCGGTCTCGAGCGTCGGCGGCTCGCCCGGACGCATGACGCGGTAGATGTCGAACAGAGCGTCCTGGCGGCTCTCGTTCTTGTCGACGGCGAGCGTGTTGCGGATGTAGGCGCCGACATTGACGTGATCGATGTCGAGGATCTGGATCTCGTCCTCGCCGGTGCCGAGCAGCACCTTCAGCGTCTTGTCGTCGATCTCGTCGCCGGCCTCGAGGAAGATCTCGCCGGTGGCGTAGTTGACGATGTCCTCGGCCAGGTAGTTGCCGAGCAGATCCTCGTCGGTCGCCTTGATCGCCTTGAGGCCTTTCTCGCCGAGCTGGCGGGCCTGGCGGGCGGTGATCTTCTTGCCGGCCTCGACGACGATCTCACCCGTATCCGCGTCGACCAGGTCGCCGACGGCCTTGAGGCCGCGGAAACGATCGACGTTGAACGGGATGCGCCAATGGTCGCCGGCGCGCTTGTAGGTGATCTTGTTGTAGAAGGTCGACAGGATCTCCTCGCCGTCCATGCCGAGCGCCATCAGGAGCGACGTCACCGGAATCTTGCGGCGGCGATCGATACGGGCGTGCACGACGTCCTTGGAGTCGAACTCAATGTCGAGCCACGAGCCGCGGTAGGGGATGACGCGCGCGGCAAACAGAAGCTTGCCCGACGAGTGCGACTTGCCCTTGTCATGGTCGAAGAAGACGCCCGGCGAGCGGTGCATCTGCGAGACGATGACGCGCTCGGTGCCGTTGACGATAAAGGTGCCGTTCGACGTCATGAGCGGCATGTCGCCCATGTAGACGTCCTGTTCCTTGATGTCCTTGATCGACTTCGCGCCGGTATCCTCATCGATATCGAACACGATGAGGCGCAGCGTCACCTTGAGCGGCGCGGCATAGGTCAGGTCGCGCTGACGGCACTCGTCAACGTCGAATTTCGGTCCTTCGAACTCATACTTCACGAATTCCAGCATCGAGGAGCCGGAAAAATCGGAGATCGGGAAGACCGACTTGAAAACGGCCTGCAGTCCCTCGTCCGGACGCCCGCCCTTGGGCTCGTCCACCATCAGGAACTGGTCATAGGATGCCTTCTGAACCTCGATCAGGTTCGGCATCTCCGCAACTTCCGGGATCTTTCCGAAGAACTTGCGTACGCGTCTGCGGCCATTGAAAGTCTGGGTCTGGGCCATCGTCGCTCCTTAGCTCAAAACTCGGGGCGAACCTCGCCGCGGTTCGCCTTGCACCAACGGGCCGCCTCGCCGGCTGCCCCTGTCTGTTTTCCGGCTGCCTTTCCAATTGCTTGGCGGCTGCCGGCCAAAAACGGGAGAAAACCCGTTTCCTGAAGGCCGCTTCCGGCCCTCAGGAAAGAGGTTTTCAAACGTCTCGCGTCGTGAAGCCTCCCTTCGTCAAGGGAGGGGGCGGACAGCGCGAGGCCGCCCGCCCTCGGCCATAGGGCTTACTTCAGCTCGACCTTGGCGCCAGCTGCTTCCAACTGAGCCTTGAACTTGTCGGCGTCTGCCTTGGAAACGCCTTCCTTGACCGGCTTCGGAGCCGCTTCGACCAGGTCCTTGGCTTCCTTGAGGCCAAGACCGGTGATGGCGCGGACTTCCTTGATGACGTTGATCTTCTGGGCGCCGGCGTCGGCGAGAACGACGTCGAATTCCGTCTTCTCTTCAGCCGGGGCTGCAGCAGCGCCAGCACCACCGCCAGCAGCGGCAACCGCCACCGGAGCGGCGGCCGAAACGCCCCACTTCTCTTCCAGGAGCTTCGACAGCTCGGCCGCCTCGAGGACGGTCAGCTTCGAAAGGTCGTCTACGATCTTTGCCAGATCAGCCATTTTTGTATTCCTTTACTAGGTTCGAACGTGTGTTGTTGACAGCGAGGAACGGCCTCATGCCGCCTCGTCCTTCCGGGCGTAAGCGCCGATGACGCGCGCGACCGAAGCCGCGGGCGCATTGACGATCTGGGCGATCCGGGTTGCCGGCGTGGCGATCATGCCAACCAGCTTGGCGCGCAGCTCGTCGAGCGACGGAAGTGTGGCGAGTGCCTTCACACCGTCGGCGTCGAGCGAGGTGGTGCCCATCGCGCCGCCGAGAATGACGAGCTTGTCATTTCCCTTGGCGAAATCGGACGCGACCTTCGGCGCCGCAATCGGATCCTCCGAATAAGCGACCAGCGTCTGTCCCTTGAACAGATCGATGATCGATGCGGAGTCCGTGCCCTGAAGAGCGATCTTGGCGAGACGGTTCTTCGCGACTTTGACGGTGCCACCGGCGGCGCGCATTTTCGACCGAAGGTCGTTCATTTGCGCGACGGTGATACCGGCGTAGTGGGCCACGACGACTGAACCCGCGTTCGAGAACGCATCATTCAGGCCCGTGACGAGTTCGCGTTTTTCCGCTCTGTCCACTGCCTATCTCCAGTTGACCCCTGCCCCATTCACGAGGTCAGAAGTCGGGTTGCCTTTTGCCGGCCGGGCCATCCAAAAACGGATCTCCCGAACGGCGCTCGAGGATCCTGCCCCCTTTCGCCACACCTACGGCCAAGCCGGCGATGCGCTGACAAAAGGCAAACACGGTTCGAACCTTTCATTGGAGCATCTTGCTCCTTTGTCGGGTCTTCACCCGTCTCATGCAGGCCCAGACGAATTAAGGCTTTGGGCCGCCTGCAATCTCGGACAGGATATCCGGAAACCTTTCGGCCTCCGGGTTACCGGACCGCCAACGGATCGGCGGTCCGGAATTCTTATGCGACCGGCCTGAAGCCGGTCAGGCGACACTTACGACGCGGCGAGCGTCGCGATGTCGAGCTTAAGGCCGGGGCCCATCGTCGAGGTGACCGACACCTTCTTGACGTAGTTGCCCTTGGCGCCGGCGGGCTTTGCCTTGTTCACCGCATCGGCGAAGGCCCGCACATTCTCTTCCAGCGCCTTGACGTCGAACGAGACCTTGCCGACGCCGGCCTGGACGATGCCGGCCTTCTCGACGCGGAACTCGACGGCGCCGCCCTTCGAAGCCTTGACGGCGGCCGCGACATCGGTGGTCACGGTGCCGACCTTCGGGTTCGGCATCATGCCGCGCGGGCCGAGCACCTTACCCAGACGGCCGACCAGCGGCATCATGTCCGGGGTGGCGATGCAGCGATCGAAGTCGATCGTGCCCTTCTGGACGATCTCGACCAGATCCTCGGCGCCAACGATATCGGCGCCGGCGGCCTTGGCCTCCTCGGCCTTGTCGCCGCGCGCGAACACGGCGACGCGCACCGAGCGGCCGGTGCCGTTCGGCAGGTTGACCACGCCGCGGACCATCTGGTCGGCATGACGCGGATCGACGCCGAGATTCATCGCGACCTCGACGGTCTCGTCGAACTTCACCGTGGACCGGTCCTTGAGCAGCTGCAGCGCCTCGGAGAGCGCATAGGCCTTGTTCGGATCGATGCCTTCGCGGCTCTTGGCAACACGCTTTGCAATCTTTGCCATGATCTTAGCCCACCACTTCCAGGCCCATCGAGCGGGCGGAGCCCTCGACCATGCGCATGGCCGCCTCGACGTCGTTTGCGTTCAGGTCCTTCATCTTCTGCTCGGCGATCTGGCGCACCTTGTCGCGCGAGATCGTGCCGGCCTTGACCTTGCCCGGCTCCTTCGAGCCCGACTTCAGGTTGGCGGCCTTCTTCAGGAAGTAGCTCACCGGCGGCGTCTTCATGACGAAGGTGAACGACTTGTCCTGGTAGTAGGTGATGACGACCGGGATGGGCGAGCCCTTCTCCAGCTCCTGGGTCTGCGCGTTGAACGCCTTGCAGAACTCCATGATGTTGATGCCGCGCTGACCAAGCGCCGGGCCGATCGGGGGCGACGGCGTGGCCGAGCCCGCGGCAACCTGGAGCTTGAGCTGGCCTGCAACTTTCTTAGCCATCTCTATTCCTGCCTTTTCTCATGCCGGGAAACGCCGGCGGTTGCAGTCTGGTGGTGCGGTCCCAGCGGCCGGCTAAACCGCTTTCACCTCCCACCCGTTGATGGCAGCGCACTTCTTCGCGCCGCCGACCCCTTTCGCCTGTCGGCCAAGGGATCTTCGGATCAGCCCTTTTCGACCTGTCCGAATTCCAGATCGACGGGCACCGCGCGCCCGAAGATCGAAACTTCCACCTTGAGGCGCGCCCGCTCCTCGTCCACTTCCTGGACGAAGCCGTTGAACGACGCGAACGGGCCGTCCGAGACGCGGATCGCCTCGCCGATCTCGAAGGTGACCGAGGGCTTCGGCCGCTCGACGCCTTCCTGCACCTGGTTCAGGATGCGCTGTGCCTCGGTTTCGGTGATCGGCACCGGCTTGGAGTCACCGAGGAAGCCGGTGACCTTCGGCGTGTTCTTGACCAGCGAGAACACGGCGTCCGTCAGGTTGGCCTTCAGAAGCACATAGCCCGGGAAGAACTTGCGCTCGGCATCGACCTTGCGGCCACGGCGGATCTCGACGACCTTCTCGGTCGGCACCACGATCTGCTCGATCTCGCCGGACAGGCCCTTCTGCTTGGCCTTGTTCTCGATGTCCTCGGCGACCTTCTTCTCGAAGTTCGAATAAGCGTGGACGATGTACCACCGCGCAGTCATTTCACGACCTCTCCGTAATCGCCGAACTTAATGTCCGAGGCCCAGTATGAACTCGATCGCATAGCCCATGGCTATGTCGGCGGCGAAGAAGAAGATCATGGCGATGACCGCGAACACCAGGACCATCACCGTCGAGATCATGGTCTCGCGGCGCGAGGGCCATGTCACCTTGGCCGTCTCCGCGCGAACCTGCTGGAGAAAGGTGAAAGGGTTTGTGGTTTTCGAAGCCATGTGCCGCCTGTCTTCAAGACCCGTTGGCCGGGTCTCCTGGATGATCCCGCTGGCCGGGACGATGCCGCCTGGGTTCCGTGCCGGCGCCGAATCAGCGCCACCATTTCGCCCATGCAAATCGGACGCGTAAAGCCGGCTTCCCAGCTCCACGCGTCGCGTGTCTGTTCAGTCTACATAAAACCGATTCTTGGTCCACGCAAGTGGCAAGTGTTCCGCTTTATGTTCGAGCGCCGCCTCGGAACCATCCAGTCGTTCCGTCCCGGCTATGCGGGGCCTTATGCCCCAGTTTTCCCAATATGGCAAGCCACCCGCCGGTTTTCAACGACGGGACGCCCTGATCCTCGGTCCGCCACTTAAGGATGGCACGGCGGCAGGGCTCGAACCTACGACCAGCGACGGCAGCTCATGGTGGCGAGCGCAGCGCCTCCGCGCTCCCGAGTTGACGAGCGCCCCGATGTCAAATCCGTTGATGGCGGACGTCGGGCTCCGGTGCTCGGCATTGCTCGAGGCTAAACGCTCTCATCCGCGATATTGAACGGGCGCTCTGCCTGCTTGAGGCGCTCGCATTGAAAGCGCACATATCGTCGACGGTCCTATGGAGGAACAGTCGCTCTTGAACTAGCCGCTCACCGGTACGGGTGTCTATCCATTCCCGCTATAGGTCGTATAGCGACAATCGATTTTGCTGATGAGTAGGAGCTGCATATCCGTTTGCAAGCGGGGCGGTACTGAATGTTGCCCCGAAAAACTTCCGGAAGGGCGACGTGATGCGCGCGATGCAAACTCTCATTCTCTCGGCAACTGCAGCCGCGATGCTATTTCTTGCGGGACCAACGAACGCTGGCGTCCAAGGCAAGGACCAAGGCTCAATTCAAGCTGACAGTATGACCGGTATCCCCGTCGGCTTTCAATCCCAATTCGCTGACGTTAATGGTGTGCGCATTCACTACGTGATCGGCGGGAAAGGATCGCCGATTCTGCTCATCCATGGGTGGCCGGAGGATTGGCACGAGTGGCGTAAAATGATGCCTCTCCTTGCAACGAAGCACACCGTTATTGCCGTCGACTTACGCGGATTCGGAGAATCACAAATCGCATCATCGGGATATGACCGCAAGACGCTTGCCGAAGATCTTTTCCAGTTGATGACGAGGCTTGACTATTTACGAGCAACTGTAGTCGGCCATGATTGGGGTGGTCCCGTAGCCTATGCCTACGCCGCTATCCACCGCGATGCTGTTGACAAACTTATAATCGTGGAGGGTGCGCCCGACGGCCCCTGGACCACGAAACAGTTCGCTCCCCTTCTTCACAACCCATTGTGGTTCTTTGGTTTCTTTGAGATCCCCGACTTTGCTGAAAAGGTTCTCGTGGGACACGAGAAAGAATTCTTAGAATGGTTCTACCGCAATAGAGGATTCCACATCGTTCCTGGCAGCTTCTCAGAAGCAGTCATCACCTATTATGAAAACAGCTACGCACGGCCCGGCCGGCTGGCGACAAGTCTTCAACTCTATCGGACGATTGATCGCGATATCGCTGACAACACCGAATTGTCGCGAACGCCGCTAACTATTCCAGTTTTAGCCATTGGAGCCAAGTATGGACTGGGATCTATGGTGGCGGAAAGCATGCGACAAGTGGCGCGCTCGGTAGCGCCGGTTTTGATGGAGAATACGGGTCACTTCATCCCCGACGAACGGCCCGAAGCCCTGTACCACATTATTGAAGCGTTCTTGGGTAGCAGCATCGCGCCCGAGGATTGGTCGCCGAATTAATCGGAGCGACATCAACTGGCCAAAACGGTCCCTGCAGGCATGGTCGGTGTGCTGCACTCAACTCCAACTCAAGCGCTAAATCATCTGTAAATTAAACTCAGCAATCCGCACTCAGCCAAGGAGACACGTATGAGTATCAACACGCAGACCTGGGTCGCCGTCCTTGACATAACCGCCTTGACCCCGGAAGAATACGACGCCATCCTTCGCAAGATGGGTGTGGAACACACGCCGGCACCGGACATCTACTTGCACATTGCAGCCCCTCTCGACGGCGGAGCAGGCCTTCGCGTCATCGAACTGTGGAGCAGCAAGGACGGCTTCGAGTCCTTTATCCAAGAACGTATGCTTCCCTCAGCGCAGGCGTTGGGGTTGCAGCGAGAGACGACCGTGACGGTAACCCCGCTTCTCAATGCCTTTGCACCTCGCGCTTCGGAGATCACGGCTCTTGCGCAAACGCGTATGAAGTGAGGACTATTCTTAATGATTGTTGCCGGTCGCAGCGATTTTAGCCGGCAACGATCGCGAGAGGAAAGGGGCTGACCGTTTACGCCCCGACCCGTCTGCGCGACGGCGATTGCATCTCTAGCAGCACCTTCGTTGAAGCGCCGTGCTCGATACCACATCCGTCGCTTCCTTGCCCCAAGCCCCGGTCTTAAAAACGCTGACACATTTAAATGCGTAACCGGGG
>NZ_JHQR01000286.1 GCF_014843825.1 Mesorhizobium silamurunense
CGGCCGCGGCCAGCGCTTCGGTGATCTGCGGCGCGCCGCCGCCGCCCTTGCCGCCGACCTTCTGGATGAATTGCGTGATCTGGCTTTCGGGAATGGCGCCCATGAAGCCGTCGACCGGCTGACCATCCTTGAAGGCGATGACCGCGGGAATGGACTGGATGCCGAGCTGGCCGGCGATCGAGGGATGGTCGTCGATGTTCATCTTAACCAGCTTGACCTTGCCGCCGGCGGCCGTGACCGCCTTCTCGAGCTGCGGCGTCAGCTGCTTGCAGGGGCCGCACCAGGGCGCCCAGAAGTCGACCAGCACCGGCTGGCGGCGCGATTCCTGGATGACGTCGGCCGCGAATGTCGCGGTCGTGGTGTCCTTGATCAGCTCGGCGGCGGCCGGTGCCTCGCCGAGCGAGACCTTGGCGCGGTCGGCCCCGCCATACTGGACGGATTGGGCGTACTGGCCGGCATTGCCGCCAAATGAGCCGCTGAACGGGTTGTTGTCACTCATGTCATCGCCCTTTCGGTCGCACTGCTGCCGGCATGAAGGCGCGGCGCGTCATTGTCGGAGTTCGGTTTTCGCCATCCATGTGGCGATCAAGCCGAGACTTTCAAGATAACAGCATCGTGGCCGGTTGCCTCGACGAATCTGACGAGATCGGCGGCGGCAATGGTCGTCGTCGCCTCATTGGTCAACGGATGGCCGTTGATGACCTCGTGGCTCATCAACTCCTGGTCGAGAACCACCTTGACCCGGCCGGCCGTGTCGTTGATCAGGCCGAAGACGGTGACCGCGCCGGGAATGACGCCGAGCAGCTCCATCAGCATCTCCGGCCTGCCGAACGAGACGCGGCCGGAAGCACCGATCAGGTGATGGATCTGCTTGAGATCGACCTCCGCCTCCTCGCCGACGGTGACGAGAAAGAAATTGTCCTTCTTGTCCTTGAGGAAGAGGTTCTTGGTGTGGCCGCCCGGAATCTCGCCGCGCAGCGCCTGCGAATCGGCGACCGTGAACAAGGGCGGATGGCGCATCGTCGAGACGGAGATGCCGAGATCGGCAAGAAAGGCGTAAAGCTCGGCTTCGGTCTTCGGCATCGGTCCTCGCATCATCGGGAAGGGTTATGCCGTTTACGGCCAACCATGCCCTCGGGGCAAGATCGCCCCGGTGGGCCAGCGGAATCCGCCGGTTCGAAACGAACCTTCAGTGTATGAAGAGCTAGCTCCAAAAAGACCGTCATTTCCCTGTTGCAATCGGCGCGCTCTTCGGCCATATAGGCGCGGCTTGCGGCCCAAGGCCGCGCGAGCGGGTGTAGCTCAGGGGTAGAGCACAACCTTGCCAAGGTTGGGGTCGGGCGTTCGAATCGCCTCACCCGCTCCAGTTTCCTCACCGAGGATCAAGCAAACGAAAAGCCGCGATTTCCGCGGCTTTTTCGCGTTGATGCCCTTCAGAACAGGATTCCGTTGCGCGCCATTCCCCAGACCGCGGCGACGCAATGAACGATCCCGATGGGTAGCGCAAGCAGCGGCCTGAAGCGGATGAGCGCAATATAGATCGCGAATTGAGCACATGCGCTGAGCAAGAATGTCGAGATCCCAGCACCCGCCAACATCAGCAGCATAGTCCACGGAATCAGGATGAAGCCGGGAACGTTGGTGCCATGCCCGGCGCCCATCGTGAAAATTGTGATCACAAACGCGCCGAAACCGATCCCGGCTCCTGCGGCCATCGTCCTCAACATGCTTTTGCCATTTCGCAATCGCTGCGCCTCCCTACCCCAGCCGCGCCCTGGTCGTCCTCGGCGTCGCCAGCAACAAGCTCGTCTCGCTCCCCGTTATCCCCGGGATCAGCCGGATGCGCCGCAGCACGGCGTCGAAATCGGTCAGCGAGGCGGTTCCGAGCTCGACCACCAGGTCCCAGCGGCCATTGGTGGTGTGGATGGTCGACACCTCGGGAAAGCCGCCGAGCGCCCTAATCACGCGATCCGCGGCATGGCCCTCGATCTCGATCAGCATGACGCCGCGTATCTTCTGATCGACCGCGTCGGCGCGCAGCACCACCGTATAGCCGATGATCTCGCCGGATTTCTCCAGCCGCTCCATGCGTGCCCTGACCGTCGCGCGCGAAACGCCGAGATCGAGCGCGAGATCGGAGACGCTGCGCCGCGCATCGTGCCTCAGAAGCGTCACCAGTCTTTCGTCGAGCGTATCCATGATTGTCCATTTCGATCAGGATAGTTGCACAATATGATAGATCAGCCTTCTCGAAATGCCAATTTTCCCTATTCAAACCGCCAGGCCGCGATGGTTCAATAACCGGATCAATCGCCAGACTAATCGCAAGAGGGCGGAAGAAAATCATGCGCTGCAGGATCGTCGGCGCGCCGGTGCAGGACGGCGCGGGCAGGATGGGATGCGAGATGGGGCCGAGCGCGTTGCGCACTGCGGGGCTTGTCTCGGTGCTGTCGGAGCTTGGCCATGAGGTCGAGGACTATGGCGCGGTGCAGAAGGCTCAGGCGATCGCCGTCGCACATGGCAATCTTGCGCTCAAGGCGCTGCCGGAGATTTCCGCATGGACGACGGCGATCGCCGAGACCGCCTATGTGGCTTCGAAGGATGCCATGCCGATCTTCCTCGGCGGCGACCACTCGATCTCCGCCGGCACGGTGTCCGGCGTGGCGCGCCGCGCCGCCGAACGCGGCCGGCCGCTCTTCGTGCTGTGGCTCGACGCCCATCCCGATTTCCACACGCTCGACACCACGACAAGCGGCAATCTGCACGGCGTGCCGCTCGCCTATGCCAGCGGGCGCCCCGGCTTCACTGGCTATTTCCCTGATCTGCCGGCCGCGGTCGACCCCGCCCGCATCTGCACGATCGGCCTGCGCAGCGTCGATCCGGCCGAGCGCCGCGCGCTGAAAGAGGCGGGCGTGACCGTGCATGACATGCGCGCCATCGACGAGCATGGCATCGCCCCGCTGCTGCGCGCTTTCCTGGCCAAAGTCGAAGAGGCAAACGGGCTGCTGCATGTCAGTCTCGATGTCGACTTCCTCGACCCGTCGATCGCCCCGGCCGTCGGCACCACCGTGCCCGGCGGCGCCACCTTCCGCGAGGCGCATCTGGTGATGGAGATGCTGTCCGACAGCGGCCTCGTCTCCAGCCTCGACCTGGTCGAGCTCAACCCGTTCCTCGACGAGCGTGGCCGCACCGCGACGCTGATGGTCGATCTCACCGCCAGCCTGATGGGCCGCCGCATCATGGACCGCCCGACCCGCAGCCATTCCGGAAGCCTCTGACCATGACCCAGCCTTCGCGCCTTGCCATCGTTCCCTTCGTCAGCGTCGATCGCATGATGAAGCTGGTGCTCGCCATCGGCGTCGAGCGCTTCCTGACCGAGCTCGCCGCCTATATCGAGGAGGATTTCCGCCGCTGGGAGCTGTTCGACAAGACGCCGCGCGTCGCCTCGCACAGCCATGACGGCGTCATCGAGCTGATGCCGACCAGCGACGGCCGCCTCTACGGCTTCAAATATGTCAACGGTCATCCGAAGAACATGCGCGAGGGCCGCCAGACGGTCACCGCCTTCGGCGTGCTTGCCGATGTCGGCTCCGGCTATCCGATGCTGCTCACCGAAATGACGATCCTGACGGCGCTGCGCACCGCGGCCACCTCCGCCCTCGCGGCGAAATATCTGGCGCCCAAGGGCTCGCGAGCGATGGCGATAATCGGCAACGGCGCCCAGTCCGAGTTCCAGGCCATCGCCTTCAAGGCGCTGCTCGGCATCGATCGGCTGCGGCTCTACGACATCGACCGTTCGGCCTCGGAAAAATGCGCCCGCAACCTCGCCGGCAAGGGTTTCGACATCACCATCTGTTCGACCGGGCAGGACGCGGTGGAAGGCGTCGACATCATCACCACGGTGACCGCCGACAAGCAGTACGCCACGATTCTCACCGACAACATGGTGGGCTCCGGCGTCCACATCAACGCGGTCGGCGGCGACTGCCCGGGCAAGACGGAGCTGCACCGCGATATCCTGTTGCGCTCCGACATCTTCGTCGAGTTCCCGCCGCAGACCCGCATCGAGGGCGAGATCCAGCAGCTCGACGCCGACCATCCGGTGACCGAACTGTGGCAGGTGATGACCGGCCAGGCCGAGGGCCGCAAGGCGCCGGAACAGATCACGCTGTTCGATTCCGTCGGCTTCGCCACCGAGGATTTTTCCGCGCTCCGCTATGTCCGCGACCAGCTCCCGGCCACCGGCCTCTACGAGGAGCTCGACCTGCTCGCCGACCCCGACGAGCCGCGCGACCTGTTCGGCATGCTGCTTAGGGCCGCCATGCAGCCGGCGGCTTGAGGGGATTAGTAGAGGTCGCCCAGACTATCGCACGTTCCGAAGATGGCGTTCCCCTGCTTTGCCAGGTCGGCGCCGCAAGCGTCAGCGATTGGCAATGCAAGCCGCAGGCGATCATGCTGCAAGCGATATCGTGGCCGTTAATCGACGCTACTGGCGCGCCGCCGCGCAGCTTTCCCTCTCGACCAGCACCGGCGCCAGCACCTCGCGGCGCGACGGCGCTTCCGGCTCGCCGACGCGCTCGAGCAGCAGGCTCACCGCCCGCGTGCCGATCTTCTCTATCGGCTGGGCGATCGTCGTCAGCGGCGGCCAGGTGGTGACCGCATAGGGAATGTCGTCGAAACCGATCAGCGACATGTCGTCGGGCACGTGCAAGCCGCGCGAGCGCAGCGCGGTGATGGCGCCCATGGCCATCAGGTCGTTGCAGGCGAACACCGCCGTGATCTCCGGCGCCTGTTCCATCAGCCGCTCCATCGCCAGGCGGCCGCCGGCGAAATGATAGTCGGAATCGACCACCGATGCGGGGGGCAATTCCAGGCCTGATTCCTTGAGCGCGCGGGTAAAGCCGCGCAGGCGGGCGGGGCTGGAGCTCGAATCGCGCGGGCCGCCGATGACGCCGATCTTGCGGTGACCGAGCCCGACCAGATAGCGGCCGGCGAGATAGCCGCCGTGATCATGGTCGACCAGCACGGAATCGACATTGACGGAATGGATCTCGCGGTCGAGCAGCACCGCCGGCACGGCGGCGGAAAGGTGTGAGAACACCCGCGCATGGTCGGACGAGCCGGCAAAGATCAGCCCGTCGATCTGCTTTGCCATCAACACCGACAGATAGCGCTCTTCCTTTTCTGCGCTGCCGTCGGAATTGCACAGGATCACCGTATAGCCGGCGACGAAGCCCGCATCCTCGATCTGGCGCGCGACGCCGGCGAAGAACGGATTGGAATTGTCGGGGAGCAGGAGGCCGATGGTCTTGGTCTCGCCGCGCCTGAGGCTGCGCGCCAGCGAATTCGGGCTGTAGCGCAAGGCGGTGATCGCCGCGCGCACGCGCTCGGCCGTCTCCGGCTCGACATGGCGCGTGTGGTTCATCACATGCGAGACGGTTGCGACCGACACTCCGGCATGGCGCGCTACATCGGCGATTGTGGTCATGGTCCCAGCGATTCCTCTAGCGGATCCTCCGCAACAGCCTCTCCCGATATGCGTCTAGAATGACGGCGAGCACGATGACAAGGCCGATCACGATCGGTTTGAAATTGTCGCCGACACCGAGCAGCTGCAGCCCGGTGCTCAGCACCTGCAAGATGCAGGCGCCGACCAGCGTGCCGATGATCGAACCCTTGCCGCCGCTGAGGCTGGTGCCGCCGATGATGACGGCGGCAATCGCGTTGAGCTCGTAGCCGACGCCGGCGATCGGGCTGCCGATGTTGAGGCGCAAGAGATAGACCATCGCCGCGATGCCGGCCGTCAAGCCGCTGATGGTGAAGGCGGCGACCTTGTAGAAATCCGGATTGTGGCCGGAGAGCCGCACCGCCTCGTCATTGGTGCCGACGGCGAAGATCATGCGGCCGAAGACGGTGAAGCGCAGCACGAACCAGCCGGCCGCGATCACCAGCACCGCGACCAGGAAGATCGAGGGCAGGAAACCGCCGATGATCAGATTGCCGAAATCGACGAAGCTCTGCGGCAGGCCGGTGATGGTCGAATTGTCGCTGACGACGCGGGCTGCACCCGCTGCCATGTTGAGCATGCCGAGGGTGACGATGAAGGACGGGATCTTCCAGCGCGTCGATATCCAGCCGTTGAGGAAGCCGCAGGCAGCACCCGTCGCCATGCAGGCGAGCAGCGCCAGTGTTATTGCGACGGCCGGCGACAGGCTCTCATCGATCATGACGGTGGCGCCGACGACTGTGCAGAGCGCCAGCACCGAACCGACCGAAAGATCGATGCCGCCGGTAAGGATGACGAAGGTCATGCCGGCGGCAAGCACCGTGTTGATGGCGATCTGCACGAAGATCTTCAGCGCATTGCCGGGCGTGGCGAAATAGGGCGCGCTGGCCGAGAAGAACAGCGTGATCAGCACCAGCGCGAGCAGGACGCCGGCGTCGCGGATCAGGAAGCGCAGGAACTTCGCCCTGCTGGGAGAAACGGGCGCCGACACGAGGGGCTCGGACGTCTCGCTCATGGTCGCACATACTCCTGATAGGCGAGCGACAGGATGCGCTCCTGGTCGAATGCGGATCGCGGCACTTCGCCGACGATCCTGTCCTTGGAAAAGACGATGATGCGATGGCACATGCCCATCAATTCGGGCAGGTCGGACGACACCATGATGATGCCTTTTTGGGCCGCCGCCAGCATCCACAGAAGCTGGTAGATCTCGCGCCGCGCGCCGATGTCGACGCCGCGCGTCGGCTCGTCGAGGATCAGCGTCGAGGTGCCGCGAAACAGCCATTTGGCCAGCACCACCTTCTGCTGGTTGCCGCCGGAGAGGTTGCGCACCGCCTGCTCGATCGAGCTCGCCTTGACGCGCAACTGGCCGACAAGGTCGGTCGCTGCCGCGGACTCCGCCCGGCGGTTGACCAGCCCGTGCCGCGAGACCTTGCCGAGATCGGTGATGGTAATGTTCTTGTCCACGGCCAGGTCGAGCAGCAGGCCCTGCCCCTTGCGGTCCTCGGTAAGCAGGCTGAGCCCATGCCGCACGGCATCCTTGGGCGCCGTGATCGCCACCGGCCTGCCGTCGATCTCCACCACGCCGTCGAGCTTGGGATCGGCGCCGAACAGAGCCCGCATGGCTTCGGTGCGGCCGCTGCCGACCAGGCCTGCTACGCCCAGGATCTCGCCATGGCGGACGTCGAAGGAAATGGCGGGCGTCGCGGCATTGCGCTTCAGATTGCTGACGCTGAGCGCGACCTTGCCCGGCACGATCGAAGCGTCGAAGCTGAATTCGTCGGCGATGTCGCGGCCGATCATCATGCGCACCAAGTCCGGCACGCTGAGCCCATGGAGATCGCGGGTCGCGACCAGCCTGCCGTTGCGCAAGATGGTCACCCGATCGCCGATCTCGAACACCTCGTGCAGGCGGTGCGAGATGTAGATGATGGTGACGCCCTTGGCTTTGAGCCGCTTGATGATGGCGAACAGCCGCTTGATCTCCGGCGGCGTCAGCGTCGCCGTCGGCTCGTCCAGAACGAGCAGCTTGCTGTCGTAGCTCAGCGCCTTGGCGATCTCGACCAGTTGCATCTGGGCGACGCCGAGCGTCTCGACCCGCGTTCTCGGATCGATCTCGAGCCCGACCTCCTTGAGCAGCGCCATGGCGCGCCGGTTCAGCGCCTTGCGGTCGACGATGCCGAAGGCGCGACGCGGCAGGTTCTCCAGCATCAAATTCTCGGCGATGCTGAGATAGGGCAAAAGGTTCAGCTCCTGATGCACGATGCGGATGCCGCTCTGCTGAGCATCATGCGGCGTCTTCGGCTGGTAGGGCGCGCCGTTGAAGGCGATCGTGCCAGCGTCCGGCTGGTAGATGCCTGCCAGAAGCTTGATCAGTGTCGACTTGCCGGCGCCGTTCTCGCCCAGCACGATATGAGTTTCGCCGCGCGCGATCGACAGCGAGACGTCGCTCAGCGCGACGACGCCGGGAAAGATCTTGCCGACCCCTTGAAGGGAAAGAATCGCATCGTCCATGGGCATCAAGAATCCTGAATTACGCTCTGCTGCCGCCTAGGCGGCACGAGCGCGTCATCATCGCCGCCGGCAGTTGCCGGCGGCGATGATGAGACAAGCAGAGGGATGACGCCAGAGGGAGTGCCGGCGCCCTTGCTCGTCTCAAGCGGTGATCAGCTTGACGTCGGTCTTGACCCAGCCGGAGAATTTTTCGCCGGCGAGCTCGCGCAAGCCGTAGTCGATGCCCATGGCCGCCATCTGCGCGCCATACTGCTCGACGGTGGCAAGCATCTTGCCTTCCTTGAGCAGCGGACCGACCGCCGGGATGTTGTCGAAGCCGACGACCTTGATCTGGCCGGACTTGCCGGCGGCGTCGATCGCCTTGACGACGCCGAGCGCCATCGAATCGTTGGCCGCCATCACGCCCTGGATGTCGGGATGCTGGGTGAGGAAGTTGGTCATCAGCGTGTTGGCTTCCTCGGTCTCCCAATGCGCAGTCTTGCTGTCGAGCAGCTTCAGCTTGTACTCCTTCACCGAATCGTCGAAGCCGAGCTTGCGCTGCTTGGCGTTGTCGGCCTCCGGATTGCCTTCGAGGATGACGACCTTGCCGCCCTTGCCCAGCGCCTTGCCGAGCGCGTCGCCGGCAAGCTTGGCGCCGGCGCGGTTGTCCGGACCGAAGAAGGCGAGGTCGATGCCGGCCTTCTTCTTGGCTTTCTCGTCGAGGGCGACGTCGATGTTGATGACCTTGATGCCGGCCTTCAGCGCCTTGGCGATCGGCGTGACCATGGCCTTCGAATCGGCCGGCGCCACGACGATGATGTTGTAGTTCTGGGTGATGAAATTCTCGATGGCGTCGACCTGCGCGGCGAAGTCGCGCTCATCCTTCATGCCGACGGCGGCGAAATCGAACTTGTCCTTGTTCTTGGCTGCGTAAGCTTCGGCGCCGGCCTGCATCTGTTTGAAGAACTCGTTGGCCAGAGACTTCATGACCAGGCCGACCTTCGGCTTGTCAGCCGCGAAGGCCGGACCGAGCGGCAGCGCGAACGCGCCGGCCGCGAGCGCGCTGGTCTTCAGGAACTGGCGACGCGAGAACGAGCTCAGCTCGAGCCCATGGGTATTTGAAACCTTGCTCATGCTTTCCTCCACTTTTAATGATCCGTAATCGGTTACGTAACCGATTACGCAGACTAGGGTGACATTTTATCAGGTGTCAATATCGATGGTAAGGCAGACTGGAAGGCGTCGCCGGCTGTGACAGTTCAACCGCCTGGCTATGTTGTCGCCTGGGCACCAGCGCTTAGCCGTGTCCCGCAGCCACTTCGCCGAAAAATCGCTGAAGGCCCGCACACGCGGATTGCCCTTCAGGTCCGGGTGGTAGAGCACCCATAGCTCCGAACCGAGCGCCTCGATGCTTTTGCCCAGCGGCGAAAGGCGGCGAGCAGCACCCAGATAATCCGGCAGCAGCGCCCGACCCCAGCCGTCCTCGGCGGCCGCGGCAGCGGCGGTCAGGCTGTTGACCCTCAGCATGATCTCGTCCTCCGCGACATTCGCCTTCAGCCACTGCGCCGCCGTCAAGGCGGACAGTGACGCGTCGAAACCGATCCAGCCATTGCAAGGCGACGTGCAGCTTGTGTAGACGGCGTAGGAAAAGCGCGCTACGCGCCGGCCGACAAGCGTTTCCGGCGGCGCCAGCGTCGGGCGGATAGCGACATCGGCCTCCCGGCGCCCGAGATCGGCGAAGCTGTTGGTCACTTGCAGCGACAGCGCGATGCCGGGATGCGCGGCGCTGAAGGCCTTGAGGCAGGCCGAGGCAGTATCGAGCAGCGTGTCGGCCGTCGTCACATTGAGCGGTCCGACCAGGCGGTCGTCCAGCGCCGCCACACGTCGTTCGACCTTGGCAAGCCGATCCCGCAGATCTTCCGCCGCGCCGAGGAATGGCTCCGCCCTGGCGGTGGGCACGAGATTATCGCCGAGGCGCTCGAACAACGCGCCACCGGTTCGCTTTTCCAGTTCCCTGAGCTGCCGGTAGATCGTCGCGATATGGGTGCCAAGCCTTGCCTGCGCGCCGCGCACGCCGCCCGCCGTCGCGATGGCTGCCACCAGCCGCACGTCGTCGTAGTCAATCATCTTCGCATCCATGCGAACGAGAATGGCGAAATTGCTAAATGCACTCGCATCTCTGCGAACGTATATCGCGATCCGGAAACACGCCAGCCTGACGGAAGAAGGACATGAGCCGCATCCTGCACATCGAAGCTTCGCCCCGCGCCGAACGCTCCTGGTCGAGCAGGGCGGCACAGAATTTCCTGGCCCGTCTGAAGGAGAGCCTGCCCAAGGTCGAGGTCGATCGGTTCAACATCTGGACGGCCATCCTGCCGACCTTCGACGGCGCGGCGATCGACGCCAAATACGCCAAGCTCTCCAACACGCCGCTGACCGACGCGCAAGACCGGGCCTGGAAGCTGATCGGCGACTATGTCGCGAGGCTCGACGCCGCCGATGCGATCCTGATCTCGACGTCGATGTGGAATCTCGGCGTGCCATACCGGCTGAAACACCTGTTCGACCTGATGACGCAGCCCGGCCTGAGCTTTTCTTTCAATCCGGCGACCGGTTATTCGCCTTTGCTGCGCTCGCGCCCTACCGCCGTGCTGATGGCGACCTCCGGCGACTTCACCGAAGGCCCGAGCTATGGCCGGCCGGATCTGGCCACGCCTTATCTGCGCACCGCGCTCGCTTTCATCGGCCTGAAGGACGCCGACATCGTCCACGTTTCGCCGACGACCGGCGCGCCGGAAGCGATGGAGGCAGGCGCCAGACGGACCGAAGGCCAGGTGCACCGGCTCGCCGCGAGCTTCGCCGCGAGGCTCGCATGAGCCCGTCGCTCGCATGGCTGCTGCTCATCATTTCGGGTATCACCGACGTCGCCTGGGCGCTGGCAACCAAGAAATCGGCCGGATTTTCCGAGCCGCTCTGGGCAGCAGTCTCACTGGTGCTGCTCGTCATCTTCATCGTCCTGCTGACCAAGGCGCTGACCGTGCTGCCGCTCGGTACCGCCTATGCGGTGTGGACCGGCATCGGCGCCGTCGGCTCTTTAGCCGCCGGCATCGTGCTCTTCGGCGAAAGCACAGACGCGGTGCGGCTCACCTTCGCCGCCGTGACCATCCTCGGCGTGGTCGGCTTGAAGGTGAGCTCGTGAAGGTTTCCTGCCCCAAGCCTATCCGGAAAAGGTGCTCGCATATGTCCGGGCGAATTCCGCGAAATTGGTCGGCCGGACACCGAAGGCCGCATGTGTTCCGAGATGGACGCGCGATTTTGGCCGCTTGAGGCGCTCTTGGAGCTGTTCTTCCATCGCGGCGACGAAACCGGCCGGCGCGCCGCTCTCCAGCAGTGCTTGACGACGCTCTTCCGAGCTGATGGGCACATATCTGACCGGCCTCCCAATCGCGGCCGATATTCGCTCGGCGACGTCGTGCATGGTCAGAGCCTCCGGTCCCGTCACGTCCAGGCTTTCGCCCTCGTGCCCGCCGTCCCGCAGGAGTCGGCAAGCGATCCTAGCGATATCCTCGATGGCCACGGGAGAAAGCTCTGTGTCCCCGAAAGGCAGACGCAGCTCTTGATCCCTGGCTATGGTCGGCGCTTCCCTGAGATAGACCTGCATGAATTGCGACGGCCGCAAATGCGTCCAGGCAAGGCCCGATGCTTCGAGGTGATCTTCGATCTCCTCGTGCATTCTCGTGAAGCGGAATTTTGCCGGATCGAAGCCAATCCCGGACTCCGCGCCCGAGAATTTGACGACATGTCCGACGCCGGCTGCCTTGCAGGCATCTATGAAGCGGCATTGCGTTTCGCGCATGTCCGGGCCTGCCGACGAGATCAGCAAAGCGCGGTCTACCCCCTCGAGTGCCGGAATCAGACCTTTTTCGTCCTGCATGTCGCATTCGACGAGATCAATGCCGGCAAGCTTGTCGAGGCCCGCCGTGGTCGCCTTCCGAGCGCTTCTGACGACCGCCTTGGCCGAGACTCCATTTTGCACCAGCTCGCGGACGATCTTCTGACCGCTCATTCCTGTCGCGCCTGTCACCAAAATCATGTGCGTTCCTTTTCCGCGATCGGGCAGAGGCATGCCCGGCAAGGCCTTCGTGCCTTTGCTAAGACGCGATGGCGGGCGGAAAGGATTCGCGCATAACGGAAAATTTGCCCGGTTCGATTGCGAAGCCGGGCGGTCACCCAGCCTCACCGCCAGCCCAGCGCCGGCGCGACGTGCTTCAGGATCGCCTCGATGACATGGGCGTTGTAGTCGACGCCGAGCTGGTTGGGAACGGTGAGCAGCAGCGTGTCGGCCTCGGCGATCGCCTCGTCCTCCTTGAGCTGTTCTATGAGCTTGTCCGGCTCGGCGGCATAGGTGCGGCCGAACACGGCGCGCTTCTCCGGCTCGATGTAGCCGAAATGGTCCTCTCCCTCGCTGCCGCCGAAATAGGCGCGGTCCATGTCGTTGACCAAGGCGAAGATGCTGCGGCTGACCGAGACGCGCGGCTCCCTGGCGTGGCCGGCCTCCTTCCAGGCGGCGCGGAAGGCTCTTATTTGCTCGGCCTGCTGGATGTGCAGCGGCTGGCCGCCCTCGTCGAATTTCAGCGTCGAGCTCTGCAGGTTCATGCCGAGTTTCGCCGCCCATTCGGCGGTGGCGTTGGTGGCCGCACCCCACCAGATGCGATCGCGCAAGCCCTCCGAAAAGGGTTCGAGCCGGAGCAGGCCGGGCGGATTGGGGAACATCGGCCGCGGGTTGGGCTGGGCAAAACCTTCGCCGCGCAACAGATCGAGGAAGATTTCGGCATGACGGCGCGCCATGTCGGCGTCGGTCTTGCCCTCTTCCGGTACATAGCCGAAATAGCGCCAGCCATCGATCACCTGCTCGGGCGAACCGCGGCTGATGCCGAGCTGCAGCCGGCCGCCGGCGATGAGATCGGCGGCGCCCGCATCCTCGGCCATGTAGAGCGGATTCTCGTAGCGCATGTCGATGACAGCGGTGCCGAGCTCGATGCGCTTGGTCTTCGCGCCGGCCGCGGCAAGCAGCGGAAACGGCGAGCCGAGCTGGCGGGCGAAATGGTGGACGCGGAAATAGGCGCCGTCGGCGCCGAGTTCCTCGGCCGCGACCGCGAGGTCGATCGACTGCAGCAGCGCATCGGCGCCCGAGCGCGTGCCCGACTGCGGCGAGGGCGACCAATGCCCGAAGGACAGAAATCCGATCTTTTTCATGCGCTCCATTCCGCTTCAGAGCGGGACCGCTGAGCCGCTCGAACTCTTGTGTTGCTTCAGCGCAATACCAGGAAAAGCGTACAACGGCTCCCGCTTCGGGATTGCGCAAGGCAAATAGTTAAAGCCGCGCGGCGGTTCAACGGAACGCGGCCGGATACAGACCGTCAATCGATCCGGATCCAGACGCCCTTGGTGTTGAGATATTCCTCGAGATGCTCAGCGCCGCCCTCGCGGCCGTAGCCGCTCATCTTGTAGCCGCCGAACGGCACCGCCGGATCGATGGCGTGATAGGTATTGACCCAGACCGAGCCGGCGCGCAGCCGGTTGGCGAGCTGATGCGCCTTGCCGACATCCTTCGTGAACACGCCGGCGCCGAGGCCGTAGGGCGTGTCGTTGCCGCGCCGCACCGCTTCGTCCAGCGTGTCGAAAGGCAGCGCCGAGATGATCGGCCCAAAAATTTCCTCGCGCGCGATGCGCATCCCGTCGGTGACGCTCGCGAACACGCCCGGCGTCATGAAATTGCCGGCGGCCAGGGCACCTTCGGTGATGCGGGTGCCGCCCGTCACCAGCCGCGCGCCCTCGCGCGCGCCGTCCGCGATGAAGCCGCTGACGCGTTCGAGCTGTTTTGGCGAGATCAGCGGTCCGATTTCGGTCTCGGGATCGGCGCCGTCGCCGATCCGAAGCTTGGCAGCAAAGGCAGCCACGCGCTCGACGAACTCCTCATAGATCGGCCGCTCGACGAAGAGCCGCGAACCGGCGATGCAGACCTGGCCGGAATTGGCGAAGACCGACATCGCCGCCACCGGCACGGCGCGCTCGATATCGGCGTCGGCCAGGACGATCACCGGCGACTTGCCGCCGAGCTCCAGCGACACGCGCTTCATGTTGGCGGCCGAGGCGCGCAGGATCGCCTGGCCGGTAGCGGTCGAGCCGGTGAAGACCAGCTTGTCGACATCCATATGCGCGGCCAAGGGCGCGCCGGCCTCCGCGCCGGTTCCGGTCACGACATTGACGACGCCGGGCGGCACGCCGGCTTCCTGCATCAGGTCGGCGATCAGAAGCGGCGTCAGCGGCGCTTCTTCCGACGGCTTCAAGACGATGGTGCAGCCGGTGGCCAAAGCCGGGCCGATCTTCCAGATCGAGGCGGCGGTGGGCGCATTCCAGGGGATGATCGCGCCGACCACGCCGACCGGCTCCTTGCTCGTGTAGGAGACGATCTCGCCCGGCAGCGAATTGCCAATGGTCTGGCCATGGATCGACGTCGCCATGCCGGCGTAGAAGCGCAGCATGCCGAGCACGCGGTTCCGGTTGGCCAAGGTGCGGGTGATCGGCATGCCCATGTCGGTGGTGTCGGAGAGCGCCAGCTCCTCCCAATGCCGCTCCATGAGATCGGCGATCCTGAGCAGCAAAAGCTGGCGCTCATAGGGTTTGAAGCGGCTCCATGGCCCTTCGAAGGCGCGCCGCGCCGCGGCGACCGCAAGGTCGATATCCTTGGAATCGGCCCGCGGCACGGTGCCGATCACCGCGCCGGTGGCGGGGTTGCGCGTCTCGAGCGTTCGGCCGCTGACCGCATCGCACCATTGGCCATCGATCAGCATCTGCCGGTGCCGGCCGTCGATCGGCGTGCGCGGGGAAAGGTCTCTCACCGATAACGTCATCTGAAGCCGCTTCCTCTGATGAGCATGGTGTTATGACACCGGCCTGCGCATGGGTGCAAGTTCGCCCCTGCGGTCGAATGTCCAGTCGCCGGCGGATGATCTATCCATCCGCCATACTTTGTGCTTCATCGCCTGCTGAACAAGGCTGGACCGGCCCGCCTTCTGGAAAGGGCGGCAAAACACGGAGCCCGGTACCCGTTCATGCATGAACTGACGCCCGTTCTCTCCACCGTGACGGCTTCCTTCCTGGCGTCCTTCGTCGAGGTGGTCGAAGCCTTCACCATCGTGCTTGCCGTCGGCGTGACGCGCGGCTGGCGGCCGGCGCTGACCGGCGCCGCATCGGCGCTCGCCGTG
>NZ_JHQR01000288.1 GCF_014843825.1 Mesorhizobium silamurunense
CCGCCGCCCCTTGACCCATTAGAGAACGATATCGGCGCGTTCCGGACGTCTTGAATTTGCGACAACGCGAGTCGTTGAATCAGTGGGAACCAAGCAGTCCAGCCGCCGTCGCCACTGTTACGGATCTTAAGTCAAATTTTACCGAACTCGCGTCATGGCTTGAGCGCTGCCGGGTGTTCCTGCCGGCCTGTTTCGCGTAAGGGGTGACGATGCGTATTGTCGGGACGATTCCGCTGGTTCTCGCCTCTGGCCTGATGGCCGTCTCCTCAGCCCGGGCGGGCGAGGGGAGCTGGATTTCCGGCGACTGGTACCTGACGCTCGGCGCCACCGGCCTGGTCGCGCCGAATTTCGAAGGCGGCAAGAAGTACATGCTGAGCGCCCAGCCCATCATCTCGCTCGGCAAGGCCGGTCCGGAGGCGCGCTTCACCTCGCGCAACGACAACATCTCGCTGGCGCTGATCGACGACGGCAGCGTGCGCGCCGGCCTCACCGGCAAGTTCCTGTTCTCGCGCGACAGCAAGGACGAGCTGAAGGGCCTCGACCCGGTGCGCTGGGGCGGCGAGGCGGGCGGCTTCTTCGAATTCTATCCTTTCGACTGGATGCGTGCGCGTGCGGAGTTGAGGCACGGCATCCGTGCCCATGACGGCTTCGTCGCCGACATCGCGGCGGACGCCTTCTACGACGTCACGCCCACGGTGCGCATCTCCGGCGGCCCCCGCGTATCCTTCGCTTCGTCGGGTTATTTCGACGCCTATTACGGCGTCAACGCCAAGGAAGCGGCGGCTTCGGGCTTGAGCGAATACCATCCGGGCGGCGGGCTGAAGTCGACGGGCCTCGGCGGCGCGATCACCTGGAAAGTGACCGAGCCGATGACGGCCAGCGTCTTCACCGAATATTCGCGCCTGATGGGGCCGGCGGCCGATTCCAGCCTGGTCAAGCAGCGCGGCGACCGCAATCAGTGGACAGTCGGTGTCTCGACCACCTACCGCTTCAATTTCTCGATGTAGGGCAAGAAACCAGCGCTCTGCCTTGAAATCCGCGCTTTATTCCTGCCGCGCCATCCGCTAAAAGCCACGCCATGACGAGCTTTTCGCGCCTGTTTGCGATTGCGATACGAATTACGAGCCCGGTGTTCCGGGTGGCCTGAGAGCCGCCGGAGCCGCCGGGACTTTTGCGCGTGGCCCTCGCGCTTTTTCCAGATGATGATAGTTCAACGCCCGAGCCTTTCCGCCGCCGGGCAATGCACATGGCAGACCAATGACCGACACCGTTGAAACGATCGACTATTCCAGAACGCTCTATTTGCCGCAGACGGATTTCCCGATGCGCGCCGGCCTGCCCGAGAAGGAACCCGGCCTGGTCAAGCGCTGGCAGGACATGGACCTTTATCGCAAGCTCCGCGAGGAAGCCGCCGGGCGCGAGAAATTCGTGCTGCATGACGGCCCGCCCTATGCCAACGGCAACATCCATATCGGCCATGCGCTGAACAAGATCCTCAAGGACGTCATCAACCGCTCCTTCCAGATGCGCGGCTACGACGCCAATTACGTGCCGGGCTGGGACTGCCACGGCCTGCCGATCGAATGGAAGATCGAGGAGCAGTATCGCGCCAAGGGCAAGAACAAGGACGAGGTGCCGGTCAACGAGTTCCGCAAGGAATGCCGCGACTTCGCCCAGCACTGGATCAAGGTGCAGGGCGACGAGTTCCAGCGCCTCGGCGTCATCGGCGATTTCGACAACCCTTACACAACGATGGCTTATCATGCCGAGTCGCGCATCGCCGGCGAGCTGTTGAAGTTCGCCATGTCGGGCCAGCTCTATCGCGGTTCCAAGCCGGTGATGTGGAGCGTTGTCGAGCGCACCGCGCTGGCCGAGGCGGAAGTCGAGTACCAGGACTATGAGAGCGACACGATCTGGGTGAAATTCCCGGTCGCGAGCCTTGCGCGCCCGGTTTCCGGCGCCGAGGACGCGCAGGCGGCGGCATTGTCCGAATCCTCGCTCGACCTGCTAGAAGCCCATGTCGTCATCTGGACGACGACGCCGTGGACACTGCCCGGCAACCGCGCCGTCAGCTTTTCGTCCCGCGTCGCCTACGGCCTCTACGAGGTGACGGCGGCCGAGAACGATTTCGGCCCGCAGCCCGGAGAGAAGCTGATCTTCGCCGACGCGCTGGCCGAGGACGCCGCTTCCAAGGCCAAGGTCACGTTGAACCGCCTTCACAACGTTTCGGCCGAACAGCTTGCAAGCCTGACACTTTCGCACCCGTTCAGGGGCCTTGCGGACGGCTATCAGTTCCCCGTGCCGATGATCGCGGGCGAGCATGTCACCGACGATGCCGGCACCGGCTTCGTGCACACCGCGCCCAGCCACGGCCGCGAGGACTTCGACGCCTGGATGGATGCGGTGGCCGAGCTGCTCAAGCGCGGCGTCGACACCTCGATCCCGTTCCCGGTCGACGATGCCGGCTTCTTCACCAGGGACGCACCGGGCTTCGGCCCGGACCGCGAGGGCGGGCCGGCGCGCGTCATCGACGACAACGGCAAGAAGGGCAACGCCAACCAGGCGGTCATCGAGGAGCTGATCAAGCGCAACGCGCTCTTCGCGCGCGGCCGGCTGAAGCACAGCTATCCGCATTCCTGGCGCTCGAAGAAGCCGATCATCTTCCGCAACACGCCGCAATGGTTCGTCTATATGGACAAGGACCTCGGCGACGGTACGACGCTGCGCAGCCGCGCGCTTAAGGCGATCGACGACACCCGCTTCGTGCCGGCGGCCGGCCAGAACCGCATCCGCGCCATGATCGAGGAACGCCCCGACTGGGTGCTGTCGCGCCAGCGCGCCTGGGGCGTGCCGATCGCCGTCTTCGCCGACGAGGACGGCAATGTGCTGAAGGACGAGGCGGTCAACCAGCGCATCATGGACGCCTTCGAGAAGGAAGGCGCCGACGCCTGGTTCGCGGACGGCGCCAAGGAGCGCTTCCTCGGCAATCATGACGCCTCGAAATGGCACCAGGTGATGGATATCCTCGACGTCTGGTTCGATTCCGGCTCGACGCATGTCTTCACGCTGGAGGATCGCCCCGACCTCAAATGGCCGGCCGACGTCTATCTCGAAGGCTCGGACCAGCATCGCGGCTGGTTCCATTCCTCGCTGCTAGAAAGCTGCGGCACCAGGGGCAGGGCGCCCTACGACACGGTCATCACCCATGGCTTCACCATGGACGAGGAAGGCCGCAAGATGTCGAAGTCGCTCGGCAACACCGTCGTGCCGCAGGACGTGATCAAGCAGTCCGGCGCCGATATCCTCAGGCTCTGGGTGGTGACGACCGACTATTGGGAAGACCAGCGGCTCGGCAAGAACGTGTTGCAGACCAATATCGACGCCTACCGCAAGCTCAGGAACACGATCCGCTGGATGCTGGGCACGCTTGCCCATGACGATGGCGAGGACGTTGCGCTGGACAAGATGCCGGAGTTGGAGCGGCTGATGCTGCACCGCTTGTCCGAGCTCGACGAGTTGGTGCGCCAGGGCTACGACGCCTTCGAGTTCAAGCGCATCACCCGCGCGCTGCTCGACTTTATGGTGGTGGAGCTCTCGGCTTTCTACTTCGACATCCGCAAGGACGCGCTCTACTGCGACGGGCCCTCCAGCCTGCGCCGCAAGGCGGCGGTGCAGGTCGTGCGTCACCTCTTCGAATGCCTGGTGAAGTGGCTGGCGCCGATGCTGCCCTTCACCATGGAAGAGGCCTGGCTCGACCGCCACCCCGAGGCCGTCTCGGTGCATCTCGACCAGTTCCCGGCCATTCCGGAAAACTGGCGGAACGAGGCGCTGGCCGAGAAGTGGCGCAAGGTCCGGCAAGTGCGCCGCGTCGTCACCGGCGCGCTCGAGATCGCGCGCGCCGAAAAGCTGATCGGCTCCTCGCTGGAAGCCGTGCCGGTGGTCACGATCGACGATGCCGCGCTGGAAGCCGCGATCGCCGATGTCGACATGGCCGAGATGGCGATCACCAGCGACTTGGTCATCAAGCATGGCAAGGCGCCTGAGGGCGCTTTTACCCTCGACGACGTCAAGGGCGTCGCCGTGGTTGTGGAAAAGGCCGAGGACCGCGGTCTGGTCAAATGCGCGCGCTCTTGGCGCTACACGGCCGATGTCGGGCAGGATTCGGAATTCCCGGATGTCTCGGCCCGCGACGCCACGGTGCTGCATGAGCTGAAAGCGCTCGGGCGTTTGTAGGCACCTGTTTATAAGCCGGTGCAGAAATGCCACGCCGGGCGGCCCATATCCGCCCGCGCGTTGCCCTTAACAAGTGGTTGAGGTAAACACGCGACACTCCGGCAGACAAATTGTCGCCGGATTTCCATCGCAAGTGCGGGGATGACGGGGACCGCGCCGTTGGCCGGTGGCGATCAGAGGCAGCTAGAGTGGGACTGTATGGCATGACCGAAAAGACTTTTGCGCGCGCCGCGCTGCTGGCGCCGCTCGTGGTGTCGGCCTTTGCCATGTCGGGCTGCGTCGGCTCTCCGACCTACGGAACGGACAAGACCGCCGCCGAGCAGCTCGCCGACGACGTTTCAGGCGCCATTGCGATCACGCCGAAGCACCGCGATCCTATCGACTACAAGCCGCGCCCCGATCTGGTGAAGCCGGCTCCCGGCCAGAAGGAAAACCTGCCGCCGCCGCAGGAAAGCATCCAGACGGCGAGCGCCGACTGGCCCGAATCGCCCGAGGCGCGCCGCGCCCGCATCCGCGCCGACGCGACCGCCCACCAGAACGATCCGAACTACCAGCCGGAGGCCGTCGAGGACGTGCAGACCGATCCGGTGGCGGTGAAGAAGGCGATGGCCGATTCTGCGTCCAGCCACCCGCCGCGCTGGTCGCCGGACGATTCCAGCGCGACCCGCACCGCCGAGATCCAGCGCCGCCTCGCGGAGCAGAAGCAGGGCAATCCCAATGTCCGCAAATATCTGAGCGAGCCGCCGCTCGCCTATCGTCAGGCTGCCGACACCGCGCCGCAGAACGAGCTCGGCGAGGACGAGTACAAGAAGGAGCGCCGGCTCAAGGCGCAGGCGGAAGGCAAGAAGGGCGGCGGCTGGTTCGACTGGCTGGGCCTGTAAGCGTCCCGCAGTCTTCAAACCGCGCTGCAGCCTTAGATTTCCCGCTTCTCCCGGAAGAAATCCTTCAGGATGAGGGCCGCTTCGCTTTCGCCTAGCCCCGAATAGATGTCTGGCGCATGGTGGCAGGTGGGCGAGGCAAAGAAGCGCGCGCCGTTGACCACCGCGCCGCCTTTCTCGTCGGCGGCGCCGAAATAAAGCCGCCGGAGTCTCGCAAAGGAAATGGCGCCGGCGCACATGGCGCAAGGTTCCAGCGTCACATAGAGGTCGTGACCGGTAAGCCGCTCGCTGGCGAGTTTGCGGCAGGCTTCGCGGATCGCCAGCATCTCGGCGTGCGCGGTCGGGTCGGCGAGCTCGCGCGTGCGGTTGCCGGCCTTCGCCACCACATTGTTGCCGTAAGCGATCACGGCGCCGACCGGAACTTCGCCCCGGCTTGCGGCCGCCTCGGCTTCCTTGAGCGCCAAAGCCATGAAATCCGGCCGCTTCACGCGCTTTCCATTCCGATTACTCCTCGCCACCCGACGGTGATCCTGTTATCTAGCGCGTGACCCTGAAAACCGGAATCGGTTTTTGCCGCGCTGCTGCATGCGCAAAATCAAGATGACACTGCCTGCATTGCGCGTCCGAAGGGGCGCGTGCGCTGTAGCAGTCCAAGACGAGCAAGATCCATATGGACGACGATAAGAAATCATCACGACAAAAGGGACCGCGCAAAGGCGGATCGAAACCGGCGCCGCGCGGCGACAAGCCGTTCCGCAAAGGGCCGCGTTCGGAGGGCAAGCCCTTCGAGAAGCGCGATGGCGCGCGCAAGCCCTACTCACAGCGTAGCGACAGGCCGTTGGCCGCCGACGGCGAGAAGCCCCAGTTCAAGCGGGCCTACAAGCCACGCGACGAGGGCGCGGAACGCGGCGAAAGGCCGTTCCGCAAAGGACCGCGCCCCGAGGGCAGGCCATTCGAGAAGCGTGAAGGCGCGCGAAAACCTTATACGCCACATGGCGATCGGCCGGTGGCGGCCGAAGGCGAGCGCCGGGATTTCAAGCGCAGCTACAAGCCACGTGAAGTCGGCGAGGGCGGCGAGCGTGGCGAAAGACCGTTCCGCAAAGGACCGCCGCGCGACGGCAAGCCCTTCGACAAGCGCGAAGGACGCAAACCCTACACGCCGCGCGGCGATCGGCCGATGGCCGCCGAAGGCGAGCGCGGCGAACGGCGCTTCGATGGTCCCAAGCGCGACTTCGCCGACCATCCCAAACGTGATTTCGCGGAGCGCCCAAAGCGCGATTTCAGCGATCGTCCGCCGCGCGACACCGCGCCCAGGCAGGGCGGCTTCAAGCCGCGCCCGCG
>NZ_JHQR01000291.1 GCF_014843825.1 Mesorhizobium silamurunense
TTGCTCGCGCTGGCGGGCGATCGCGTCGTCATATTTGCGGATCAGGCCCGGGCCGCCCCCACCCCCGCTTGCGGCGGCGAGTTCGGCTTCGAGTTGGCGGCACGTGCGGGAGGCTGCTTGCGGCTCGGTCACGGCCACGGCTGAACCCGCCAGCGCTGCAAGCAGCGCCGCAAGGTGGGTCAGCTTCAACCCCGCGCCTTTCATTCGCCTGAAACCCCGATTGCCTGTGGCCGGAAGGCTACCGTGTTCGTGGTTAACTGTTTCCTAGTAAAGGCCACACCGATGCCAGCAAAAGCATGACGATTCCAACAAACGCAACGTTCCAAACGAGCGAGCGGAGCAGGGGAACGCCGAATGCATAGAGCGGAAGATAGACCAGCCTGGCCGAAAAATAGAGTCCGGCTCCCCACTTACTGAGCGCGGTCTCGTGGCCAGCCGCGTGGACAAGAAAAACCGCCGCCACGAACACCGGAAATGTCTCGACGAAGTTTCGCAGTGCCCTTTCCAGGCGCCCCGCTATCCCTGTGAGCGGAGGGACTTCGGCGTCTCGGGCGCTGGCCGTCCAGCGGTAACCTCGCTGGAAGCTCGCCGAATGCGAGGCGAGAACAATGTGAACGAAACAGAGCACGCAACTTGCGGCGAGCATGGCTAGTTCGAAGCTCATTCAACCCTCGCACCTGCCCATTCGTCTTTCGCGCTTGAATATCGAAACGTGACAGTGTGGCCGCGATGGCCGCCACCAACTTACGATGAAGCACCATCGGTGTTTACGGCCAAAGTGGTCCTCAACCCAGATTGGCGATCGCCTGCGCCTTGTGCGCGGCTTCCACCACCGCCAGCGCCGTCATGTTGACGACGCCGCGCGAGGTCACCGAAGGCGTCAGGATGTGCGCGGGCTTGTCGGTGCCGAGCAGGATCGGCCCGACATGCAGCGCGTCCATCATGGCGCGCAGCGCCGTCAGCGTGATGTTGGCCGAATCGAGGTTCGGGAACACCAGGAGATTGGCTTCCCCTTTCAGCCGCGAATGCGGGTAGACGCGCTGGCGCAGATGCTCCGAAAGAGCGGAGTCGGCATGCATCTCGCCATCGCACTGCAAATCCGGCGCGATGCGGGCGAGGATCGACGCCGCCTGGCGCATCTTCAGCGCGCCGGGCGAATCGCGCGAGCCGAAATCCGAATGCGACAGAAGCGCTGCCTTCGGTTCGATGCCGAAGCGCTGGATCTCTTCCGCCGCCAGCACGGTCATCTCAGCGATTTCCTCCGCCGTCGGATCGACCGAGACATGGGTGTCGGTGAGGAAGATGATGCCGCGCTGCGAGATCAGCATCGACAACGTCGAGAGATCGCGGTCCTTGATGCCGGGACGCGGCCCGATGATCAGCGTGACATTGCGCAGATGCCGCTCGAAGCGGCCTTCGAGCCCGCAAATCATCGCATCCGCATCGCCGCGCTTCAGCGCCAGCGCGGCGATCACCGTATTGTTGGTGCGCACCATGGTGCGGGCGGCTTCCGTCGTGATACCGCGGCGGCCGGCGAGCTCGATCAAGAGATCGACATAGTGGCGGTAGCGCGGATCGTCTTCCGGGTTGATCAGGCCGAAATCGACGCCCGGCCGGATGCGCAGGCCGTAGCGTTTCAGCCGCACCTCCACGACATGCGGGCGGCCGATCAGGATCGGCTCGGCGATGCCTTCCTCCAGCACTACCTGCGCCGCCCGCAGCACGCGCTCGTCCTCGCCATCGGCGTAGATGACGCGCTTGGCGCTCGAGGTCTTGGCCGACGAGAACACCGGCTTCATCACCAGGCCGGAGCGGAAGACGAAGCGGTTGAGCTTGTCGATATAGGCGGCGAAATCGGCGATCGGCCGCGTCGCGACGCCGGTGTCGCAGGCGGCTTTCGCCACCGCCGGCGCGATGCGCAGGATAAGGCGCGGGTCGAAGGGCGAGGGGATCAGGAAGTCCGGGCCGAACACCGGCGTCTCGCCGGAATAGGCGCGCGCGGCGACATCCGAAGGCTCTTCGCGGGCGAGGGCCGCGATCGCCCTGACCGCGGCCATCTTCATCTCCTCGTTGATGGCGCTCGCGCCGCAGTCCAGCGCGCCGCGGAAGATGTAAGGAAAGCACAGCACGTTATTGACTTGATTGGGAAAATCGGAGCGCCCGGTGCAGATCATGGCGTCCGGCCGGGCCGCCCTTGCCACCTCCGGCATGATCTCCGGCGTCGGGTTGGCGAGCGCCAGGATCAGCGGCTTCGGCGCCATGTGCTGCAGGAGCCCGGGCTTCAGCACGCCGGCGGCGGAGAGGCCGAGGAAGACGTCGGCGCCGGTGATGACATCGGCCAACGTGCGCGCTTCCGTGTCCTTCACATAAGGGTCTTTCCAGCGATCCATCTCCTCGACGCGGCCCTTGTAGGCGACGCCGAAACGGTCGGTGACCCAGATGTTTTCCACCTTGGCGCCGAGCGAGACCAAGAGGTTGAGGCAAGCGAGCGCCGCGGCACCGGCGCCGGAGGTCACGATCTTGATGTCGGCAATCGTCTTGCCGGCGAATTCGAGCCCGTTGAGCACCGCCGCCGCGACGATGATCGCCGTGCCGTGCTGGTCGTCATGGAAGACCGGAATGCTCATGCGCGCCTTCAGCCGCTCCTCGACCTCGAAGCATTCCGGCGCCTTGATGTCCTCGAGGTTGATGCCGCCGAAGGTCGGCTCGAGCGCGGCGACGGTCTCGACCATGCGCTCGATCTCGGGCGCGTCGATCTCGATGTCGAAGACGTCGATGCCGGCGAATTTCTTGAACAGCACCGCCTTGCCCTCCATCACCGGCTTGGAGGCGAGCGGGCCGATATTGCCCAGCCCAAGCACCGCCGAGCCGTTGGAGACGACGCCGACCAGGTTGGCGCGCGCCGTGTAGTCGGCGGCGGTCGACGGGTCGTCGCGTATCTCGAGGCAAGGGGCGGCCACGCCCGGCGAATAGGCAAGCGCGAGATCCCGCTGGTTGCCGAGCGGCTTCGTCGCCTGGATTTCGAGCTTTCCCGGGGTGGGGTACTTGTGGAAGAAGAGCGCGGCCTCGTCGAGGTCCGATCGGGCCGTTTTCTTGCTCTCGCCGTCCATTCGCGGCCCTCCCTGCGCTTCCTGCTTTCGAGCCTTTTAGCACGCGGCGGCGATTCTTCGCGACGCCAAATCACTCTGTCGGCGTTCACATTGCCGAAGCTGAAATAGGCGAGTTATTTCAGCCGTTTGAGGCAAGGTCCTCTGGTTTTGGCGGCAGCCGCGGGACCGACCCGGTCAGAACGCGCTGACATAGAGGCCGCCGTCAACCGGGATGTTCTGTCCAGTGAGATAGCCGGCGTGGACCGAGCACAGGAAGGCGCAGATCTGGCCGAATTCCTCCGGTGTGCCGAGACGCTTTGCCGGCACATCGGCGCTGATGCGGGCCTTCCGCGCGGCTGCCGCCGCCGGGTCTTCCGGCGTCCCGGCCTCATGCGCGCCGCGCAGCCGGTCGGTGTCGAGCTTGCCGGGCAACAGGCTGTTGATGGTGACGTTGCGGTCGATCACCGTGCGCGCCACGCCGGCAAGGAACGAGGTCAGGCCGGCACGGGCGCCCGATGACAGGTCGAGCCCCGGAATCGGCACATAGACCGACAGCGAGGTGATGTTGACGATGCGGCCGAAGCCGCGCTTGGCCATGCCGTCGATCACCGCCTGGATCAGCTCGATCGGCGTCACCATGTTCTGCGTCACGCCTTCGAGGATCTTTGCGCGGTCGAGCTCCCGGAAATCGCGAAGCGGCGGGCCACCATTGTTGTTGACCAGGATGGCCGGGTCAGGGCAGGCGGCGAGCAGCGCCTTCTGCACCTCCGGCTTCGAGACGTCACCGGCGATCTCGACCACCTCGACGCCGAATTTTTCGCGGATTTCCTGCGCGGTCTTCGCCAGCAGCTCGGCGTTGCGGCCGTTGACGACGAGGTCGACGCCGGCTTCGGCCAGCGCGATGGCGCAGCCGCGCCCAAGTCCCTTGCTCGAAGCGCAAACGATGGCCTTCTTGCCGCGAATGCCGAGATCCATGGTGGTTTCTCCTTTTTTGAGGCCGGCAAGCTAGCGCCTGGGCTGGACCAACCGCAACCGTCATACGGTTGTTGCATGAATCGAGGCATAGGCACGCGAAAGAAAGGTGGAAATCGCGATGTCCGGTCCAGAGCCCCGCACTTTTCGCACCATGTTCATTTCCGACGTGCATCTCGGCTCGAAAGCGGCCAAGGCCGATTTCCTGATCGATTTCCTGCGCCACCACGACGCCGATACCATCTATCTGGTCGGCGACATCGTCGACGGCTGGCGCCTGCGGCGCAGCTGGCATTGGCCGCAGAGCCACAACGACGTGGTGCAAAAATTGCTGCGCAAGGCGCGCAAGGGCGCCTTGATCACCTACATCGCCGGCAACCACGACGAGTTCGCCCGCCAGTTCCAGGGCGTGCATTTCGGCGGCATCGTCGTTGCCGACCGCGCCGTCCACGAGACCGCCGACGGCAGGCGGCTGCTCGTCATCCATGGCGACCAGTTCGACACGGTGGTGCACAACCAGCGCTGGCTCGCCTATCTCGGCGACTATGCCTATGACACGGCAATGCTGGTCAATCGGGTCGTGACCAAGCTGCGCCATCTGCTGGGCCTGCCTTACTGGTCGTTCTCGTCCTGGGCCAAGGTCAAGGTCAAGAAGGCGGTGAACTTCATCGGTTCGTTCCAGACGGTGCTCTCCGAGGAGGCGCGGCGCTCGCATGTCGACGGCGTCATCTGCGGCCACATCCACCATGCCGCGATCGAGAACTATGGCGACGTGCAGTACATCAACACCGGCGACTGGGTGGAAAGCTGCACGGCTGTGGTCGAGCATTTCGACGGCCGCATGGAAATCCTGACCTGGGCGCATGTGCTGCCCGAGGTTGCATCCGGCAAGGATGCGCCGGTGCCCGTCGATATCGTCGATCTCAAGGGCAGGGCGGTCAAGGCAGCCTGAGCGCCTTTGCGCCTTCTCGGGCCGAGGCTCCTTGTCTTTCAACAGCTTTAGCCTGATCGATTGGTCCAGGCAGTTCCGCCGCGCCTTGCCTCATGTTAGGGATCGAAACGCGTTGCGGGTCGTGGAATGCAGCGTAATTGGATCGATTCATGTCGCTGCCGCCGCTATCGCCTGAACAACTCGTCAAGCCCGCCCATTTCGAACTGCGCATGAGCCTGATCTTCGCGACATTGTTCGTGTCGCAGGGGACGCATCTGCCCTATTTTCCGCTCTGGCTGCAGGCAAAAGGTTTTCATGCCGAACAGATCGCCGTCATCCTGGCCGCGCCGATGTTCCTGCGCGTCGTGACGACGCCGATGCTCACCGCGCTTGCCGACCGGGCGAAGGATCGGGCCGATGTCTATATCGCGCTGGTCGCGGCATCGATGATCCTTTCAGCCGGCTACTTCCTGCCGGCCACCTATGCGATCGTGCTCGCCATCTCGCTGCTTTTGACGATCCCCTGGACACCGCATTCGCCGATGGCCGATTCGCTGGCGCTGTCGGGCGTGCGCCGCTTCGGCTCCAACTACACCGCCATGCGCAAATGGGGTTCGATCTCCTATCTCTGCGCCAATGTGGTGGGTGGCTTCATCCTGGCAGCCACGGGCCCTCAAGCTGTTCCGGCGATCATCTTCGTGGCCCTTGCCGCGGCCCTTGTCGCGGGACTGTGGGCGCCGCGCATGGGCAAGCCCCGCAAGGCGTCGCCGTTGTCGGCGACCGACATCCAGCATTCCGCCCCGAGCCTCTTCAACGCCTATTTCCTCTATTTCACGCTCGGCGTCGGCATCATCACCGCCAGCCACGCCTTTCTCTACGGCTTCGTGTCGATCTACTGGAAGTCGATCGGCATCGGCGATTCCGTCGTCGGGCTGCTGTGGGCCTGGGGTGTGGTCTCCGAGGTCTGCATGTTTGTGTTCTTCAACCGCATTTTCGCTTCCGTCTCGGTCGTCAGGGTCATGGTGCTCGCCGGCATCGGCTCGATCGTGCGATGGATCGCCTTTCCACTGGTCTGGCCGCTCGGCCTGGGAATCGCCGGCTTCTTCGGCGTCCAGGCGCTGCATTCGGTGTCGGTGGCGATGGTGCTGATCGGCTTGCAGAAAATGATCGGCGAAACGGTGTCCGAAGAGCGCACGGGCGCGGCGCAAGGCATCGCCTTTTTCTTCAACGGCTTCTTCATGGCCGCGGTGACGCTTGCCTCCGGACCGCTCTATGACCGTCTCGGTGTTGACGGGTTCCTGGCGATGATCCCGATCGCGATCATCGGCCTGGTGCTGATCGGCCTTGCCGCGCGCTCAGCCCCACAGCGCCCGCTCAGGGGGTGACACCAGCGATCCCTGGTAGACCAGGCCGGGCTCGCGGTCACGCGCCAAGAGCAACGGCCCGTCGAGGTCGACGAAGTCGGCTCCTTGAGCCAGCAGCACGGCCGGCGCCATGGCAAGCGACGTGCCGACCATGCAGCCCACCATGATGCCGAAACCCAGTTCTCGTGCGCGGTCGCGAAGGATCAGCGCTTCGGTCAGGCCGCCAGACTTGTCGAGCTTGATGTTGACGGCGTCGTAGAGGCCGACCAGCGCTTCGAGGTTCTTCGCCTCATGCACGCTTTCGTCGGCGCATATCGGCACCGGATGCGCGATCTTGCGCAAGATGGCGTCGCGGCCGGCGGGCAGCGGCTGCTCGATGAGCGCTATGCCGTGCTCGGCGGCAAAGGCAAGGTTTTCCGCGATGTTGTCATCCGTCCAGCCCTCGTTCGCGTCGAGGATGATACGGCTTTGCGGCGCGGCTTCCGTCACCGCGCGGATCCTTGCCGTGTCGTTGTCACCGCCGATCTTGACCTTGAGCAGTGGCCGCGATGCATTGGCTCGTGCCTGCGCGGCCATCGCCTCAGGCTCGGCGAGCGACAGCGTGTAGGCGGTTTCCAGCGCCTTCGGCGAAACAGCGCCGATCGCGTCCGCCACCGGCCTGCCGCTCAGCTTGGCCTCGAGGCCCCACAAGGCGCAGTCGACGGCGTTGCGTGCCGCGCCGGCC
>NZ_JHQR01000295.1 GCF_014843825.1 Mesorhizobium silamurunense
GTCTCTCGAAGTTGATCTGATATTTTCAGGCATGATGGTTTTCAGGTTCCTAGTTCATAGCCTTTGTCGGCCGACGGCCGCAGTGCGACCCCGCCGAGGCAAGCTTCTCTCGTTTTAGAGGGCTATAGACCAGCATATGGTGTTGGTCGCAGCGTCAATGAAGTCCGAGGCCCTGCTTCTGAAGCCAATAGTTTGCGACTTAAGGCCACACCTAGGCGGGTAGGAACTCACAAGCAATGCGCCATTGTAGGTTGCCTCGGGCACCGGCCCCGCCTGGGTTTGTTGGTGGCGGGGGCGGGGGGTGGCTTGTGGGGACCTTGTCAGGTGTGCACCCGGCCGACGCCCATGCTCACAGTTCAGCTCAGGGCGTGCCGCTCTCGCCCCCAAAACCCAAATCGCTCCGAAGACGGAGCATTGGCCGCATTGCGAATGGCAGCAATGCGCCTCATCACGGTCATTGGAGCGAAACTTTGCACTGCCTGGAAGCAGACATCGTCTGCGGAGATTCGGGCTGTCCGGAAATTTTCAGGCCACGTCCCGCCGAATTGGCTGGCGATCATCAGCCGCGAAAACCGCGCTCGCCTCGCTGACGATAGAGACATGGTCCCTGGCGGCCTTGCCCGCAGCCACGCTGTCTCCGCGCATGATTGCGGTGACGATTAGGTCGTGTTCCTGCCAGGATTTGGCCAGCCGTCCGGGCAGCATGAACTGCGCGCGGCGGAAGGGTGCCAACCGGCTGCGGGTCATCACGGTGAGATCGTGGATATGCGTATTGTGGGCGCCACGATAAAGCCGGCTATGGAACTCGGTGTTGAAATACTCGTAGTCCTCCTCGGCGCCCAGCCGCACCATCCGCGACGAAGCCTGATGCTCGATCTCGAGCGCGCGACGCTCGCTGCTGGTCATGCGCTCGGCCGAGAAGCGCGCGCAGATCGCTTCCAGTTCGGCCATGCTCTCGAACATCGAGGCGAGGTGATCCTGCGTCACGACGGCGACGATAGCGCCCCTGTTGGGCCGCCTTTCGACCAGGCCCATGGCGCTGAGCTGGCCGAGCGCCTCCCTGACCGGGGTGCGTGATACGTCGAAGCGGGCGGCGAGTGAGGCCTCGTCCAGTTTTTCGCCGGGGCGCAGGTAGCCGGTGACGATCCGGTCGCCGATCGCCCTGACCATCTGATCCACAGTCGTCCCCGACCTGATCAAGCTGCGCTTCCCCGACAAGTTTCCTCCGTCCGGTCTTCTCGTGGAGTCGGCCGACTCGTTGGCTTCGACTCGACACGTTCTCTATGCCTCTATTTTAATCTGCCTGTCAAACTGGCTATTTTCAAGGCAAAAAGTGCATGCAATTGCCTCTGGTATGAGCACGAACCCTCGATATGATCACTGATTTCATTGGATAAATTTCAATCCGGAAACTGGCACAGTGATTGCATGCACTTTCTTGACGGCATGTTAACCGACCCGGAAAAGGGTCCTAAAAGGGGAGCATTCACTATGACCGACAGATTCATGCTTAACCGCCGCCAGCTGCTCAAGACCTCCGCCGCGGGAGCCGTACTCGGCCTGGTCTCGGCATCCTTTCCGATCAGTCGTGCCTTCGCCGCCGCTGCCACCGTCGGCTTCATCTATGTCGGCCCGAAGGACGACTACGGGTACAACCAGGCGCATGCCGAAGGGGCGGCGTCGCTGAAGGGCATCGAAGGCATCTCCATCGTCGAGGAGGAAAACGTTCCGGAGACGGTCGACGTTCAGAAGACAATGGAATCGATGATCAACCTCGATGGCGCCTCGCTGATCTTCCCGACCTCCTTCGGCTATTTCGATCCGCACATGCTGGCCATGTGCGCGAAGTTCCCAGACGTCCAGTTCCGCCATTGCGGCGGCATGTGGAGCAAGGACAAGCACCCGATGAATGCCGGTTCCTATTTCGGCTATATCGGCATGGGCCAGTATCTCAACGGCGTCGTCGCCGGCCACACCTCGAAGAGCAAGAAGCTCGGATTCGTCGCCGCCAAACCGATCCCGCAGGTCCTGCTCAACATCAACTCGTTTCTGCTCGGCGCACGCTCAGTCGACCCGACGATCACCTGCCAGGTCATCTTCACCGGCGAGTGGTCGCTGGCGGTCAAGGAGGCGGAAGCCACCAACGCCCTGGTCGACCAGGGCGCCGACGTCATCACCTGTCATGTCGACAGCCCGAAAGTGGTGGTCGAGACGGCGGCCGGCCGTGGTGCCTTCGTCTGCGGCTATCACGCCAACCAGAGCCCGCTGGCGCCGGAAAAGTACCTGACCGGCGCGGAGTGGAACTGGGCCAAGGTCTACAAGATGTTCGTCGACAACCTCGTCGCCGGCACGCCGCTGCCCAATTTCACCCGCGGCGGTCTTGCCGATGGCTTCGTCAAGATGAGCCCGCTCGGCCCCGCCGTCGGCGAAGCGGCGCGCAAGCAGTTCGACGGGACGCTGGCCGAAATGATGAAGGGCGGCTTCTCAGTCATCAAGGGTCCGTTGAAGAGCAACAAGGGCGTCGTCGTCGCTACCCAAGGCCAGGCCTTTGTCGAGACCGCCATCGAGCTCGAAAGCATGGACTATCTCGTCGAGGGTGTCGTCGGCTCGACGGCCTGAGCGGGCCGAGGGGAGACGGAACGATGACGGACACGGTGAGCAGCGCGGACGTGCGGGCCATTCTCGGCGCTGGGGGATATCGGGCGGCGCTCGAATGGATCGCCAGGCGGGCGGAAGCCTTCGTTATTCCGTTCGCGGCGCTGGTCGTCGGCATGGTCCTGTTCAGCCTGTTCATTGCGCTCGTCGGCAAGTCGCCGGTCCAGCTCTATGAAACGATGTGGCGCGGCGGCTTCGGCTCGTGGTTCTCAATCCAGAACTCGCTGTCGCGGGGAGCACCGCTCTTGCTGGCGGCGCTCTGCGTGGCTCTGCCGGCGCGGCTCGGCCTCGTCGTCATCGGCGGCGAGGGCGCCATCGTTCTCGGCGGCGTCGCCGCCGCGGCCATCGGCGTGGCGCTGGCCGGCGCCCCATCCTTCATCGTCATTCTTGCCATGGGCGTGGCGGGCATGGCCGCCGGCGGCATCTGGATAGGTGCCGTCGGCGCGCTCCGCCACTACCGGGCCGTCAACGAAACCATCTCCAGCCTGCTGATGGCCTACATCGCCATTGCCCTGATGAACCAGTTGGTGGAAGGGCCGCTGCGCGACCCGGCCTCGCTCAACAAGCCCTCGACTCAGCCGCTGGCCGACATCTACCGCGTCGGCAACATTCCGGGCATGGAGGTGCATTGGGGGCTTGCCGTCGGCGTCGTGGCCTGTGTGCTGTCCTGGGTGCTGATCGAAAAGACCCGCTGGGGCTTTGCCGCCCGCATCGCCGGCGGCAATGTCAGGGCAGCGCAGGTGCAGGGATTGGCTGTCGGACCGCTGATCGTCGGCTTTACCGCGCTTGCCGGCGGCTTTGCCGGCCTTGCCGGCATGCTGGAAGTCGCTGCCGTGCAAGGCAGCGCCAACGGCTCGCTCGCCGCCGGCTATGGTTACACCGGCATCCTCATCGCCTTCCTCGCCCGCCACAATCCGCTGGCCATCATCCCCGTCGCCATCCTGCTTGGCGGTATCGACGCGTCCGGCGGGCTGATCCAGCGCCGCATGGACCTGCCCGACGCCACCGTCCTGGTGCTGCAAGGCATGCTGTTCATCGTCATCCTGTTCAGCGAAACTTTCTACGGTCGCTTCAAGGCCTTCAATCCCGACCTTTGGCAGAGGGCCTCCTAATGGACGCTACCGACATCGGCCTCTGGGGCGTGCCGCTCGCCATCCTCGGCGGCGCCATCCGTGTGTCGACGCCCTTTATCTTCGTTTCGCTCGGCGAGGCCATCACCGAGCGCTCGGGCCGCATCAATCTGGGGCTCGAAGGCACACTCGTCTTCGGCGCCATGACCGCATATGCAGTCGCGGTCATGACCAACTCGCCGTGGCCCGGTCTACTGGCCGCCGCCGCCGCCGGCCTTTGCTTCGGTCTTTTCCATGGCTGGATCTGCAAATTCTCGAAAGTCAACGATATCGCCATCGGCATTGCGCTGATGCTGTTTGGCTCGGGGCTCGCCTTCTTCTTCGGGAAGCCGTTCATCAAGCCGAAGGCGCCCAACCTTCCGGCCATTCCCTTCGGCGCCTGGTCCGACATTCCGCAGGTGCAGGCGGCACTCGACGTCAACGTGTTGTTCCTGATCGGGGCGGCACTTTCGCTCGTCCTGTGGTGGGCCTTCCGCAACACCCGCGCCGGCCTCATCGTGCGCGTCGTCGGCGACAGTTCCGACGCCGCGCGCGCCATGGGCCTCAACCCGAACAGGGTGCGCCTTCTCGCCACCGGCGTCGGCGGCGCGCTGGCCGGCATCGGCGGCGCCTATCTGTCACTCTACTATCCCGGCAGTTGGACCGAGCGCATCTCATCCGGCCAAGGGCTGATGGCGGTGGCACTGGTCATTTTCGCGCGCTGGAACCCGCTCGGCTGCTTTGCCGCTGCCCTTCTGTTCGGCGGCGCAGGAGCGCTCGGACCGGCGCTGCAGTCGGTCGGCGTCACGCAAGGCTACTACCTCTTCTACGCCGCCCCTTACATCCTCACCCTCGTCATCATGATCGCCACTTCGTCGCCGACCCGTTCGCTTGCCGGCGCGCCGGGCGAATTGTCGATCACCAAATGACTGGAGTTTTTGCCATGAACGCCAGAGCTGAAATCACCCAGCGCTACATCGACGCCGACCCGTATCCATGGCCCTACAACGGCGAACTGCGCCCCGACAACACGGCGTTGATCATCATCGACATGCAGACCGACTTCTGCGGGCCGGGCGGCTATGTCGACCACATGGGCTATGACCTGTCGCTGGTGCGCGCGCCGATCGAGCCGATCAAGTCGGTGCTGTCGGCCATGCGCGCGAAAGGCTACACCATTATCCACACCCGCGAGGGCCACCGGCCCGACCTCGCCGACCTGCCCGCCAACAAGCGCTGGCGCTCGCGCCGCATCAATGCCGGCATTGGCGACCCCGGCCCCTGCGGGCGCATCCTGGTGCGCGGCGAGCCGGGCTGGGACATCATTCCCGACCTCTATCCGGCCGAAGGCGAGCCGATCATCGACAAGCCGGGCAAGGGCTCGTTCTGCGCCACCGACCTGGAACTGATCCTCAACCAGCGCGGCATCGAAAACATTGTGCTCACCGGCATCACCACCGATGTCTGCGTGCACACGACCATGCGCGAGGCCAACGACCGCGGCTTCGAATGCGTGATGCTGGAGGATTGCTGCGGGGCGACCGACTACGGCAATCATCTCGCCGCGATCAAGATGATCAAGATGCAGGGCGGCGTCTTCGGCGCGGTGTCGAATTCGGCGTCCTTCGTCGCCCAACTGCCGTGAGGAAGCCAGGATGAGCGCGATCACCGGCAACAAGGCCGTCGGCGTCGAGACCATCGGCATGACCATGCGTTTCGGCGCCTTCACGGCGCTGGCCGACGTCTCCATCAAGGTGCGGGCCGGCTCCTTTCACGCACTGCTCGGCGAGAACGGCGCCGGCAAGTCGACGCTGGTCAAATGCATGATGGGTTTTTATCACCCGACCGCCGGCGACATACTGGTCGACGGCCGCGAGGTGGCGATCGCCAGCCCCAGGGACGCATCGGCGCTCGGCCTCGGCATGGTCTACCAGCATTTCACGCTTGTGCCGTCGCTGACCGGCGCCGAGAACCTGGTCATTTCGCGCGAGAAGGTTCCCGGCGTGATCGACTGGCGTAAGGAGCGCGGCGACCTTGCCGTGTTCATGGATCGCATGCCGTTCAAATTGCCGCTCGACGTCATGGTCGCCGAGCTCGCGGCCGGCGAGAAGCAGAAGCTCGAGATCGTCAAGCAGCTCTATCTCGGCCGCTCCTTCCTGGTGCTGGACGAGCCGACCTCCGTGCTCACTCCCGGCGAGGCGCAGGAAGTGCTGGGCCTTGTGCGCGCCATGACCAGGGCTGGCGACCTCACCGTACTGATGATCTCGCACAAATTCCATGAGGTGACGGCATTCGCCGACGACGTCAGCGTGCTGCGCAAGGGCAGGCTGACCGGCACCGGCCGCGTCGTCGACCTCGACCGCAAGGCCATGGCGGCGATGATGATCGGCGACCAGCCTATCGCGGCACTCGACAGCCGCGCCGAGCCCAGGCCGGACGCCGAGATCGTGCTCAAGGTCAAGGCGCTGAAGGCGCCGGACCGCACCGGACTGAAGTCGATCCGGATCGAGGATCTCGGCGTGCGCTCCGGCGAGATCGTCGGCATCGCCGGTATTTCCGGCAACGGCCAGAAGGAATTCCTCGAAGTGCTGGCCGGGCAGCGCCCCCGCGATGCCGGCGAAGTCATGGTGCGCGGCAGCGCCTATGCGGCGACGCGCGCCGAGGCGCGGGCGCTCAATGTCCGCCTCATCCCGGAAGAGCCGCTGAAAAACGCCTGCGCGCCGAAGATGACGGTGGCCGAGAACATTTCTTTCCGCACCTTCGACATCGACAGCAACGGCAAACCGGTAAGCTGGATCAGCGCCGGCGCCATCAAGGCATTCAGCGCCAGGCTGGTCGAGCAGTTCAAGGTCAAGACCGCATCGCTTGCCTCGCCAATCGCCTCGCTGTCGGGCGGCAATGTGCAGCGCGCCGTGCTTGCCCGCGAGCTCACCGGCGAAGTCGATCTGTTGATCGTCTCCAACCCGTGCTTCGGCCTCGACTTTTCGGCCGTGGCCGAAATCCGCGCCCGCATCATGAAGGCGCGCAATGCGGGTGCCGCCGTGCTTCTGATGTCGGAGGATCTCGACGAACTGCTCGAGCTTTCAGACCGCATCTTCGTCATGTCGGATGGCGCGCTGGTCTACGAGACGCCGATCGCGCAGGCCAGTGTCCAGACCATCGGCGAGCACATGGCGGGACATCACTGATGGCGGAAATCGAAGCGCAGCCATTTCCGTTCGCCTTCAAGCCGCGCACCATTGCGCTGGTCGTCATCGACATGCAGCGAGACTTCGCCGAGCCCGGCGGCTTCGGTGCCAGTCTCGGCAACGACGTCGGCCGTGTGACAGCGATCGTGCCGACGGTGAAGAGATTGATCGAGGGCTTTCGCGCCGCCGGCCTGCCGGTAATCCACACGATGGAGTGCCACCGGCCCGACCTTTCCGACCTGCCGCCGGCCAAGCGCAATCGCGGCAATCCGTCGATCCGGATCGGCGATGCCGGGCCTATCGGCCGCGTGCTGATCGCCGGCGAGCCGGGCACGGCGATCCTCGACGAACTTGCGCCGCTGCCCGGCGAGATCGTCATCGAGAAGCCGGGCAAGGGCGCCTTCTACGCCACCTCCTTCGGCGACGACCTGAAAAGGCTCGGCGCCGAGCAGCTGGTCTTTGCCGGCGTCACCACCGAAGTCTGCGTGCAGACGACGATGCGCGAGGCCAACGATCGCGGCTATGAGTGCCTGCTCGCCGAGGACGCGACGGAAAGTTACTTTCCCGAATTCAAGGCGGCGGCGATCGCCATGATCAGGGCGCAGGGCGCCATCATCGGCTGGACGGCGACGACCGACCAGGTGCTCGAGGGAATTGCCAATGCCTAATCTTGCCTTTGCCGGCCTACTCGACAGCGGCTGGCGCGATCTGGCATTCGAGCATTTCCGTGACGGCATCAGCGTGCACTGGCTGCTGAAGGGCGGGCCGGTCGAGCCGTCGGTCGCGATCCTGAAATACTGGCCCGGCGCCGGCGTGCCGCGCCACCGCCATGTCGGGCTGGAGACCATCGTCGTGCTGGAAGGCACCCAAAGCGACGAGAACGGCCACTATCCTGCCGGCAGCGTGATCCTCAATCCGGTCGGGACCGAGCATTCGGTGTGGACGAAGGACGGCTGCGTCGTGCTGATCCAGTGGGATCTGCCGGTGATCATTCTGGGGGAGACGAAATGAGTGATGTCCACTTCGACATTGCAAGCCTGCACGCGGCCTATCGGGACGGCGTCGGCGTCGCCGATGTGATCGCGACGATTTATGCCCGCATCGAGACAGCTGATGATCCGGGCATGTTCATCCATCTCGCCGCCAGGGCGGACCTGCTTGCCGCGGCCGAAGCGCTCGGCCCGTTCGACCTGGTGGCAAAGCCACTGTGGGGCATTCCCTTCGCCGTCAAGGACAACATCGACGTTGCCGGCATGCCGACGACGGCAGCCTGCGCCGAATACACCTACTGGCCCGACAAGGACGCCACCGTGGTGGCGCGGCTGAGGGCGGCCGGCGCACTCGTCGTCGGCAAGACCAATCTCGACCAGTTCGCCACTGGCCTCGTCGGCGTGCGCACGCCCTGGCCGACTCCGCGCAACGCCATCGACGCGGAGCTGGTGCCAGGCGGCTCCTCCTCGGGGTCGGCGGTGGCGACGGCGCGTGGTATCGTCTCCTTCGCGCTCGGCACCGACACCGCCGGCTCCGGCCGCATCCCGGCCGGCCTCAACAACATCGTCGGGTTGAAGCCGACCGTTGGTGCGTTGTCGACGGCCGGCGTGGTGCCGGCCTGCCGCACGTTGGACTGCGTGTCGGTGTTCGCGCTGACCGTCGATGACGCCTATGCAGTGTTCTCCGTAGTGGCGGCGCGCGGCGCCGCCGATCCCGATCCCTATTCGCGCGGCGTCGCCGTCCAACCGCTTGCCGCGCGCCCGCCGGTGCTGAGCGTCGGCATTCCGGCAAATGCCGACCTGAAATTCTTCGGCGATGCAGCGATGCAGGCCGGCTTCGAGGCATCGCTTGCCATGCTGTCGCGGCTCGGCTGCCGGCTGGTCGAAATCCCGTTCGGCGATTTCTACGCCACCGCCAACCTCCTCTATGAGGGCGCCTGGGTGGCCGAACGCTATGCCGCGATCCGCGATTTCATGGAAGCCAACGAAGCCGCCATGCATCCAGTGACGCGCAAGATCATCGGCGGCGCCAGGAAGCTATCGGCGGCCGATGCCTTCCGCGGCCTCTATGCCTTGCAGGCGTACCGGGCCAAGCTCGCCCAGGTCATCGCCTCGGTCGACCTGTTCTGCGTGCCGACCGCGCCGACCCACTATACGCTCGATGCCGTGCTCTCCGATCCGATCGCCACCAACAGCCGGCTGGGTACCTACACCAATTTCGTCAATCTGCTCGACATGTGCGGCATCGCCGTGCCGACCGGCACGCGCGATGACAGCCTGCCGATGAGCGTGACGCTGCTTGCGGCCGCCGGACTGGACGGCCTTGTGGCGTCCGTCGCGCGCGATCTCCATGCCGCGAGCGGTCTCACCCTCGGCGCAACTGGCTGGCGGCAGCCGAGCGCGCAACCTTCCGGCGCATCGGCCGAAGATGGCACGATCGAATTAGTGGTGGTCGGCGCTCACCTCTCGGGAATGCCGCTCAATGGCCAGCTCAAGGAGGCTGGTGCCCGGTTCTGCCGGGCGATGAAGACCGCCTCTTCATACAAGCTCTATGAACTCGTGGGCCAAGCCACGCCCAAGCCGGGACTCGTTCGTGTAGGGAACGGCGGCACTGCGATCGAGGTAGAGGTTTGGCGGCTACCTGCCGACGCTTTCGGCCACTTTGTGGCAGCCATCCCGCCGCCGCTGGGCATTGGCAATATAGAGCTTGATGACGGCAGCACCGCCAAAGGCTTTCTGGTGGAATCCGTGGGCTTGCTAGGCGCTTCTGATATTTCGTCATTCGGCGGCTGGCGCCGTTTTTTGTCAGATCGCGTTTCCACTTGAACACTTCGTCAACGCACTTTGCGAAGGCAAGAGCGGTTGGGGCACCGACCGAGGCAGGTTGAACTTCTGATGTCTTCGTTGCAAGGCCGTCGAGAAAGGGCTGTGAGCGAAAGAAGACCGATGCCGGTCGCGGCGGGGGAGGCAACCTGCTTCCGATTCCCCAACCGTTGGCGTCTGCTGAAGTTTCCAGGGCAAAAGCTTCCGTTTCAAGCGAATGTTCACGATGTGGTGATCCCGCTTTTTGATCGACCTCTCGGCTGCTCCTTTTGCGATCACCCAGGTTACTCGCGCGCTGCGGAGCGTTGACGTTCGATCTCCTCAGGCTCCTTGTCGTCGATGTTCGCGACATCGTTTCGCGCATTCCCCGTTGCTCGAATGAGCTCATCGAGCTTTGCCTGCAGGGCCTGTGTATCACGATGTTCAGCGCGTTGAATGAGAAGCGTCATGGCCCAAGTGACAAGCGTCGCAACGCCGTGCCAGTCGAGAGTCTCAGGTTCAAATGCAAGCCAGGTGCCCGTGAAACCCGCGAGGATTAAAAAGGCGTAAGGCCTCGATGTAGGGTGCCGATCGTTGTCAGGATTTCGCGAATTGCCATCACCCCGAACGCCATTGGCAATTCGCCGGTTCCCGGCACCGACATTTGGTCGGACCGCCTCATGTTTCTTGCGTTGGCCTACGCACAAATCCGTCGGTCGTGAAAGGAGTGACGGCCCTCGTGCTACCTTGCGCTGCGGGATGCGCTGTGACTTGATCGTTTGTGCCTTTATTGCGAGTGTCGCAGCTGCAATGGGCGGTAGATAGCGGGACGAAGGGGAGGCGATCTTTCTCGCTGGCCAATAAAGCTGTCATTGCCACAGAGGCCGCTGTTCTATTGGCGGGCTTCTGTTCGTCAGCACAGCCCCGATCCCGTCTGGGGTCTATACACATTTTGTCCGTGTAGCGGATCTGATCTGCACAATTGCTGGCTCGGAACCAATTGGTCAATTCCACGTTTTGAGCCTTGCGGTGGATTGTAGATGTCGCCCGCAGGGGGCTGGGGATTTCATCAGGCATCAGTTCTTTCACAAAACCGCTGGGCTGGGAGTGGCACTGTGAGTGTGCAGGCATCAAGAGCGCAATTAGACCCTCGACAAATTCTCAATTCACTAAAGGCTTTCCGACGAGGCGACTTCTCCGTTCGCATCGACAACGTCTACGAGGGAATTGATTCAGACATCGCCGACACCTTAAATCAGATCGTCGAATTGAACGATCAGGTGACACGCGAGTTCGAACGCCTGAGCAGGGTCGTCGGCAAGGATGGCAGGATCGGTGAGCGCGGCCATGTCCGCAACGCTACCGGCAGCTGGGAATCCAGCGTCCGGTCAGTCAACGACCTTATCGAAGACATGGTCCAACCGACGGCCGAGGTGGCTCGCGTCATCGGTGCGGTTGCCAAGGGTGATCTTTCCCAAACCATGATGGTCGAAATCGATGGCCGCCCGCTGCGCGGGGAGTTTCTGCGCATCGGCAAGATCGTCAACACCATGGTCGGGCAATTGGCCTCCTTTGCGTCGGAGGTGACGCGTGTCGCTCGCGAAGTCGGCACGGAAGGAAAACTTGGCGGACAGGCCCGAGTGAAGGGCGTCGCCGGCACCTGGAAGGACCTTACCGACAACGTCAACGCCATGGCCACCAATCTCACGGGTCAGGTGCGCAACATCGCCGAGGTGACCACGGCGGTTGCTTCGGGCGATTTGTCGAAGAAGATCACCGTCGATGTGAAAGGCGAGATCCTCGAACTCAAGAACACCATCAACAC
>NZ_JHQR01000031.1 GCF_014843825.1 Mesorhizobium silamurunense
GATCGGCGCGCGTTCGGCGCGCGACGAGAGCGGCCGCTACACCGACGTCTTCCGCCTGGCGCGCGCCATGACCATCCTGGCGGCGGGGGGGGGGGGGGGCGCCTCGCCGCGATCGACACGGTGTTTCCGGATTTCCGCGACATGGCGGCTTTCGAGGCCGAATGCAGGGAGGCCGAACGCGACGGCTTCACCGGCAAGATGGCGATCCATCCGGCGCAGGTCCCGGTCATCAACGCCGCCTTCACGCCGTCGGCCGAGGCAGTCGAGCGATCGCAGGCGATCGTCAACGCTTTCGCGGCGGCGGGAAATCCCGGCGTCGTCGGCATCGACGGCAAGATGTATGACCGGCCGCATCTGCGGCTCGCCCAACGGCTGCTGGCACGTGCCAAAGCGGCGGGGATTTCCGCCTGAACCGCTACCAGACCATCGGGATAAGCCGGTAGCGGACGTTCGCCGCATAGTCGTCATAGCCGCGCAGGCCGGCTCGCAGCGTTTTTTCTTCGATGAAGGTGCGAATGGCGAGCAGAACGATGAAGGCGACGACCGACAGAAGTCCCCACCAGGAGCCGAGCAGCAACGCCGTGCCGGCGAAAAACAGGATGGCGCCGGCATACATCGGATGTCGGACATAGCTGTAAGGGGCGGTGGTGATCACCTTCTGGCCGCGCTCGTCCTGGATCTTCACGACAGGCGCCGCAAAGCTGTTCTCCATCATCGTCAGGTAGCAGATCCAGATTCCGAGCAGCAGGACGATCGCGCCGACCGCCTGAACCCAGGCCGGAACCGCCGACCAAGCGTAGCGGAAGTCGAGACCCATCAGGATCTGCCAGGCAAAGATGGCGATGAGCAGTATGGAGAGCAGGATCTTGTCGGCAGCGGTCTGGTTCTTCTGGATCGGTGGGCTGAGCCGCTCATTCATAAGCCCCGGATCGCGCCGGGCCAGCGCGACACCCAGGGTGAGGCTGAGCCCTACCATCAGCACGAGATAGACCCAGGCTCCCGGCCAATGCAGCGTTCCGGCGGACACGAAAAGCAGCGCGCCCATGAAGCCGAACCACAGGAATGTCTGGACAACCAATTTCGCGACCATGACCCATCCTTCCGTGACATGCCCCGCCGCTATTGGTCAAAAACCGACCATTGGTCTATTATACCGACCAATGGTCTATTGCTCAAGCGGTGATCTGTCGGCATCTGGACGGGAACGGCCGCTGCGTGCAGAAGGTTTCGCCATGCCCCGTATCGTCAAGCACCCGGAACTCAGGCGAGAAGAACTGCTCGACCATGCCCAGGCCCTGTTCCTGACGCATGGCTACGACAAGGCGAGCCTCAATGACGTGATTGCCGCTGCCGGCATCTCGAAGGGCGCTTTCTACCACTACTTTCCTTCCAAGGAGGCGCTGTTGGAAGCGTTGGCGGAGCGCTTTGCGAAACAGGCGCTCGCCGGCGTTGAGGACATTGTCGCCGATCCGGCCCTCGACCCGCTGGGTCGACTGAATGCGCTCCTGGCAAAATCACGGCAGGCCAAGATCGAAACCGCGGCGGAAGCCTGGGCGCTGTTCGAAACGCTGTTCCGGCCGGAAAACCTGGTGCTGTTCCATCGCATCAATCTGGCGGCCAGCGCGTCGTTTTCGCCTGTGCTGGTCGAAACCATCCGGCAAGGCCTCGAGGATGGCACGTTTCGCACATTCGACCCGGAAGGCGTCGCCGACATCGTCATGCAATTCGGGATGGCCACGCACGACGTCATCGCCAAGGCCTTCGCCAGCGGCAGCGATGCCGACATGGAGATCGCTATTGAAGCCCTCGAGAAGCGTGTCAGGCTCTACGAGACCGCCCTCGACCGCATTCTCGGGCTTCCCGACGGCAGCATCCGGATCGGCGAGCCTGGCTATGTGCGCGCTGTCATGACGGCGCGCCGCTCCAACCCTTCCGTCATCGCGGTCGCGCCGCCCTAGAAGGATCGCGAACCAGGCCGCGCCCCTTTGCGGCGCCTCTAGATTGCTTCATCCCGCCCAAGGTCCCGTGTAATCGGCGTAAAGCTTCGCCGGATCGGGCCGCGGCCGCTCGGGTGCCGGCCCCTGGTATGAGCCGATATGGACGAAGCCGATGACGCGCTCCTGCGGCGACAGCCCAAGGATCGCCCTGCCCTCCGCAACGTCGGAATACCAGTTGCTGATCATGTTGGTGCCATAGCCCAGCGCGTTGGCAGCGATCATCAGATTCATAGCCGCCATGCCGCCCGACAGGAACATCTCCCATTGTGGGATCTTCGGGTTCTCCCTCGGCACCGACACGACGCCGATCACCAGCGGCGCGCGCGAGAAGCGCGCCAGCTCCTGGTTGCGCCGCCCCTCGGGCAGCGGCCCCTCGCGCTGCTCGGCAAGAGCCGCGAGCTTCCTGCCGATCGCGACCCGCGCTTCGCCGCGGTAGAGGATGAACCGCCAGGGCTCGAGCCGGCCATGGTCCGGCACTCGCGAGGCAGCGGCGATCATCGTGGCGATCTCCGCGTCGCTCGGCGCCGGTTCCTTGAGGTCGGGTATAGGCGCGGAATTGCGGGTCAGCAGGAAGTCGATGATCGGCGACGCCATGGGCGCAAGTCTCCTAAGCATTCAATTTTGAGCTGAAGCGCGCCATCGGGAGGTCGGGCGGCTCGGGCAATGGCGCGGAAAGCACCGGATAAAGAGCGCTGAGGCAACGCGGCGCGCTCTTGAGCCTTGAAATTGCCACCGCCTTGGGCTTCAACGCAAGGCATGTTTGAGGGGACTCTGCGCCTTTTCGTGGTTGGGCTGGTCGCCGCGCTGTTCGCGGTGCCGGTTTCCTTCGCGCTGGCCCAGAACGCCAACGATGTCGGCGACATCAAGCTCCCTGGCATTTCGAGCTATGCGACGCCGAAGAGCGAAAGGTCGCTGGCGATCGGCAGCGGCGGCGCCATCACCCTTTCTGCGCAACTGACAGACAAGGGCACCGACATCACCCGCGGTATCGTCTGGCGCGTGTTCAAGCCCGAGCCCACCAGCGACGGCAAGCTGCCGATGGTCGCGTCCGCGCATGGCGGCACGGCGGTGTTCCAACTCGACCCCGGCAGCTATCTTGTCCATGCCTCCTATGGCCGCGCCGGCGCCACCAAGCGCATCACCGTTGGCAAGGACGCCAAGCGCGAGAGCCTCGTCCTCGATGCCGGCGGCTTGAAGCTCGACGCGGTGACGTCGGGCGGCGCGCATATCCCGCCGAAGAAGCTCCGCTTCTCGATCTATGAAAGCCAGGCCGAGCCCAATGGAGACCGCGCTCTGATCGCCCCCGATGTCGAGCCGAACACGGTGGTGAGGCTGAATGCGGGCACTTACCACGTCGTCTCCACTTACGGCGCGGTCAACGCCGTGATCCGCTCCGACATCCGCGTCGAGGCCGGCAAGCTGACCGAGGCCACCGTCGAGCACCGCGCGGCCGAGATGACGATGAAGCTGGTGCGCGAGCCTGGCGGCGAAGCCATCGCCGACACCTCCTGGTCGCTGCTCAACGAATCCGGCGATCCGATCAAGGAAGCCGTCGGCGCCTTCGCCTCGATGGTGCTGGCTGAGGGCCAATACACCATCATCGCCAAGAACCGCGATCGCATCTACCAGAAGGATTTCACGGTGGTGGCCGGCCAGAACCAGGAGATCGAGGTCGTGGCCAACGAATCGTCCGCTATCGATCCGGAGGAAGGCGCCGACTGAGGCAATTCCAGGAAAAGTGCCAGCGATTTTCCGTCCGGAACTGCCAAAAATAGCGTCAAGCGGCCTTGCGCATCCGCCTGGGGAGAAACGGCACACGCCCACGCGGCGCAGACGGCGGCGTGAGATCGAAGACGCTGCGATAGAGCCGGTCGAGCAGCGCCTTGCGGTCGCGCAGTGGCTCAAGTTCGTCCCACCTCAGCACCTCGCCGATGCGCACCTCGATCGCCCTGCCGGACAGCCGGGCGAACTCGCGGATGAGCAACGACGTGCGCAGCGTCAGCGACGCCTTGCCGACGAATTTCGCCACGCGGTTGTCGCGCTCGGCCATGTTCATCGGACCGCTGACGAGATGGAACAGGCGGCCGTTCTGGCCGGAGAAATGCATCGGGATAACCGAGGCCCTGGCCTCCTGGATGAGCTTGGCCGGGAACATCTTCCACGGCAGGTCGATAGCGCAGCCGACCCCCTTTGGCGCCGTCGCGACGCCTCCGGCCGGGAAGACGACAATGGTGACGTCTTCCTTCAACAGCCGCACCGCCTCATGGCGCACCGCCATGTTGTTTTTCAGCGCGTCCTTGGTCTCGGAAAAATCGATCGGCAGCGAATAGGGCTCCATCTCGCGGATCCTGAGCAGATCCTTGTGAATCATGACCCGGAACGGACGGCCGAGCTGCTCAACGAGAGACAGCACGGCAATGCCGTCGCCGATGCCGAACGGATGGTTGGCGACGATCACCAGCGGCGTGTCCGGCAAACTCGCCGGCGGCCAATGGCCGGCGTTGCGCACCTTGACGTCGATCAGCTCCAGCATGCGGCTGAACACGCGTTCGCCGGTTGGAGCAACCTGGCGCCGCCAGAAATCATAGAGCGCGGCAAAGCGGTCGCGGCCCGACAGGCCCTCGACGGAATGGATGAACCACCGCGTCAGCGCCGGCTGATGCTGGTTGGCGTAGGAGAGCTCGGGAAACGGCCTTTCCCGCAGTTTCAGCTTGAGCATGGCGGCTCGTTACAGGGTTGGCGTGACAGGCATGTGAAAATGGCGGTGGATCGCTCCACCGCCATCGCACGGAGTACGGGAAAACTCAGGCCGCGCGGCGCTTGCGATCCGGCGAGACCGCCTCGTCGGCCAGCAATTTCACCGCATCGGCGAGCTTTAGCGATTCCTGGTCGCGGGAGCCGAGCCGGCGGATGTTGACGGTTTCCTCTTCCGCCTCCCGCTTGCCGCAGACGAGAATGACCGGAACCTTGGCCAGCGAATGCTCGCGCACCTTGTAGTTGATCTTCTCGTTGCGCAGATCGGCTTCGGCCAGCAGGCCCGCGGCCTTCAGCCGCTCGACAACCTTCCTCGCGTAGTCATCGGCATCGGAGGTGATCGTCGCCACCACCACCTGCAGCGGCGCGAACCACAGCGGAAAGTGGCCGGAGTAGTTCTCGATCAGGATGCCGAGGAAGCGCTCCATCGAGCCGCACACCGCGCGGTGCACCATGACCGGCTGCTTCTTCTCCGAATCCGAGCCGATATAGAAGGCGCCGAAACGCTCCGGCAGGTTGAAATCGACCTGCGTGGTGCCGCACTGCCATTCGCGGCCGATGGCATCCTTCAGCACATATTCGAACTTCGGCCCGTAGAAGGCGCCCTCGCCCGGATTGATCGAGATCTTGATGCGGTTGCCGGAGCGCGTGCGGATCGTCTCCAGCACATTGCTCATGATCGCCTCGGCATGGTCCCAGGCCTCGTCGGTGCCGACGCGCTTGTCTGGTCGCGTCGACAGCTTCACGGCGACCTCATCGAAGCCGAAATCGGCATAGGTCGACAGGATCAGGTCGTTGATGCGCAGGCATTCCGCGGCGAGCTGCTCCTCGGTGCAGAAGACATGCGCGTCGTCCTGCGTGAAGCCGCGCACGCGCATCAGCCCGTGTAGCGCGCCCGATGGCTCGTAGCGATGCACATTGCCGAACTCCGCAAGCTTTACGGGCAGTTCGCGATAGGACTTCAACCCATGCTTGAAGATCTGCACATGGCCGGGGCAGTTCATCGGCTTCAGCGCAAAGATACGCTCGTCGTCGGTGTCGTCGCCGGCGACCGTGACCTTGAACATGGAGTCGCGATACCAGCCCCAGTGTCCCGACGTCTCCCACAGGCTCTTGTCCAGCACCTGCGGCGCGTTGACTTCCTGGTAGCCGTGCTCGTCGAGGCGGCGGCGCATGTAGTTGACCAGGTTCTGGAACATCTTCCAGCCCTTGGCGTGCCAGAAGACGACGCCCGGCCCTTCTTCCTGGAAATGGAACAGGTCCATCTCGCGGCCGAGTTTGCGGTGGTCACGCTTTTCGGCCTCCTCGAGCAGCGTCTGATAGGCCTCGAGCTGCGCCTGGTCGGCAAAGGCCGTGCCGTAGATGCGCGTCAGCATAGGGTTGTTGGAATCGCCGCGCCAGTAGGCGCCTGCAACCTTCATCAGCTTGAAGGCATTGCCGATCTGCCCGGTCGAAGCCATGTGCGGGCCGCGGCAAAGGTCGAACCAGTCGCCCTGCGCGTAGATCTTGATGTCCTGGTCCTCAGGGATGGCGTCGATCAGCTCGACCTTGTAGCGCTCGCCCTTGTCGGCGAACACCTTCTTCGCCTTGTCGCGCGACCAGACTTCCTTGGTGAACGGCTTGTTGCGGGCAATGATCTCGCGCATCTTCTTCTCGATCGCCGGGAAATCGTCCGGCGTGAACGGCTCGTTGCGCGCGAAATCGTAGTAGAACCCGTTCTCGATCACCGGCCCGATGGTCACCTGCGTTCCCGGCCACAATTCCTGCACGGCCTCGGCCAGCACATGCGCCGCATCGTGGCGGATGAGCTCCATCGCACGCGGATCCTCGCGGGTGATGATCTCGACCTTGCCGGACTTGCCGAGCGGATCGGAAAGGTCGCGGATGGTGCCGTCGATCGCATAGGCCACGGCTTTCTTGGCCAGCGACTTCGAGATCGATTCGGCAAGACCGGCGCCGGTCACCGCCGCGTCGTATTCGCGGACGGAGCCATCGGGAAATGTCAGGGAAACGGAATTCAGCATCAGAGTTCTCCTATCCAGTCCCGCAAACGAGCGCGGGTGGTGAAATGCATGTCGCGTGCTGGAGCATGCAGAGGGTTAGCCGGAGGCACCAATCACATGGACGATGGCCAGCGGGCGCGGTTTTAGAGGCAGCGTCGCCTCAGGTAAAGAGCGGCCCGTCAGGAAATGTCTCCAGCGATGTCGCAGGCCGGTCGCGAAGGCTTGCGAACAATCCCGGGACAGTTTTGGATGACCGGAATGGAAGACGCCACACCCAGCCGAACCGCCCTTCGCGTCGCACGCTTGCGGGCGCTGCATCAGTTGTCACCGCAGGCCGCGCTGTTTCGCGATCCCTACGCGGCAGCAATTCTGGGCGAAGCCGCGCCTGGCGCGCAGGAACTCGAGCAGGAAGACGGGCATGGCCGCCGCATGCGCCTGTTCGTTGCGGCGCGCGCTCGCCTCGCCGAGGATTGGCTGGCGGCAGCGGTGCGGCGCGGTGTCCGGCAAGTCGTGGTGCTCGGCGCCGGACTTGATACATTCTCGCTGCGCAATCCATACCCGGATCTTGCGGTGTTCGAGGTCGACCACCCGGCAACGCAAGCCTGGAAGCGCCGGCTCATCGCCGGCGCCGGTCTCGCGGAGCCGCGCTGCGCCACATTTGTGCCGGTGAATTTCGAGCGCCAGCTTCTGTCGGAAGAACTGTCGTCGGCCGGTCTCAAGCCGACCGAGGCGAGTTTCTTCATTTGGCTTGGAGTGGTGGCTTATCTCACTCGGCAAGCGATCTTCGGCACGTTGTCCTACATTGCGGGCACCCCCGGCTCCGAGGTCGTCTTCGACTACAGCGAACCGGCTGAGAACCGCGATGTGGCGGGACGGGCGACGCTTGCCTTCCATGCCGCACGCGTCGCATCCATCGGCGAGCCTTGGATCAGCTTCTTTGATCCCGGCCAGCTGGCGAAATCACTCAACGAGCTCGGCTTCGACGAAATCGAGGATCTCGAGAGTGGCGCTGTCGCCGACCGTCTTGGCAGAGCCCCTGACGCTGGCCGTGGCAATTCCGGCGGGCACATCCTGCGCGCCCGCCGGAACTTTTGAACGGCTTCACTTCACCAGTTGCGGCAGATCCTTCAGGAAGGCCGCCCGCGTCGCGAGCCCCTTCGGCATGTCGCCGCGCTTGGTTTCGACAACCAGCCGGGCGAACACGATGCGGCGGCCATCCTTCTCGGCCCAGCCGACGAACCAGCCGAGCGACCGCTTGTTCTTGTCTCGCACCGTGCTGCCGGTCTTGCCTTGCACCGTCCAGCCGCCGGCCTTGAAGCTCGGGATGATCGCTTTCGTCATCTCATGCGCCTTGGCCGAGACCGGCATTTTGCCGGCAAGCAGCCGGCGCAGGAAGGCCGTTTGTTCGACCGGCGAGATTTCAAGTGAGGAATCCACCCAGGAATTGGTAAGGCCATCATTCTTGCCGGCGCTGCCTGAGACGTCCGCATTGCCGTAGCCGAATTTCGATACATAGCCGGCGAAACTTTTCGTGCCGAGCCGGCGGGTGATCTCGCGCGAATACCAGATGATGGAATCGCGTTCCCAGATCGTCGGGTCGACGGTCTTGCGGTCGCGCTTCACCGCGTTGAATTCGGGCCTGTAGTCCCAGCTCGGCGTGTGCTGGTCGCTCAGGATTGCGGAATCGTAGCCGATCAGCGCCAGAGGCACCTTGAAGGTGGATGCCGGACTGACGCGCTGGTCGCAGACGCCGTCCTGATAGAGCGTCGCGCCACTTGCCTGATCCTGGATCAGTGTGCAGTGGATGTCCTCGAGCGGCGCCGATTGCGCCCGCATCGGCAGGCCGAGCATCCAGGCCAGAAGGAACAGAATAACGGCAATAAAGAACGGGTAGCGGTCCATCTGGCGCATCGAAGCTCACTCCTGAAAGGGATTACGGGAGCGGCTTAGCGAGGCGTCTTGTCTCGATTTTGTTTCAAATTCGCAGTGTTTGTGCAGGCTGGCGTTAACCCTACCAGACCGTTAAAACCCGAGCCGATTTCGATGCACCGGGGCTACAGGACGACCGGTTTTCGGGCGGGTCTGCGTATCTGAGGATCGGGCTTGGTGGTGGCCGTCGGCTCCGCAGCACTGAAGGCAGGATTTTCAGTCATCGTCTTCGGCACACCGCGTGGCGGCGACGCAAGCCCGAGGAACTCCGGAAGCAGTCCATCACCTCGTTTGCCGGGATGGACGTGAATGGCCAGAAACAGCGACATCATGGAAACACCTCATGTTCCGAGGCTCCAGTGTCGTTTCAGCGTGAGAGCGTCGCCACCCGTTTCCGGCCTACTGTCGGTCGAGCGGTGTTTCGCCGTCAGGTGTCCGATTCGTCGCGTTTCCTGCCGATCTGCCAGTAGCGCCACGGCATGAACCAGACATGGCGCTGGGCGAGCGTCTCCGGCACGCGATCGATGCCATGCGTCCCGAACGGCCCGCAGCGCGATACCCGGAACAGCGCCATCCACCCGCCGGCCCACAGGCCATGGCGGGCAACCGCCTCATACGCATATTCGGAACAGGTCGGCAGATGCCGGCAGCTGTTGCCGACGAAGCCGGAAAGCGTCAGCTGATAGAGGCGCACGAGCGACGTGCCGAGGACACGCCCCGGCGTCTTGCGCCAGGGTCCCTGCCAGTTGCGCCCATGCCGGACCGGCCGGACGCCATGCGCATGTCCTGAATGGTCGGCCACCCGCACTTCTCCGCAGCCAGTTTCCTTGTGCGATAGATGTGGACTTTGAGCCGGGAACGCAACGGCCTTTTGCCTCTCATGGCCTGGATCGGTGGATGGGATGCCTGTCAGTCCACGGTAAATGGTGCGGGGAAACATCGGGGCGGTCATGGCAACAGCGGCTGCGCAAGGCTTCGCCATGCCACTGAAAGGTGGCGATCCGCATCACGTCGTTCAGGATGGCCAGGAACTGGTTCATGGCAGTGCTCCTTTGAGCACCGATTAGACTGCCGCTGGCCTTGGCTCTCAAACGAGTATAATTTCCGCGTCGGATAACTTTAGGTTATGCGATATGAAACGTAGTCGGCTGCCGCTGACGGCGCTCAGAAGTTTCGAAACGGCCGGTCGGCACTTGAGCTTCAGCCGCGCGGCGGAGGAGCTCTACGTTTCGCAGGCCGCGATCAGCCGGCAGATCCGCGAGCTCGAGACCTTCCTGCGCCAGCCGCTGTTTCTCCGCCTCCATCGCCGTGTCGAACTGACGGATGCCGGCCGCCGGCTGCTCGACCAGCTGGTGAGAAGCTTCGACGACATCGACCGGCTGCTGTCGGAACTGTCGACCTCGCCAGTGCAGTCCGTGGTGCGCGTCAGCGTCGAGCCCTCGCTTGCCGCCGTATGGTTGGTGCCGCGGCTCAACCGCTTTCGCCAGTTGCGACCCGATATCGACGTTTCCCTGGACGTCGATCCGAGATTGATCGAATTCCGCAGCGATCAGCCCGAGCTTGCCTTGCGCTTCAGCGCGCACGCGACCGCGTGGCCGCGCAGCGATGCCGAGCGCCTGGCCTCGACAGTCGATTCACCCGTACTGTCGCCGGCGCTGCTGGCCTCCGGCCCTCCCCTGGAGAGGCCGATCGACCTTCGCCACTACACGCTGCTGCATGAGGAAAACCGCCAGGGCTGGGCGCGCTGGTTCGAAGCGGCCCGCGTGCCAGCCGACGCCGTGCCGGCGCGCGGCCCGATGCTAGCCGACGCATCGCTTTCGAAGCAGGCGGCACTGCTCGGCCATGGCGTGGCGCTCGGCGATCTCTTGCAGATCGGCGACGAGCTCGCATCTGGCGCACTGGTCAAGCCTTTCGACATCGACGTCGCATCCGGCGCCTACTGGCTGGTGGCGAGAAATTTGCGGGATCTTTCCGAGCCGGCCAGGGCTTTCGCCGACTGGATACGAAGCGAATTCGCCGTGACCAAGCGAGCGGCCTAAAGCATGTCTCCCGAAAGTGGGAACCGGTTTCGGGACAAAGACATGCGATGCGCTTTAGGGGCTTGCGATCAAGCCGCCTGTCCGGCGCGCTTCTTCTCGATCTGGCCGATCGCGTCGACCACCGCGTCGAAGGTCAGCATGGTCGAGGCGTGGCGCGCCTTGTAGTCGCGCACCGGCTCCAGATATTTCAAATCGGCGAAGCGTCCTTCGGGCGGCGCGCCGTTTTCCTTCAGCATCTTCAGCATGGTCTCGCGTACCGCGCGCAGCTCGTTGGCGTTCGCGCCGATCACATGATTCGCCATGATCGAGGAGGAAGCCTGGCCGAGCGCGCAGGCTTTCACGTCATGGGCGAAATCGGTCACCACATCGCCGTCCATTTTGAGGTCGACGGTGACCGTCGAGCCACACAATTTGGAGTGCGCTCTGGCGGTGGCATCGGGATGGTCGAGCCGGCCGATCCGCGCGATGTTTCCGGCGAAGCCGAGAATTTTCGCATTGTAGACATCGTCGATCATATTTTTCCAATCCGTCGCCGCCAAGCGAACAGGGTTTGCCGCTGTTGCGTCTTCCTTTCGCTCTGCACGACCATATATAATGCTGGCAGCCGGGCATCGACAAGGCAACCTCAAGCCATTGTCATTGCTCATCTGTTCACGCCGCTTTACGGGCTGGAAACCGGGCGAGTTTCACCCGAAAGGTCGTGGTCCGTTCAACTCGTCCCACCTTTGAGTGGGACTACGGGAGACGCCTTTTATGGATGCCGTCATCAAGAAACTCATGCCCCCCTCCTCCTATATGGAGAAGCCTGTCACCGACCGCCCAAGCGAGGCCGAGGTCGAAGCAGCCGTGCGCACGCTTTTGCGCTGGACGGGCGACAATCCGGATCGCGAGGGCCTTGTCGATACGCCGAAGCGCGTCACCAAGGCCTTCCGCGAGATGTTCAACGGCTACGACATGTGCCCAGCCGAGGAGCTTGGCCGTACTTTCGAGGAAGTGGCCGGCTATGACGATCTCGTCATCGTCAGGGACATAAAATTCCACTCCCATTGCGAGCACCACATGGTGCCGATCATCGGCAAGGCGCATGTCGGCTACCTGCCGGACGGCAAGGTCGTCGGCCTGTCCAAGATCGCGCGCGTTGTCGACATCTTCGCCCATCGCCTGCAGACGCAGGAAGCAATGACCGCGCAGATCGCCGGCGTCATCCAGGACGTGCTCAACCCGCGCGGCGTCGCAGTGATGATCGAGGCCGAGCATATGTGCATGGCCATGCGCGGCATCCGCAAGCAGGACTCGACAACGCTCACCTCGACCTTCACCGGCGTCTTCAAGGACACGCCCGAGGAGCAGGTGCGCTTCGTCACCATGGTGCGCAGCTGATCGTCTGCCGTCACCTGCTAAAGGCGTAGGCTCAGTCGAAAATGGTGGTTTCCGAGATCCGGAGCGGAGCGTATTGAAGTACGTGAGCGCCGGAAGCGGAAGTCGCCATTTTGCAGACTGGCCTCCCCAAACATCAGCACGTCTTTAAGTCGAACAAGGACCGGCAATGTCGGCACTGCAATTTCCCGAAGCTCCAGCAGACAAGAAGGCGCTGGAGGAAGGCACTGTCTTTTCTCCGCGCTTCGATGCCGCCGGCCTCGTGACCGTTGTCGTCACCGACGCCGGCGACGGCATGCTTTTGATGGTCGCGCATATGAATGCGGAGGCGCTGGCGCTGACGCTGGAAACCGGCATCGCGCACTATTGGTCGCGTTCGCGCAATGCGCTGTGGAAGAAGGGCGAGACCTCGGGCAACTTCCAGCGCGTCGTCGAGATGCGCACGGATTGTGACCAGGACGCGATATGGTTGAGCGTCAAAGTATTGGGCCACGACGCAACTTGTCACACAGGTAGACGTTCCTGCTTTTATCGGACGGTGGGGCTCAGCGACGGCAAGGTGGTGGTTGCCGACGATGGCAGCAAGCCGCTGTTCGATGCGGAACAGACGTATCGGAAGCCGGTGTGAACCATTCAATATTCACAAACCACTCATATTCACTATTCTCAAACATACTTGCGTTAGAAGGGATATAGGACAAGGGAGATCATGATGCTCGAATGGGCGTCATTGCGCAGCAGACCTGACGCTCAGGAGGCCAACGGCCCCGCATCGTCCGGTGGCGTGCCCGAACCGAAGTCGGCGAAGAAGACAGCCATCTCGCTGGCGCTCGGCGGCGGCTGCGCTCGCGGCTGGGCCCATATCGGTGTTTTGCGCGCGCTGGACGAAGCCGGCATCGAGGTGTCGATGATCGCCGGCACCTCGATCGGCGCGCTGGTCGGCGGCTGCTATCTCGCCGGCAAATTGGACGAGCTGGAGGAATTCGCCAGGAGCCTGACCAAGCGGCGCATCTTCGGGCTTCTCGATCTCAATCTGCGCGGCAGCGGCCTGTTCGGCGGCATGAAGCTCGACGCGCGGCTGCGCGAGCACATGGTCGGCATCCGTTTCGAGGACCTCTCGAAGCCATTCGTCGCCGTCGCTTCGGAAATCCGCACCGGCCATGAAATCTGGCTGTCGAACGGGTCTATGATCACCGCCATGCGCGCGTCCTACGCGCTGCCCGGCGTCTTCGAGCCCGTGAACTGCAACGGCCGCGTGCTGGTCGACGGCGCCCTGGTCAATCCGGTGCCGGTCTCGGTCTGCCGCGCCTATGAGCAGCCGCTCGTCGTGGCCGTCAACCTCCACTACGACCTGTTCGGACGCGCCGCGGTCATCAAGCACAGCGCGGGCGAGCTCGTCATCGAGAACGACGCGCCGCGCCCCGGCCAGGCCAATCCTCAGTACCATCCGCACCAAACACGTCTCGGCATCACCGGCGTGATGGTGGAGGCCTTCAACATCATCCAGGATCGGATTTCGCGCGCCAGGCTCGCCGGCGATCCGCCCGATATGTCGCTGCAGCCGAAGCTCAGCCATATCGGCTTGACCGAGTTCCACCGCGCCGACGAGGCGATCCGGCTCGGCTATCAGGCGACGATGGCTCAGATCAGCGAATTGACGCGGCTGCAGACGGTGCTCGCCTGATCTGCCGTAATTCAAGCAATCGCGGCATCCGTGATGCGGAATTGCACCGTCCGGTTGCCGTTCCAGTAATTGCCTGACAGAGAACCGGCGACATGCACGGTCTTGCCTCTGTTCTTGAACAGGAATTCGCCGAGCGCGGTGTCGACGGCGCGGAACGCGATCGCCTGGAGGTTGCCGCCGCTTTGCGACTGCAGGTCGGCGCGGATGTGGTTGGTGCCGATGGCCCGAGCATCGGTGAGCCTGTGGCGCGGCAGCACGAACACCGGCGCGATGTGTCCGGCGCCAAACGGGCCGGCTTTCTCCAGCGCATCGAGGAGTGCGAGCGTCGCGCCCTCGGCGGCTAAAGCGCCGTCGATCGCTAGGCTTTCCTCGCTCTGCAGCCGGAAAACGTCCGCCGCCGCGCGCTCCTCGAAGAAGGCTCGCAGCGCGCCGAGCTTGGCGCGCTCGACGGTAATGCCTGCCGCCATGCCGTGGCCGCCGCCCTTGACGATCAGTCCGGCCTCGGCCGCCTCGCGCACCAGCCGGCCGAGATCGAAACCGGAGACCGAACGCCCCGAGCCGGTGCCGATGCCATTGGCGTTGAAGGCAATGGCGAAAGCGGGACGGCGCGCATGCTCCTTGAGCCGCGAGGCCAGCAGCCCGACAATGCCGGGATGCCAGCTGTTGCTGGCGGTGACGACGATTGCCGGGCCGTTGCCGCCGGCAAGCTCCGCGTCGGCCTCGGCGCGCGCCTGCGCCAGCATCTCCATCTCCATCTGCTGCCGTTCCTGATTCAGCCGGTCGAGCGTCTCGGCAATGCTTGCGGCCTCGACGGGATCGTCGGTGGCAAGCAGCCGGCTGCCGAGCGCGGCATCGCCGATGCGCCCGCCGGCATTGATGCGCGGACCGATCAGATAGGCGAGATGGAAGGTGTTGATCGGCTCGCCGATACGCGAAACCCGCGCAAGCGCCGCCAGCCCCTCATTCTTCTGCTGGCGCGCCACCTGCAGCCCCTTGACCACGAAAGCGCGGTTGACGCCGGTGAGCGGCACCACGTCGCAAACCGTCGCCAGCGCGACGAGATCGAGCAGCGACAGAAGATCGACCGGCGCTGCGTTCGGCAGCCGCTCGCGCAGCACCTTCGCCGTCTGCACCAGGCATAGGAAGACCACACCGGCGGCGCAAAGATGTCCCTGCCCGGAAAGATCATCCTCCCGGTTCGGGTTGACCACCGCGTCCGCCGCCGGCAGCGGCCCGCCGACCTGGTGATGGTCGAGCACCACGACATCGGCGCCGGCTTGCTTGGCCGCCTCGATCGATGCGGCGCTGTTGGTGCCGCAGTCGACCGTGACGATCAGCTTCGCGCCGCGCGAGATCAACTCGCGCATGGCCTCCGGATTGGGGCCGTAGCCTTCGAAGATGCGGTCGGGGATATAGATCTCGGACGGTATCGAGAAATGCGTGAGGAAGCGCTTCAGCAGCGCTGACGAGGCCGCGCCGTCGACGTCGTAGTCGCCGAAGATCGCCACCTTCTCGCCGGCCACGATCGCGTTCGCCAGCCGTGCCGCCGCCTTCTCCATGTCGGTCAGCGAGGCCGGGTTCGGCAAAAGCTCGCGAATGGTTGGATCGAGGAAGCGCTCGGTCTGCTCGACGCTCACGCCGCGCCCCGCGAGCACGCGCGCCACGATGTCCGGCACCCCATGGCCTTGCGCGATGGCCAAAGCGGCCATGTCCTGCCGCTCGGTCAGCCGGTGTTCCCAGGAAACACCGGTCGCCGACTGCCTGACATCGAGGAAGAACCGTTTCTCGCCCGTCATGCGACGCGCCGTCTGCACATCATCGTTGCGCAGATATCAATAGGCGACGGCCAAGGCAATTCCGGGAGCGTGGGCAATTCGAGGAAAAGTGTGGAGTAGTTTTCCTCGAATTGCTGCAAAAGCGTCCAAACGGACGAAATCAAAACTTATCCAGATCCTGGTGACGCGCCTTGATCTCGCGCACCGTCCGCGAGGACGAGCGCAGCACGATGGTGTGTGTGGTGATGAAGGTGCGGCCGAACTTCACGCCGTCGAGCAGATTGCCGTCGGTGACGCCCGTCGCGGCAAACAGTACGTCGCCGCGCGCCATGTCCTGCGCCCGATAGACCCGCTTCGGATCGGAAATGCCCATCTTTTCGGCACGCGCCACCTTCTCCGGCGTGTCGAGGATCAGCCGGCCCTGCATCTGGCCGCCGGTGCAGCGCAGTGCCGCCGCGGCCAGCACCCCTTCCGGCGCGCCGCCGGTACCGAGATAGATGTCGATGCCGGTCTCTTCCGGGTCGGTGGTGTGGATGACGCCGGCGACGTCGCCGTCGCCGATCAGCCGGATCGCGGCACCCGTGGCGCGCACGGCGTCGATCAGCTTGGCGTGGCGCGGCCGGTCGAGGATGCAGGCGGTGATGTCGGACACAGCGACGCCCTTGGCGTTGGCGAGATTGGCGATGTTCTCGGCCGGCGAGGCATCGATGTCGATGATGCCTTCGGCATAGCCCGGACCGATCGCGATCTTGTCCATGTAGACGTCGGGCGCGAACAGCAGGCTGCCCTTTTCCGCAATGGCGATGACGGCGAGCGCATTGGGCAGGTTCTTGGCGCAGATCGTCGTGCCCTCGAGCGGATCGAGCGCGATGTCGACCGCCGGACCTTTGCCGGTGCCGACCTCCTCGCCGATATAGAGCATCGGCGCCTCGTCGCGCTCGCCCTCGCCGATCACCACAGTGCCCTTGATGGCGAGCCGGTTGAGCTCCTGGCGCATGGCGTCGACGGCGACCTGATCGGCGGCTTTCTCATCGCCACGACCGCGCAGCCTGGCAGCAGCGACGGCTGCCCTTTCAGTGACACGCACCACTTCCATCGTGAGGATACGGTCGAGGCCGGCTGCGATGTTCTGGGCCATGTTCATGAATAGGCATTCCTCGTTGGTACTGCACTTCGCCTCCCGCCAGAGGCGCGCTTCTTCTGGCAAAGCTCCATGACAACGGCAAGACTTGCCACGGCAATTTTTGAAATTGCAGCAATATCAATCGATTGAAGGCGGATTATGACCCGAACTATTCCGCCCGCTCGATGCGGATCACCTGCGGCTTGTCGGTCAGATGGCCGTCCCTGGTGATGCCTTCGACCGCCTTGCGCACCGCTGCCTCGGTCGTCTCATGGGTGACGAGGATCACCGTCTTTTGGGCCTCGGTTTCCGGCCCGGCCGCCTGCTGCACGATCGATTCCAGCGAAATGTCGTTGTCGGCCATCCGCTTGGCGATCGCGGCGAAGACGCCGATGCGGTCATGAACCGTCAGCCGGATGAAATAGCCGCCGGCATGGCTGCGCATCTGCGCCTTCCTGTAGGGCTTCAATTCCTTCGCCGGCCAGCCGAAGACAGGCCCGTGCTGGAAGCCTGGTCGGCTCTTGGCGATGTCGGCGATGTCGCCGACCACCGCCGAGGCCGTGGCGTTGCCGCCGGCGCCGGGGCCGGAGAGCAGCAATTCTCCCAGGATGTCGGTCTCGATCGCCACCGCATTGGTGACGCCGTGCACCTGCGCGATGACCGATGCGGTCGGCACCATGGTCGGGTGTACGCGCTGCTCGATGCCGCTGTCGGTGCGCTGGGCGACGCCGAGCAGCTTGATGCGATAGCCGAGATCGGCCGCCGCGCGGATGTCGGCCTGCGTGATATTGGAAATGCCTTCCATATAAATATCGCTGGCGGCGATCCTGGTGCCGAAGGCAAGGCTGGTCAGGATCGACAGCTTGTGCGCCGTGTCGTGGCCTTCGATGTCGAAGGTCGGGTCGGCCTCTGCATAGCCCAGCCGCTGCGCATCCTTCAGGCAGGCATCGAAGGATATACCTTCGGCCTCCATGCGGGTCAGGATGTAGTTGCAGGTGCCGTTGAGGATGCCGAAGACGCGGGTGACCTGGTTGCCGGCCATCGCCTCGCGCATCGTCTTGATGACCGGAATGCCGCCGGCCACCGCCGCCTCGTAGTTGAGCAGCACGCCCTTCTTCTCGGCGGTCTCGGCGAGCTGCACGCCATGCTTGGCCAAGAGCGCCTTGTTGGCGGTCACGACATGGCGGCCGGCCTCGAGCGCCGCCTTCACAGAAGCCCGCGCTGGCCCTTCGTCGCCGCCGATCAGCTCGACGAAGACATCGATATCGGCCTTTTCGGCCAGCTTCACCGCATCGTCGAACCACTTGGCGCCACTCAGATCGACACCGCGGTCGCGCTTCGGGTCGCGCGCCGAAACGGCTGTGACGACGATGTCGCGGCCGCACTGGCGGGTGAGCTCCGCCGCCTTTTCGTTGAGCACGCGCGCCACCGAGGCGCCCACCGTGCCGAGGCCGGCAATTCCAACACGCAACGCTTCAGCCATGTTCGGCGACGCCCCTCAAAGATTGTTCGGTGTGATGTGCGGTGAACTCAGCGGCGCGCGGTGAGCGGCACAACGTTGTTGGGCTGCTTGGCGGTCGAGGCCAGGAAACGCTTGATGTTGCGCGCCGCCTGCCGGATCCGGTGCTCGTTCTCGACCAGCGCTACGCGGACGAAATCGTCGCCGTGCTCGCCGAAGCCGATGCCCGGCGCCACCGCCACGTCGGCATGCTCGATGAGCAGCTTGGAGAATTCGAGCGAGCCGAGCTGACGGAACTGCTCCGGTATCGGCGCCCAGGCGAACATCGAGGCCGCTGGCGCTGGAATCGTCCATCCGGCGCGGCCGAAGGAATCGACCATCACGTCGCGCCGCTTGTGGTAGACCTCGCGCACCTCGGCAATGTCGGCGCCATCGCCGTTCAGCGCATGCGCCGCCGCCACCTGGATCGGCGTGAAGGCGCCGTAGTCGAGATAGGATTTGACCCGGGTCAGCGCCGCGATCAGCCGTTCGTTGCCGACCGCGAAGCCCATGCGCCAGCCGGGCATGGAGAAGGTCTTCGACATCGAGGTGAACTCGACGCAGACGTCGATCGCGCCCGGAACCTGCAACACCGAGGGCGGCGGATTGCCGTCGAAATAGATCTCGGAATAGGCAAGGTCCGACAGGATGATGATGTCGTTCTTCTTGGCGAAGGCGACCACGTCCTTGTAGAAATCGAGCGAGGCGACCAGCGCCGTCGGGTTGGACGGATAGTTGAGGATCAGCGCCAGCGGCTTCGGGATCGAGTGACGGATGCCGCGCTCGACCGCCGGGATGAAGCCGTCATCGGGCTCGACCTGCAGCGAGCGGATGACGCCGCCCGACATGATGAAGCCGAAGGCATGGATCGGATAGGTCGGATTGGGGCACAAGATGACGTCGCCCGGCGCGGTGATCGCCTGCGCCATGTTGGCGAACCCTTCCTTCGAGCCAAGCGTCGCCACCACTTGCGTGTCGGGGTTGAGCTTCACCCCGAAGCGGCGCTGATAGTAGGCGGCCTGGGCGCGGCGCAGGCCCGGAATGCCGCGTGAGGAGGAATAGCGATGCGTGCGCGGATCGCGCACCACTTCGCACAGTTTGTCGACGATGGCCTTCGGCGTCGGCAGGTCCGGATTGCCCATGCCAAGGTCGATGATGTCGGCGCCGCGCGAGCGGGCGCTGGCCTTCAGCCGGTTGACCTGCTCGAACACGTAAGGCGGAAGCCGGCGGACCTTGTGAAATTCTTCCATTTCAGTTCCAGACGATCAAAGGGGGCGCTTTCGGCGCGCGATATAGACCTAATTGCAGTTAGGGTCGAGGGCGGGATCGCATTTGCCTTCGATCTGCTTCAGCGCCTCGTCGCCATGCGTCCTGGCGAGCGTGTTGAGCGCGGCCGTATTGGGAGCCGGCTTCGCGCCGCCGCCCTTGGCAACCTGCGCCTGCTGCTTGGCCTTGAGCTCGCCGAGCTTGGCGGCGGTCTCTTCCTTGGACAGCTGCTTGGCGGCAACCTGCGGCGGAATGTTGAGGTTCGGATAGGACCCGGTGTCCTTCGGGCCCTCGGTCAATGCCATCGGCGCCGAGCTGTTCGCGCTGGTACTGGTGCAGCCGCCGGCCAGCAGCGGCGCGCACAGCATCGCGGCCGCAATGGCGATGCGGCAAATCGAACCGGCGCCGAGAAAATAAGTCCCGCCAACATTAATCGTCATATTGTTTTCCTGGCAGCCGGGTTAGAGCGTGTTGGACCCGGTCAGATATCCCATGGTAATATGTCAAGAAAACGCTCCGGGAGGAACCCCGCGAACCATGTCCAAAGCGCCCGATTCGGACAAAGCGGAAAATGGCGGACCTTCGACCGTCGAACAATATCTGGTGAAAGATCCCGAGCGTTTCGCGTTGAACATGGCGCGCATGATCGAGCAGGCCGGCAAAGCAGCTTCCGCTTGGGCCGAGCCGCGCGAAAAGGGTGAGGTGCGCGACCATGTCGCCGAGCCCGTGGTCGACATGGTCAAGACCTTCTCCAAGCTCTCGGAATACTGGCTGGCCGACCCGCAGCGGGCGCTGGAAGCGCAGACGCGGCTCTTCGCCGGCTACATGACGGTCTGGGCGAACGCCATCCAGAAGGTCAACCCGAATGCCGAAACGCCTGAGGACGCCGTCAAGCCCGAGCGCGGCGATAAGCGTTTCCAGGACCCGGAATGGGGCCGCAACGCGTTCTTCGATTTCCTGAAACAAGCCTATCTCGTCACCTCGCGCTGGGCCTCTGATCTCGTCGAGCATGCCGAGGGGCTGGACGAGCACACCCGCCACAAGGCGAGCTTCTACGTCAAGCAGGTCTCCAACGCCATCGCGCCCTCGAACTTCATCCTGACCAATCCGGAACTGTTCCGCGAGACCGTCGCCTCCAACGGCGAGAATCTGGTGCGCGGCATGAAGATGCTGGCCGAGGACATCGCCGCCGGCAGGGGCGACCTGAAGCTGCGCCAGGCCGACTACGCGCCGTTCGAGATCGGCAAGAACATCGCCACGACGCCCGGCAAGGTGATCGGCCGCAGCGACGTCGCCGAGATCATCCAATACGATCCGGCGACGGAGACGGTGCTGAGGCGCCCGCTGCTCGTCTGCCCGCCATGGATCAACAAATACTACATCCTCGACCTCAACCCGCAGAAATCCTTTATCCGCTGGGCGATCGAGCAGGGCCACACCGTCTTCGTCATCTCCTGGATCAACCCGGACGAGCGCCACGGCGCCAAGGGCTGGGAAGCCTATATCCGCGAGGGCCTGCAATATGGCCTCGACATGGTCGAGAAGGCGACCGGCGAGAAGGAAGTCAACGCCATCGGCTATTGCGTCGGCGGCACGCTGCTGGCCGCGGCGCTTGCGCTCCTGGCGCAGGAAGGCGACCACCGCATCAAGTCCGCGACCTTCTTCACCACCCAGGTCGATTTCACCTATGCCGGCGACCTGAAGGTCTTCGTCGACGAGGACCAGGTTGCCGCGGTCGAGCGCTCGATGAACGAGAAGGGCTATCTCGACGGCACCAAGATGGCGACCGCCTTCAACATGCTGCGCTCCGGCGACCTGATCTGGCCTTATGTCATCAACAACTACATGCGCGGCAAGGATCCCCTGCCCTTCGACCTTCTCTACTGGAATGCCGATTCGACGCGCATGGCGGCGGCCAACCATTCCTTCTACCTGCGCAACTGCTATCTCGAGAACAATCTCTCGCGCGGCACGATGGAGCTTGCCGGCCGCACCGTCTCGCTGGCCGACATCACGATCCCCGTCTACAACCTGGCGACGAAAGAGGACCACATCGCGCCGGCGCTCTCGGTGTTCCTCGGCTCGCAGTTTTTCGGCGGCGACGTCGAGTATGTGATGGCCGGCTCCGGCCATATCGCCGGCGTCGTCAATCCGCCGGCGGCGCATAAATATCAGTACTGGACTGGCGCCAAGCCGGTTGGAGATTTCAACACCTGGTTCGCCACCGCGCACGAGCATCCGGGCTCGTGGTGGACGCACTGGCAGCACTGGATCGAAAGCCAGGACAATATGCATGTCCCCGCCCGCAAACCCGGCAAGCGTATGAAAACCTTGGGGGATGCGCCGGGCACCTATGTCAAGGTGCGTGTGTAACGGACTGTAATGTCTGGTGAGTTGACGGGCCGCCAAAACAGGGCGAAATGGTTGCGTTAATCGTTTTCGCAGCCTCAATTCGCCTTCAGACGCAGAATAAATCCGAGGCTTGCAGATTGACGCATGTCCCGTTTCCGGTTCGGGAACAGGAGGTCGTCGCCAAAGGCACTGGAGCGCCGCGGCGATGATGAACGGACCGGATGCCGAGGGGGAATTTTATTTTGAAACCAGCAGGTTGGCGTCTCGCACGAGGGCAAAGCCGCAGCATTGCGGCAGCGCTTTTCTCCGTGCTTCTGGCCTCCTGCACCTCGACCGGCGACCCGACGATGTCGATCGTCACGCCCGCCTACAATTCAACCGCCACCGAGATGAGCGCGGCTTCCAGCGCCAAGCCCGTGGCTTCGACCGATTCGTCGCTGCAGGCAGCGTCTGCCTCCCCCGAGGCGGCATCGACCGTGATGAGCGAAGGCGACATGCCTTTGCCCGAAAAGGTCGCCTACGTGCCGGAAACACGGCCCGGGGCCGCCTTCCCCGCTGTCGCCGTGCCTGCTGATGCCGCCTCGATCGCCGGCAACACGCCGCAACCGTTGGTGCAGCCTGCGCAGACGGCCGACGAGACGAAAGCCGTCACCGAAAAGGTTGCTGCCGGCGACGCCGCCGCGGTTGCATCCAAGGCGCAGGCGACGACGCAAGCCATGAGCAATGACGTCTATGTGACGGCCGGCGAGCCGCAGCAGCAGCCTGTCGCCGCGCCGAAGAAGGGCCTGTTTGCCTCGCTGTTCAGCACAACGCCGGCTTCCGCCGCGCCGGCGCCCTTGATCAACACGCGTTCGAGCGAGCAGCCCGCCGCTCAGGCCAAGACCACGCCGCCGCCGGCAAAGCCGATCGTGACGCTCGCCTCCGCGACGCCGGGCGACAAGCCGGTGCAGCTCGCTTCCCTGGGCGACGACAGCAGCAGCCACATCACCGGCGCCGATGCCTTGCCGGGCGTGCGCCAGACGGCGCTGTTCGAGATCAAGCGCAAGTCCGGCATCGACGACGAGAGCGACGTCGACCTCAACGAGGATGAGGGCGGCGGCTCCTACCAGGTGGCGTCCGCCGCCGGCATGGCGAGGCTCGCGCCCAACGGCCTCTTGAAGCAGAACGAAAGCGTCGACGTCGCCTGCCTGAAGCCGTCGCTGGTGCGCGTGCTGAAGACGATCGAGGGCCATTTCGGCCGCAAGATGATCGTCACCTCCGGCTATCGCGACCCATCTCGCAACCGCCGCGCCAACGGCGCCAAGAACTCGCTGCACATGTATTGCGCCGCTGCCGACATCCAATTGCCGGGCGTCTCCAAATGGGAGCTGGCGAGCTATGTGCGCTCTATGCCCGGCCGCGGCGGCGTCGGCACCTACTGCCACACCGAATCGATCCACGTCGACGTCGGCCCCGAGCGCGACTGGAACTGGCGCTGCCGCCGACGCGGCGGCGGTGGCGACGACGGCTGAGTAAAGAGCAGTCGGCTGCCAACTGCCCTCATTTCGACGAACCTCGTCGCACAAACGTTCGCGATTGGGCGAAGCCTTTCGAACTTCGTCATTCTTGGGCGACGCGAAGCGGAGCGAAGGCCTAAGGATCCATCCATGACCTTGGCCGACAGATGCAGCGGAGCAGAATTCTGAGCTGGTGCAACGCCTTGACGTTACGGCATGGATTCTATGGTCTGCGTCGCTTCGGTCCTTGCTCCGCCATAGAATGACGACCGCGCGAGGCGTTCCGGCCAATCTCTAAGGATGCACGACCAGTGAGGCCGCGAACCGTGTCCTGGCTCGCCGAAAGAGCGGTTTTGCCACGCTCGAAAAAAGTTGTCGCATGTGGCTGCGGATGGGTTGCCGGTTTCGAACAACGCAATTATAAGCCGCTTCGTCTGAGCGCGCCCATCGTCTAGCGGTTAGGACACCGCCCTTTCACGGCGGTAACAGGGGTTCGATTCCCCTTGGGCGTACCAGATCCCCGTTGTACAGCCCGAAGACATAGGTAACGGTT
>NZ_JHQR01000287.1 GCF_014843825.1 Mesorhizobium silamurunense
ATCTTCTGGATCAATGAGTCCTGACCCTAACCAGCCGGGCTTTTCGCACCAGTGCCGCCGATGCCGCAAGCGTCGCGGGGTTAGGTGCGGTGCGGGTTTGAGCGTCGTTGCTCAGGGCGGGCGCATCGGGCTTACGGCGGCGCGGTGAGCGGTGCGGAAGCCAAATCCACGGCGGGTGCTCGAATATCGGATGCTGCCCGGTCGAGATTCGCACTCTGCTCCACGGGCGTTGCGCGAGGTTGCGGCGGCGGCCGGTCTTTTCATCCTTCTTGCGCGAACAGAGCCGGTATTTTCCGGATTTGAGTTCCTGATATCGGTTCCTCCTGTCGCCTCGAAACTGATTCAGCCGACGCGCCCAAGCTCCTGTCTGCATGTCGTTTTCCCGGATCCGCTGCGCACCTATTGGATGGAATCTAACACTTGGTGCCCACG
>NZ_JHQR01000292.1 GCF_014843825.1 Mesorhizobium silamurunense
ACGCAATCGATCGAGGGCGGCTTCGCCGATCCCGTCTTCAACGCCCAGGCCGTATTCCGCGCCATCATGGATGCCATGGCGCGCCCGGGCAGCGTCCAGGCGCTGTCTTCGCTCGCCCATCCGCCGGCGCCGCTGTCGGCGACTGCCGGCGCCGTGGTGCTGGCGCTCTGCGACAACGACACGCCGATCTGGCTCGACCCGCGGCTGCAGGCCGAAGCTTCCGTAAAGGCCTGGCTCGGTTTTCACACCGGCGCGCCCTTGGCCAACACGCCCCCCGACGCGCATTTCGCGTTTGTCGCCAACCCGGCGGAGATGGCGGCGCTCGACGGCTTTTCGCAAGGCACGCAAGAATATCCCGACCGCTCAACGACGCTGATCCTTTTGGTCGACGATCTCGCCTCCGGTCCGTCGCTGCTGCTCGAAGGACCCGGCATCGAGAAGACATCGATGATCGCGCCGACAGGCATGCCGCGCCATTTCGTCGAGCAGTGGAAGCAGAACAACCAGCGTTTCCCGCGCGGCGTCGACATCATCCTGGCGGCACCCGGCCACCTCGCCTGCTTGCCGCGCACCACCCTCATCAAGACGATGGAGGCATGACATGTATGTCGCGGTGAAAGGCGGCGAAGCCGCAATTGCCAACGCCCATCGCCTGCTGGCTGACCGCCGCCGCGGCGACCGCTCGGTGCCGGCGCTGCGCCTCGACCAGATCGTCGAGCAGTTGGCGCTCGGCGTCGACCGGGTGATGAGCGAAGGCTCGCTCTATGACCGCGAGCTCGCGGCTTTGGCCGTCGTCCAGGCGCGCGGCGACATGATCGAAGCGATCTTCCTGGTGCGCGCCTACCGCACCACGTTGCCGCGCTTTGGCTATACCAGCCCAGTCGACACCGGCGCCATGCAGATCGAGCGGCGCGTGTCGGCGACCTACAAGGACCTGCCCGGCGGCCAGGTGCTCGGCCCGACCTTCGACTATACCCACCGGCTGCTCGATCCGGAGCTTGCCGCCGGCGCCGATGTCGAGGCGCCCGCGCAACGCGAAGCCGGAGCGGAGGCCATGCCGCGCGTCTCCTCGATCCTCGCCCACGAAGGCCTGATCGAAGCCGATGGCGACATGCCGCTGGACCATGTGCCCGGCGACATCACCCGCGAGCCGCTGCAGTTCCCGATGGCGCGCGACATCCGCCTGCAGGCGCTGTCGCGCGGCGACGAAGGCTTCCTGCTCGCGCTCGGCTATTCGACGCAGCGCGGCTATGCCCGCAACCACCCCTTCGTCGGCGAAGTGCGCATCGGCGAGGTCGAGCTGGAACTCGACGTGCCGGAACTGCCTTTCGCCGTGCCGCTGGGATCCATCCGCGTCACCGAGTGCCAGATGGTCAACCAGTTCAGGGGCTCGGCCAAGGCGCCGCCGCAATTCACCCGCGGCTACGGTCTGGTCTTCGGGCAGAGCGAGCGCAAGGCGATGGCCATGGCGCTGTGCGACCGGGCGCTGCGCGCGAGCGAGCTTGGCGAGGATGTGATTGCCGCCGCGCAGGACGAGGAGTTCGTCATCTCGCACTCCGACAATGTCCATGCGACCGGCTTCGTCGAGCATTTGAAGCTGCCGCACTATGTCGACTTCCAGGCCGAGCTCGACCTGGTCCGCCGCATGCGCGCCGAATACGAGGCGCGGGAAAATGAGGACAAGGTGGAAGAGAAGAGGGAGGCCGCGGAATGATACTAGAAGCCGCCTGCGTGACCGCCGCCATCTGGCGAACTGGCACTGCTTCCTGCGTAGCCGCTGGCTCCGCTAACGGTCTCGCCCTGCGGGGCATCCTTTGGCGCAGGAAGAAACATCCTGCGAAGCGCAAACGCGGCAACGCCGGCGAAGACCAGCAACAGCACTCCGAGATGCATCCATCCGGTAGAGCTCATTTGGCCCTGCCTCCCTGGACGCCAATTCGATAGCATGAAGCGGACGTGATCGCCATGACCGACATCGCCACCTACAACTTCGCCTATCTCGATGAACAGACCAAGCGGATGATCCGCCGCGCCATCCTCAAGGGCATCGCCATTCCCGGCTACCAGGTGCCCTTCGCCTCGCGCGAGATGCCGATGCCCTATGGCTGGGGCACCGGCGGCGTACAGGTCACCGCCTCGATCATCGGCCCGGATGATGTGCTGAAGGTCATCGATCAGGGCGCCGACGACACCACCAACGCGGTCTCGATCCGCGCCTTCTTCAAAAAGGTCGCCAATGTCGCCGTCACCACCGAGACCGCGACGGCGACGATCATCCAGACCCGCCACCGCATCCCCGAGCATCCGCTCACCGCAGGCCAGGTGCTGGTCTTCCAGGTGCCGATCCCCGAGCCGCTGCGCTTCCTCGAGCCGCGCGAGACCGAGACGCGCAAGATGCATGCGCTGGAGGAATACGGCCTCATGCATGTGAAGCTTTACGAGGACATCGCCAAGCACGGCCGCATCGCCACCACCTACGCCTATCCGGTCAAGGTCGAGGGCCGCTATGTGATGGATCCGTCGCCGACGCCGAAATTCGACAATCCGAAGATGCATCGTTCGCCGGCTTTGCAGCTCTTCGGCGCCGGCCGCGAGAAGCGCATCTATGCGGTGCCGCCCTTCACCGATGTCGTCAGCCTCGATTTCGAGGACCATCCCTTCGAGGTGCAGACCTTCGACCAACCCTGCGCGTTGTGCGGCGCCGAGAATGTCTATCTCGACGAGGTCATCCTCGACGACCATGGCGGCCACATGTTCGTCTGCTCGGACACCGACCACTGCGAGAAACGGCGCAGCGCCCCTCCCTCCCCCTTGTGGGGAGGTCGCGCCGAAGGCGCGGGGGGGAGGGACCTGGCGACAACCCTTGCAACCCCCAGCTCGGCGCTACGCGCCGACCCTCCCCGCATGGGGGAGGGTAAGGAGGCCGAATGACCGACGAACCGCTGCTGCGCGTCTCGGCGCTTTCCAAATTCTACGGCTCGCGGGTCGGCTGCGAGAACATCAGCTTCGATCTTTGGCCGGGCGAGGTGCTGGCTGTCGTCGGCGAGTCCGGCTCCGGCAAGACGACGCTGCTCAACTGCCTGTCGACCAGGCTGCTGCCCTCTTCCGGCACCGCCAGCTATCGCATGCGTGACGACCAGTGGCGCGAACTCTACCGCATGAGCGAGGCCGAGCGCCGCTTCCTCATGCGCACCGACTGGGGCTTCGTCCATCAAAACCCGGCCGACGGGCTGCGCATGACGGTGTCGGCCGGCGCCAATGTCGGCGAAAGGCTGATGGCGGTCGGCGACCGCCACTACGGCAGGATCCGCGCCACCGCCGTCGACTGGCTGTCGCGCGTCGAAATCGACGAGGATCGCATCGACGATGAGCCGCGCGCCTTTTCCGGCGGCATGCGCCAGCGCCTGCAGATCGCCCGCAACCTGGTGACCGGGCCACGCCTGGTGTTCATGGACGAGCCGACCGGCGGCCTCGACGTCTCGGTGCAGGCGCGCCTGCTCGACCTGTTGCGCGGGCTCGTCACCGATCTCGGCCTCGCGGCAATCGTCGTCACCCATGACCTTGCCGTGGCGCGGCTTTTGTCGCAGCGCATGATGGTGATGAAGGACGGCCGCGTCGTCGAAAGCGGCCTCACCGACCGCGTGCTCGACGACCCCCGCGCGCCATACACGCAGTTGCTGGTTTCCTCGATACTACAGGTTTGATGATGGCGCTTGTTCACCCCCCTCTGGCCTGCCGGCCATCTCCCCCTCAAGGGGGGAGATCGGCAGCTTTCATGCCCCGCTCATTCTGCAACGCGGGAGAGTGGCGAAACCGAACGCGGCAGCCGATCTCCCCCCTTGAGGGGGAGATGCCTGGCAAGGCAGAGGGGGGTGCTGTCCCGCCAACGAACGACAGGAGACCCCTCTAATGCCAACGCCTCTCGTCGTTTCCGAGGTCGCGAAAAGCTTCACCATGCATCTGCGCGATGGCGTCAGGCTGCCGGTGGTGGCGGGCGTCTCCTTTTCGATCCGAGCCGGTGAATGCGCGGTGCTTGGCGGCCCGTCAGGCGCGGGAAAAAGCTCGATCCTGAAGATGCTCTACGGCAACTACGCCGTCGACGAAGGCCAGATCATCGTCCAGCACGAGGGTGGCCTGATCGACCTTGCCTCGGCCAGTCCGCGCACGGTGCTCTCCGTGCGCCGCCATACCATCGGCTATGTCAGCCAGTTCCTGCGCACCGTGCCGCGCGTTTCGGCGCTGGACGTCGTTGCCGAACCGCTGGTCGAGCGCGGCGAGGACAGGGAAGGCGCGCGGGAGAAAGCACGCACCCTGCTCGCGCAGCTCAACCTGCCGGAAAAGCTCTGGGCGCTGCCGCCGGCGACCTTCTCCGGCGGCGAGCAGCAGCGCGTCAACATCGCGCGCGGCTTCATCACCGAGCATCCGATCCTTTTGCTCGACGAGCCGACCGCTTCGCTTGACGCCAGGAACCGCGATGTCGTGGTCGAGCTCATCGCCGCCAAGAAGGCGGCGGGCGTCGCCCTGCTCGGCATCTTCCATGACCAGGACGTGCGCGACGCGGTGGCCGACCGCATCATCGACGTCACCGCCTTTGCCGCAGGCAGGATCGCCGCATGACGAGGAAATTGTCCGAGACGCCGCTGGTGCACGAGACGGCGCAGGTCGAGAACTCGAAGCTCGGCCGCTGGACCGAGATCGCCGAGCGCAGCCGGGTCTCGGAAAGCGAGCTTGGCGACTATTCCTACATGATGCAGGACTGCGCCGTCTGGTGCGCGACCATTCGGAAGTTTTCCAACATCGCGGCCGCCGTGCGCATCAACGCCACCAACCACCCGACCTGGCGGCCGACGCTGCACCACTTCACCTATCGCGCCTCGGACTATTGGGACGACGCCGAGCATGAGAGCGAATTCTTCGCAGAGCGGCGCGCCAAGCGCGTCATCATCGGCCACGACACCTGGCTCGGCCACGGCTCGACCATCCTGCCCGGCGTGACGGTCGGCGACGGGGCGGCGGTCGGCGCGGGTGCGGTGGTTTCGAAGGATGTCGCGCCCTACACCATCGTCCCCGGCGTGCCGGCAAAACCGATCCGCGAGCGTTTCAACCGCCGCACCGCCGAGCGCTACCAGGCGCTCGCCTGGTGGGATTGGGACCATGCCCGGCTGCGTTCAGCGCTCGACGATTTCCGCGAGCTCTCGGCCGAGGCTTTCTTGGAGAAGTATGGCGGCTGATTCTGGTGAATGGTGAATGGTCAATAGTGAATGGCGGACAACGCGGATCGGGCTAGGAAGCCCCATTCACCATTCACACCCTTGACACATGACTCGGACAGGACGCCATCTCCCCAAGGAGATCGCTCATGCTCGCCACAGTCAGACCTTCGCTCGCCTCCTTCTTCGAAGGCACCAATCCGGCGCCGCCGGTGCATCTCGGCACCCGCTACGACAGGTCGGGCAACTTCCTCCTCGAGCCCGGCAACACGGTAGTCAGCCACCTCGTCCAGGGCTCTCCTTCCGAAGCCGCTGTCATCGAGGTGCGCGACCGCATGCGCGCCATGCCGGACGCCGACCGCCTCGCCTTCACGCCGATCTCCAGCCTGCACATGACCGTGTTCCAGGGCATCATCGAATACCGCCGCCGGCTCCCCTACTGGCCCGCCGATGTGCCGCTCGACGCCAGCGTCGACGACATGGCGCGTCTCTATCTCGAGCGCCTGCGGGGCTTTGAAGGCAACGGCGCCTTCAAGATAAAGACCATCGGCGTCACGCCGAACGGCCTGACAGTAGCCGGCGCCACGGACGAGGACCGGCTTATCCTCAAAGCCTGGCGCGATGCGCTGTCGGTGCCGTTCGGCTACCGCCATCCCGACCACGACGTGTATGTCTTCCACATCACTTTCGCCTACCAGATCCGCCGCCTCGCCGACGAACGCGCGGCCGCCTGGCAGGATATGTTCGACGATTGCCTGTCGTTCCTCGAACGCGAGGCTCCGGTGATCGAATTGCGCCCGCCGGCCTTTTGCAGCTTCAAGGATATGAAGCATTTCGAGGAATTGTTGGTCCTTGGCTAGCCTATGCATGTCGCCCAAAAGTGCACAGCGGTTTTGGGACAACGACATGCATAAACAAGGATGGCCTGTGGGCGGTAACAAAACTGACATCAATCCGACACCCCAGCTTCATGGGGCTGCGCTAGCGAAGGTTAACGGACCTTCAAACCGCGACGGACTGGAGTCTTGCCATGTCAGCATCATCGGCCACGCTGGAAATCCGCGGCGTAACCCGACGATTTGGCAAGAACACCGCTGTCAGCGATATCAGCGTCTCGATCCCGCAGGGCCAGATGGTCGGCATCATCGGCCGCTCCGGCGCCGGCAAGTCGACGCTTCTGCGCATGATCAACCGTCTTATCGATCCCAGCCAAGGATCGATTTTTTTTGACGGCGCCGAGGTTTCCAGCCTGCAGGGCTCGCCGCTGCGCCGCTGGCAGCGCGACTGCGCCATGATCTTCCAGCAGTTCAACCTGGTGCCGCGCCTCGACGTGCTGACCAACGTCCTGCTCGGCCGCCTCAACCACCGCTCCACCTTCTCCAATCTGCTCGGCATGTTCTCGCGCACCGAATGCGCCGAGGCGGTGGCCGCGCTCGAGCGCCTCGACATCGCCCGCACCGCGCTGCAGCCGGCCGGCACGCTGTCCGGCGGCCAGCAGCAGCGCGTGGCGATCGCACGCGCCATGATGCAGCAGCCGAAGGTGCTGCTGGCCGACGAGCCGATCGCCTCCCTAGACCCGCTCAACGCCAAGGTGGTGATGGATTCCCTGCGCGACATCAATCTGCGCGAAGGCATCACCGTCGTCACCAATTTGCACACGCTGGACACCGCCCGCGCCTATTGCAACCGCATCATCGGCATGGCCGCCGGCAAGGTCGTCTTCGACGGCGCGCCCGAGGATCTCGACCGCGACGCCGTGCGCACCGTCTATGGCGCCGACGCCAACGGCGTCGAGATCACCGAGGCCATCACGTCGACCAGCGTCAGCATCAAGCCGAAGCTCACCGCATCCGCCGGACCGCTCGAACCGGCCTTCCCTGGCTACTGAATCCATCACCCCGGGACCGAAATGGTCCCGGGCAAATCGGGGACTTCGATAAGAGCAACCCGGATCGCCCGCCCGCGTCAAAGGCTGAATTCAAAATTCGAACGCTGCCGGCGCGAAGCCGGCAAAACAGGAGAGAGGTCCAAATGTTCAGGAAAATGGTTTTTGGCGCCGTATCGCTGCTCGCCATGGCGACAAGTGCTGCTCACGCCGCCGACATCAAGGAATTCCGCGTAGGCATCCTCGGCGGCGAGAACGAAACCGACCGTCTGCGCAACTACCAGTGCCTTGCCGACCACCTGAAGGCCGAATTCGGCTTCGAGAAGGTGTCGCTGTTCCCGGCCGCCGACTATGACGGCGTCATCCAGGGCCTGCTCGGCGGCACGCTCGACTTCGCCGAGCTCGGCGCGTCCGGCTACGCCAGCGTCTATCTCAAGGACCCGAACGCCGTCACCCCGATCCTCACCACCAAGCAGACCGACGGCTCGACCGGCTACTATTCGATCGGCCTGGCGCTGAAGACTTCCGGCATCACCGACATCAAGTCGGCCAAGGGCAAGAAGCTCGGCTATGCCGATCCGGATTCGACCTCGGGCTATCTGATCCCGCTGACCCAGATTCCGAAGGACACCGGCGCCTCCAACGAGACCTACTTCGCCTCGACCCAGTTCAATGGCGGCCATGAGAACAACATCCTCGCCGTCCGCGACGGCAAGGTCGACGTGGCGGTGGACGATTCCTCCGGCATCGGCGACTTCAAGAACGGCTACACCTCCGGCACCTTCCACAAGGAAGTCGCCAAGGGCGCCGTCGATCCGAACGACTTCGTCGAAGTCTGGCGCTCGGGCCTGATCCCGAACGGTCCGCTGGTCGTACGCACCGCGCTCGGCACTGAGCTGACCGCCAAGCTGACCGACTTCTTCACCGCACTGCCGGCCAAGGACAAGCCCTGCTTCGAGGGCGTCGAAGGCGGCGACTTCACCGGCTATGTCCCGGTCAAGCCGGACTTCTACAACGTCATCGTCGAAGCCCGCAAAGCCGCGATCGGCGGCTGACGGCATCAGGAAAAGAGGGCGGCGCTGCAAAGCGCCGCCCTTTTTGCATTCCCGATCATGACAGCCTCAGCGACAATCCATTCCGAAGCGACAAGGCAGCAGGCCGACGCCTGGCGGCGCCAGACCTCGCTTCGCCGCTTCTACACCGCGCTCGGCGTCGGCCTGCTGCTGGTTGCCATGTGCGCGACCATGTGGTTTGCCGACGAAGCCAATGCCGGCCATTTCTTCGAGCGGCTGCCGCATATACTCGATTTCCTGAGCTGGCTGATCCCGAAGGACTGGAACGACGTCTGGCGGGCCCTGTTCGACATCGCCTCGCCGCATGACAAGGGCACGCAGGAATTCAACTTCCCGCTCGGTCGCGTCTATGTCTGGGGCGGCTTCTACATCCCCGAATATTTCGAGCTGATGCTGACCACCGTCAACGTAGCGCTGGTCTCGACCTTCATCGGCTTCGTCTTTGCCGTGCCTTTCTCCTTCATCGCCGCGCGCAACCTGACGCCGAGCCCGATCCTGCGGCTCGTCGTCAAGCGCTTCATGGAATTGCTGCGCGCCTTCCCCGAGATCGTCATTGCCGGCCTGTTCGCGGCCATCGTCTCGATCGGCCCGGTCGCGGCCATCATCGCCATCGGCCTGCATTCGATCGGCGCGCTGGGCAAGCTGTTCTACGAGATCAACGAGAACATCGACATGCGCCCGGAAGAGGGGCTGCGCGCGGTCGGCGCCAACTGGATCGAGCGCGTGCGCTTCGCCGACCTGCCGCAGGTGCTGCCCAACTTCATGTCCTATACGTTGCTCAGGATCGAGATCAACGTGCGCATTTCGACCATCATGGGCGCGGTCGGCGGCGGTGGCATCGGCGAAGAGTTGAAGCTTTCCATCTCGCGCGGCTTCGGCGCCAAGACGCTGGCCCTGGTCCTGCTTCTCTTCGTCACCATCTTCCTCGTCGACCAGTTCTCCGCCTGGCTGCGCCGCAAGCTCGTCGGCGAGCAGGCATTTCTGATGAGCGCTTGATATGGGCATGACAGCCGAAGACATCGGCGCGATCGAGGAACGCCACCCGCAGATATTCCAGCGGCCGGCCTACAAGCGCTTCTGGCCGCTGGTCCTGATCGCGGGCACGGTACTCTACCTCGCCTATGCCTTGTGGTTCTTCAGCCTTCCTCAGGTGTTGAAGGAATCGCATTGGGAGCGCCTGCCGCTCTTCCTGTCGCAATGGATCAGCTACGACCTGCAGCCGGAATTCCGGCTCGACCAGCCTCAGATCACGCCGAAATATCCGCGCTTCTCGGCGCTTGGCGAGAACCCCAATCCGGACTGGGTCATCAGGAATCCCGACGGCACCTTCACCGTGCAGATCGACGGCGAGGCCAAGTCCATCACCTTCGACAAGACAAGGGCGACGATTGTCGCCAATGGCCAGACGGTGCTTGTTTCGCTCACCGACGGTAAGCCCGAAGTGTCCGGCCCGGTGCCGAACTGGGTGACCGTGCATGACGACGAGGTCGTCGCCAAGATGGGCTTCGTCGGCGAGGTGCGCGTCACCGTCGATCGCGTCAAGGTGCGCAAGCGCTTCCTCGGCTGGGCGAATTTCGTCTTCGACACCCGCTCGCCCTTCTTCGGCAAATCGGCCGGCGAGGTATTCTCGCTGATCGTCTCTGGCCCTGAACTTCAGTCGGGAACGTCGAATCTCGCTTTAGCCGCCGACAACATCTGGAACAACGCCCAGTGGCAGCATGGCGACGTCTGGACGAAGCTTTTGCAGACCATCGTCATGGCCTTCCTCGGCACGCTGCTCGGCGGCATCGTCGCCTTCCCGCTTGCCTTCTTCGCCGCTCGCAACATCACGCCGAGTGGCCTGCTCAGCCAGGTGCTGAAACGCTTCTTCGACTTCATGCGTTCGGTCGACATGTTGATCTGGGCGCTGTTCTTCACCCGCGCCTTCGGCCCCGGCCCGCTCGCGGGGAGTGCCGCGATCTTCTTCACCGAGATCGGCACGCTCGGCAAAACCTATTCCGAGGCGCTGGAGAACATCGACGACAAGCCGCGCGAAGGCGTGGCCTCGACCGGCGCCAACGGCCTGCTTGTGCAGCGTCACGGGGTATTGCCGGAAGTGGTGCCGATCTTCATCAGCCAGACGCTCTACCAGTGGGAATCGAATACCCGCGGCGCCACCATCATCGGCGCTGTCGGCGCCGGCGGCATCGGCCTGAAATTATGGGAAGCCATGCGCACCAATTCGAATTGGGCGAATGTCTTCTACATGGTGCTGCTGACGCTGTTCGTCGTCTTCGTCTTCGACAACATCTCGAACTTCCTGCGCCGCAGGCTGAGCCGCACGCTGCATGACTACAATCGGCTGCAGGCTGCGCAGGGTTAGTCAACCGACATTACGATCGGCAGCGACTCAGCGCGCCTTCGTCATCCTATGGCGAAGCAAGGAGCGAAGCGAAGCGACGCGGCGCAGACCATAGGATCCATGCCACGACTTCGACGCGTTGCGGCGGTGCAGAAATTCTGCTCCGCTGCGCTCTTCATCGAGGTCACAGCATGGATCCTCGGGTCTCCGCGTCCGCTTCGCTCCCGCTTCGCCCGTGGATGACGAAAAGAGAGCTTACGCCGCCTTCCTCCACCCATCCCTGATATGCCGATACCCGTCGCGATAAACCGCCTCCGGGCTCTCGGCAAAGTCGCGCCACACCTTGGTGGCCGCTGCCAGATCTTTGAGCGAGCGGCCGAAGGACTCGATGGTCAGCCAGTCGTCATAGCCGCTCTTGCGGATGGCCGAAAACGTCTCCTTCCACGGGATGTTGCCGCGCCCCGGCACGCCGCGGTCGTTCTCCGAAATATGGATATGGACGACATTTCGGCGGTTGCGGGTATAGGCGCCGATCGGATCGGCCTCCTCGATATTGGCATGGAAAGTGTCGTACATCGCCTTGATGTGCGGCCGGTCGATCGCATCGATATGCTCCGACAGATCGTCCATCGTGTTGACCAGATAGCATTCGAAGCGATTGAGCGCCTCGAGGCCGATAATGACGCCCTTCCTGCCGGCGTGGTCGCCGATGGCGCGCTGCGAGGCGACCGAGCGCTTCTTCTCCGCCGCCGTCGGCCCGCTGCCGGAAAAGGCGCCGAGCGTCGAATGCAGCGGCCCGCTCAGCCTGTTCGCGCCAAGGGCGGCGCTGCAGTCGATCGCCCATTTCATGTAGTCGATGCCGGCCTTGCGTGTCGCCGCATCCGGCGAAATCAGGTTCATCGCCGGATCGCCCATGGCCGAAACCGCGGTGCGCCCCAGGCCGATACGGTCGAGCATCTCGCCGAGCTTCTTGTAGTCGTCGGGCACGCCCGCGAAGACCGGGATTTCGACGCCGTTGAAGCCGGTCGCCTTGATGTCCTTCAGCAGCGCCTCGTGCTTCTTCGAGACGCTCGTCGTCCACAAGAACATGCACATGCCGATTTTCATCGACATTCCTCCCCGTTCGACGGCCAGCTGAACGCCGGTTCTTTCACTCCCCCTCATCCGGCCGCTTCGCGACTACAATTTAGTCCACGCCCCGTTCTTCTTCGACGACTTCACGCAGGCCTCGATGAAGGCCATGCCTTCGACGCCGTCCGCAATCGTCGGGAAGACGACATCCCTAGCCAGCTTGCCGCCCTTCTTGCGCGCCGCCCGGATCGCTCGCGCGGCTTCCTGGTAGATGTTGGCAAAACCTTCGAGATAGCCCTCTGGATGGCCGGAGGGAACGCGCGTCACACGTCCGGCAACCGGCAGCGCGCCGGCGCCAGCGCGGGTGAGCAGCTGCTTGGGCTGCCCGAACGGCGTGTACCAGAGATAGTTCGGATCGGCCTGCACCCATTCAAGCCCGCCCTTGGAACCATAGATGCGCAGCTTCAGCCCGTTTTCATGGCCGGGTGCCACTTGGCTCGCCCAGATCATGCCCTTGGCCGGATGCTTGTTGCCGACCGGCTTGAAGCGCAACATGACGTTGACATTGTCGTCGAGCTGGCGGCCCGGCACGAAGGCGTCGAGGTCGGCCGAAAGCGAATCGAGTTCCAGCCCTGAGACGAAGCGGGCGAGGTTGTAGGCGTGCGTGCCGATGTCGCCCAGCGCGCCGCCGGCGCCGGCCTGCTTCGGGTCGGAGCGCCACGACGCCTGCTTCTGGCCGGTGGCGGCCAGATCTTCCGTCAGCCAGTCCTGCGGATATTCCGACTGCACGATGCGGATGTCGCCCAGCATGCCCTTGGCCACCATCTCGCGCGCCTGCCGCACCATGGGATAGGCCGTATAGTTGTGGGTGAGCACGAACACCTTGCCGGCCTTCTCGACCAGTGCGGCAAGCTTTTTCGCCTCGGCGAGCGAAGTCGCGAGCGGCTTGTCGCAGATGACGTGGATGCCGGCCTCGAGGAAGGCCTTGGCCGCCGGCACATGCACGTTGTTGGGCGTGACGATCGCCACCGCCTCGATGCCGTCCGGGCGCTTCGCCTCGGCCTTCGCCATCTCCGCATAGGAGCCGTAGCTGCGCGCCGGATCGAGCCCGAGTTCGGCGGCCGAAGCTTTTGCCCGTTCCGGATTCGACGACAGCGCTCCGGCCACCAGCACGAAGTCATTGTCCATGCGCGCCGCGATCCTGTGCACCGCGCCGATGAAGGCGCCCTGCCCGCCGCCGACCATGCCGTAGCGGATCGGGCCGCCTCCCGTTTCCGACTTCGATGCGCCGACCATTTTTTGTCTCCCTTGTCTGAGATACCCCTCCCCCTCGAGGGGAGGGTGGCCCGAAGGCCGGGAGGGGTCGGTTCATGCCGAGCTCTACGCCCGGCGACCCCACCCCGATCCGCTTCTGCGGATCGACCCTCCCTCAAGGGGGAGGGAAAGCGATACTAGATCCCCATCATCGCGCGCAGCAGCTTCTTGTCGCTGGTACCGCCGGCGAAATCGTCGAATGCCTTCTCGGTAACCCGGATGATGTGATGCTGGATGAAGGGTGCGCCTTCGGCGGCGCCGTCCTCGGGATGCTTAAGGCAGCATTCCCATTCCAGCACCGCCCAGGAATCGTAATTATACTGGGTGAGCTTGGAGAAGATGCCGCTGAAATCCACCTGACCGTCGCCCAGCGAACGGAAGCGTCCGGCGCGGTTCACCCAGCCCTGATAGCCGGAATAGACGCCCTGCCGTCCCGTCGGGTTGAACTCGGCGTCCTTGACGTGGAATGCCTTGATCCGCTCGTGGTAGATGTCGATGAACTCGAGATAGTCGAGCTGCTGCAGCAGGAAATGCGACGGATCGTAGTTGATGTTGCAGCGCTTGTGGCCGCCGACCGCGTCGAGGAACATCTCGAAGGTCGCGCCGTCGAACATATCCTCGCCCGGATGGATCTCGTAGCCGACATCGACGCCGTTCTCGTCATAGACGTCGAGGATCGGCTTCCAGCGCTTGCCGAGCTCGGCGAAGGCCTCCTCGATCAGCCCCGGCGGCCGCTGCGGCCACGGATAGAGGTAGGGAAAGGCGAGCGCGCCGCTGAAGGTGACCGACGCCTTGAGGCCGAGATTCTTCGACGCCTTGGCGCCGAACTCCATCTGCTCGACGGCCCATTTCTGCCTGGCTTTCGGATTGTTGTGCACCTCCGCCGGGGCGAAACCGTCGAACTGCGCGTCATAGGCCGGATGCACTGCGACCAGCTGGCCTTGCAGATGCGTCGACAGCTCGGTGATCTCGACGCCCGCGTCGGCGCATATGCCCTTCACCTCGTCGCAATAGGCTTTCGACGACGCCGCCTTCTTGAGGTCGAACATGCGGCCGTCCCAGGTCGGGATCTGCACGCCTTTGTAGCCGAGGCTGGCCGCCCATTTGGTGATCGAGGCCAGCGAATTGAATGGCGCGGCGTCGCCCGCGAACTGCGCCAGAAACAGGCCGGGACCCTTCATCGTCGTCGGCATCGGCATCCTCCCTCTCTCATTTTCACGAACCAAGCATAGCGCCGATTGAAGCAAGGGCTAGCCTGTTCGATCGTTCGTATCGGCGCCGGGATACGGCGTCATTCTGGTATTACCAAATTGGGCCGTTTGGTCAAGCGGCCAGAAACGGCGGGAAAGCGATCAGCACGGTCGCCGAAGGAGAATTTAATCCATTAGAATCAACATATTGCTTAATGAGTAAGGCCCAATATGCGGTCTCCTTGCCGTTCAAGCGAATTTGCTGTAGAGGTCTTGTTGGACCCAATTGGTCGAACCAGTTTCGAGAAAAATCGCTGGAACGCCGTGGGGAGGAGATCATGCGGCGGGCTCACTGGAGAACGCCGCGGGAAAACGTGACAGGCGCATTCTGGGAAGGATAGACCATGCATCTTTCGACGCACAACTGGATGCGGGCGGAGCCGCTGGAGGTGACGCTCAAGCGCATCAAGAAACTCGGCTATGAGTCGATCGAGATTTCAGGCGAGCCCGAGCAGTACAAGACCAAGGAAACGCGCGCGCTCTTGAAGGAGCACGGCATTCGCTGCTGGGGTTCGGTGACGCTGATGCTGGGCGAACGCAACCTTGCCGCCAAGAACCAGGGCCAGCGCGAACGTTCGGTGCAATACGTCAAGGACGTGCTGACCATGGTGAGCGAGCTTGACGGCGAGATCATCACGCTCGTTCCCGCCACCGTCGGCAAGGTGGTGCCCGACGGCACCGAAGCGGAAGAGTGGGGCTGGGTGGTGGACGCCACGCGCGAATGCTTCGCCCATGCCAAGAAGGTCGGCGTCAAGATAGCTGTCGAGCCGCTCAACCGCTTCGAGACGTATCTCTTCAACCGCGGCGCCCAGGCGCTCGCGCTTGCCGACGCGGTGAGCCCCGAATGCGGCGTCTGCCTCGACGCCTATCACATCCACATGGAGGAATTTAACGTCTATGACGCCATCCGTCAGGTGGGAAAGCGCCTCTTCGACTTCCACGTCGCCGACAACAACCGCTTCGCCGCCGGCCTCGGCCAGATCGATTGGCCGAAGATCGTCGGCACGCTGAAGGAGATCGGCTACGACGGCGCGCTGACCAACGAGTTCGTCGCGCCCGTCGATCGCACGCCGGCGGCGCCCTACCCGGAGATGGTGGAGCGCAACCCGGTCGACATCTCGCCAGAGCAGCTCAAATTCATCCAGGACCACGGCTCCAGCCTGCTCACCGAGAAATTCTACACCGACCAGATGCGCATCACCGCCGAAACGCTGCTGCCGCTGATCAAGTAGCCCGATCGAAGCTTAGCCCTTCCGCCCTCGCCGGGCGGCGGGGCCGGGGATGAAGATGCGTATCAAAAGCGTCCAGGCCTGGTGGGTCCGCATACCGATCGAAGTCGCGAAGCAGCATCGCAGCGATTTCGGTCAGGTGACGACGTTCGACGCCGCGATTTTGCGCATTGAAACGGATGACGGCCTGGTCGGCTGGGGCGAGGGCAAGAATGCTGCCGGCAGCGCCGGCAGTTACGGCGCGCTGGTCCACATGCTGAACCACGAGATTGCGCCGCAGCTCATCGGCCGCGATCCGGCCGATATCGGCATCATCTGGGAGATGCTCTACAACGGCGTGCGCCACAACACGGCAGCCCATGCCGGGCATGCCATGCCGCAGCTGGCGCGGCGCGGCATGAGCGTGGCGGCGATCAGCGCCGTCGACATCGCGCTCTGGGACATCCTCGGCAAGTCGCTGGGACAGCCGGTCTGGCGGCTGCTCGGCGGCCGCAAGGTCGAGCGCATGCAGGCCTATGCGTCCGGCGGCTGGGCGTCGGCCGATGCCATCGGCGAGCAGCTCAAATCCTACATCGCCAAGGGCGGCTTCAAGGCCGTGAAGATGCGCGTCGGCGCGATGGACGGCGCCCCGCATATCTCGGCCACGCGCGTGCGCGCCGCCAGGGAAGTGATCGGCCCCGACGTCGATCTGATGGTCGACGCGCACGGCACCTACACCGTCGCCGAGGCAAAGCGCTTCATCAGCCTCACCGCCGACCTCGACCTCGCCTGGTTCGAGGAGCCGGTGATCGCCGACGACAAGCCCGGCATGGCCGAGGTGCGCGCGTCGGGCTCGACGCCGATCGCCACCGGCGAGAGCGAGGCGACGCGCTATGCCTTCCGCGATCTGGCGGTGCTGAAATCGGCCGACATCTTCCAGCCGGATCCCGCCTTCTGCGGCGGCATCAGCGAGGCGATGAAGATCGGCACCATCGCCAGCGCCTTCAACCTGCGCTTCGCGCCGCATCTGTGGGCCGGCGCGCCCTGCTTCTTCGCCGGCTTGCATGTCTGCGCGGCCTCGCCCGCGAGCTTCACCGTCGAATATTCGCTGGGCGCCAATCCGATGATCCACGATCTCGTCGAGGAGACTGTCGAAGCAAAGGACGGTATGATAGCGATCCCCGAAAAGCCCGGATTGGGATTCACTATTTCGGAGCGTTTCCTGGAGGCGCACGCGCAACGCATTTGACGATGAAAGAAAAGAACCTTCTCGCGGAACTCGCCGCCTATCTGTTCTCCAACTCGGACAAGGAGTCGGGCCGCACGCCGTCGGAGCGCGAACTGGCGGAACATTTCGGCGTCAGCCGCGGTCAGATACGCGAGGCGCTGGCGATCCTGGAAGCCATGCGCATCGTCGAGCGCCGCGCCAAGTCCGGCATCTATATCGACACCAAGCAGGCAAGCGTCGAGGCGCTGGCGCTCTTCGCGCGCGCCGGCCTGCCGCTCGATCCGGTGCAGATCTACGAGACCGTCGAATTGCGCAAGATTCACGAGATCAAGGCGGCCGAGCTTGCCTGCTCGCGCGCCACCGAGGAGAATTTCGAGCGGCTGCGCGAGATCCTGAAGGCCTCCGAGGAGCGCATCGCCGCCGGCGAAGGCCTCGCCAAGGAGGACCGCGAGTTCCACCTCGAGATCGTGCGGGCGACCAAGAACGGCGTCTTCCACAACATCTGCAGCGTCTACTACCTGATGGGCGAGCAGCGCCTGCCGATCTATTTCAACGATCCCGAGCGCAGCGTGCGCTCGCATGCCGAGCACATCCAGATCTACGAGGCGCTGCTGCGTCGCGACGGCAATCTCGCCCAGGCGCTGATGAGCGCGCACCTGCAGGGCGCGGAGAGCTACTGGAAGGGGATCATCGAAGGTCGCTGGACGGAGCCGAAAAGCACGGCGCTCGAAAAGGCCTGAGCTTTATGCGCAAGATCCTGTCGACGCACCCGCTGCACCCACGCGCCACGGCTATGCTGGCGGGCGCCGGCAGGCTTGCAATCGCCCGCGCCCTCGACGCCAGGACGCTGACCGCGGAAGCCAGGGACGCCGACATCGTCATCGTGCGCGCGCCGCTGCCGCCGGAGCTCTTCGATGGCGCCAACAATTTGCGCGCCGCGATCCGACACGGCGCGGGATTGGACATGATCCCGGTCGAGGCGGCCACCGCCGCCGGCGTGCTGGTGGCGAATGTGCCGGCGGTCAACGCCCGCTCGGTCGCCGAGCACGTGATGTTTGTAGCGCTTGCGCTCCTTCGCCGCTTCCGCGTCATGGACCGAGACCTGCGCGCCAAGGGCTGGCTTGCCGGGCGCGAGCATGCCAATTCGACCAACGAGCTCGCCGGCAAGACGATCGGCATTGTCGGCCTCGGCGCGGTCGGCCAGGCCGTCGGCCATATCGCCGCGCACGGCTTCGACCTCAATGTGGTGGCGACCACGCGCAGCTTGCGCCCGGCGCCCGAGCGCGTCGGCTTCCTGTCGATCGACGCGCTGGTCGAGCAGAGCGACATCATCGTGCTCTGCTGCCCGCTGACCGAGGAAACGCGCGGCCTAATCAGCCGCGAGCGCATCGCTCGCATGAAGCCCAACGCGCTGCTGATCAATGTCTCGCGCGGACCCGTGGTCGACGACGAGGCGCTGATCGAAGCTCTGCGAAAAGACCGCATCGGCGGCGCGGCGCTCGACGTCTTTGCGACCCAGCCGCTGCCACCGAACCATCCCTATTTCGGTTTCGACAACGTCATCGTCACCCCGCATATGGCCGGCATCACCGAGGAATCCATGATGCGCATGGGTGTGGGTGCGGCCGGCGAGGCCTTGCTGGTGCTTGCCGACAAGCTGCCGGTCAACCTGCGCAATCCGGAAGTGATCGAGCGCTACCGCCGGCGCTTTCCGGCGGACTGACGCTTCGCCGCCCGCCTCAATTTTCCCGGATTTGACGACGACCTTCCTGCGATGACCAAGAGTGTCGCTCGAGCCCTTCTGATCGCTGGCTTCTGCCTGGCTGGGGCCGAGGCCCGCGCCGACGGACAGGGCAGCTACGTGCCTTGCGACAACGGCCTGCGCTGCGTGATGGCGCCCTGCCCTTCGAACAGCGCGCTCGACCTCGCCTCCGGCAAGATCATCAAGGGCGTCTTGGTTGACATCGATGGCCTGCCGCAACATGACAAGGCGCTCGACCTCGCGGACAAGCTCTATGCCGGCAATGTCGTCGTTGCCGGCACGATCGAGAACCGGCCGCATACGTTCAACGGCAAGCAGTACAGCCTGCCGACGCTGGTTGCGTCCGGCATCGAGCGCGCCGCGAAGGACAGCGAGCGCGGCCATTGCTCGGCACATTGAGGCTCGCCACCCGGGCCATCGGCCTCAGCCTTTCAGCAAAGCCTCCACCGACGCGGCGATGCCGAGAAGGCGACGGTCATGCCCATGTCTCGCCACCAGCATCAGCCCAGTCGGCAGCCTCGTGCCGGGCATCGGCAGCGAGACCGCGCAGAGGTCGAACTGGTTGGCGACCTGAGTGTTGCGCAGCAGCAGGCCCTCCGTCCCGCGCAGTGCTTCATCGCCGGCCATGGCGGCAATCGACGGCGCAACCATCGGCACGGTCGGCAGCACGAGCACGTCGACCGCTTGCAGCCGTTCCTCCATGGCCGCGACCAATTCCCTGCGGCAGTGGATGGTCCTGATGTAGGCGGAAGCGGGAACTGTCAGAGCGCGAGACAAAGGCCCGCTGACATGCGGATCGACGGGCACAGAGGCGCCGGCTGCCAGCCAGTCGGCGTGCACTTCCGCACCTTCCATCGACGCGATCGAGGCGCGCTTGGTCGCTGCGCGCATCTCGGCAATGAGGTCGTCGATCGATAAATCGACGACGCGCGCGCCCGCCTGCTCCATCCCCCGAATACTTCGGTCGAAAGCATCGAGAACCTCAGGCTGCGTCTCACCGAAAAGCACGCCGCGGGGGATGCCAATGCGCAAACTGGCAACCGGGATAGGCTGAAGAGCAACCGGCTCATCCCCCGCCATGATCGCGTCGGTCACCGCGCAGTCGGCAACGCTGCGGGCGAGCGGCCCGATCGAATCCAGTGTCGCCGACAAGGGAAAGGCGCCGGCCAAAGGCACGCGCCCTGCCGTCGGCTTGAAGCCGACGACGCCGTTGAGCGAGGCTGGAATGCGCACCGAGCCGCCGGTATCCGAGCCGATCGAGATGTCGCAGCTGCCCTCGCCCACCGCGACGCCGGCGCCGGACGAGGAGCCGCCCGGGATAAGGCTCGCATCGGCCGCATTGCCCGGCGTGCCGTAATGCAGATTGTCGCCGATGGCGGTGAAGGCGAATTCGGTCATGTTGGTCTTGCCGAGGATCACTGCGCCTGCCTGGCGCAGCCGGCGCACGATCGCCGCGTCCCGCACGGCAGGCTGAGCACTGGCGAACATCAGCGAGCCCGCCCTGGTCGGCTCGCCGGCGACGTCGAACAGATCCTTGATCGACACGATCGCGCCGTCGAGCGGGCCGAGGCTCACGCCGGCCTTCCGGCGGGCATCGGCCGCATCCGCCGCCGCGCGCGCCGCTTCGGCGTAGAGTTTGGTGTAGACCTTCTCGCTTCCGGCGCGACTGGCAAGACGTGACAGGATGATTTCGAGACGACCGCGGACGGATTGCATGTCGATGTCGGACTCCGCAAGGATGCAACGTCTTTAAAGCAATTCCGGGAAGTGTGTAGCGGTTTCCGTCCGGAACTGCGCAAAAACAAACACTTAATGCACGTCGCCCAAAAGTGCGTAGCGGTTTTGGGAGAACGACATGCATCAAAACAAAGACTTAAAGCGCGGCGCCTGAATCCATTTCTGCGCGACGCGCTTCAATGCCGGCCGGGAAGGCCGGCGAAAGGGACAACCCGGCAAGCGTGCCTTTGCACCCTGCCAGCGATAGGAAGAGACTGATGCTGTACAAAGGCAGCTGCCATTGCGGCAAGGTGGCTTTCGAGGTCGAAGGCGCGCTCGGCGGCGCGGTGCGCTGCAATTGCTCGATCTGCTCGCGCAAGGGCTCACTGCTCTGGGCCGTGCCGCATGGCAGCATGCGGCTGGTCGCCTGGGGCGACGACCTCGGCAAATACACTTTTGGCAAGGGCTCGATCGCGCATCGCTTCTGCCGGACCTGTGGCATCCACCCCTTCGCCGAGGATGTCAGCCAGGGCAGCGAGCGCAGCGCCTACGTCAACATCAATTGCCTCGAGGACGTCGACCTCGACGCAGTGCAGGTCTTCGAGTTCGACGGCCGCTCGGCCTAGACCAGACTGCATCGCTCTGCCGACAAGCCGGCCATATCGGCCGGCTTGTCGGCATCCAAGGCTATTCAGCCTGTTTGGGCCCGACGGCGAAAGTCACCAGCGCCGCGAACAGCGTCGCCACGGCGCCGTAGGCGAAGGCGCTCGCCACGCCGGCATGGTCGACCAGCAGACCGCCGAAGACCGCGCCCAGCGCGATCGCCACCTGGAACGTCGCGACCATCAGCCCGCCGGCGCTCTCG
>NZ_JHQR01000290.1 GCF_014843825.1 Mesorhizobium silamurunense
AGCCCGCCACCGCCAAATCCGCCGCCGCAAAACCGGCAGCCAAGTCGACCGCCGCGCCCAAGCCGGCTGCGAGGACGGAAGCCCCCAAGGCGGCGGCAAAGAAGGCCGCGCCGGCATCGGGCAAAGCGGCTGGCGGCAAGGCCGACAATCTGCGCCGCCTGATCGGCATCGGCCCGGTCAACGAAAAGCTGCTCAAGGGTCAGGGCGTCACGACCTACGCCCAGATCGCCGCCTGGACCGATGCCGACGTCAAGCGCATCGAGGAGGTGCTCAATTTCGACGGCCGCATCGCGCGCGAGAAATGGATCGAGCAGGCGAAATTGCTGGCCGCGGGCGACGAGGCGGAATTCGCCCGCCGGTTCCCGACGGCAGGCACCGCCAGCAACACCTGATCCCGCATCGACAATGGCCAGCGCAAGGCGGCGCCCGTTGCGGACGCCGCCTTTCTCTTGGGCCAGACGCCTTTGCGCCGCCCGACGCCGTTCTCTCGATTGCGCCTGCCCCAGCCCCCATATAGAGCGATCGACTTAATTGACCGCATCCGAGGCTTATGTCCCTGCCTTCCGCCATCTTCCGCAACGACGAGACCGGCAGGCAGCTCGTCTTCGACAGGCCGCGCGAGATCATTGTCGCGCGCAGCGCGGATGAGTTCACGCCGGCGATCGAAGCAGCTCAAGCCGCATCCGACGCCGGCAAATGGCTGGCTGGCTATTTCTCCTATGAGGCCGGCTATCTGCTCGAGCCGAAGCTGGTGCCATTGCTCCCCGAGGGCCGCCGCGCGCCGCTGATCTGTCTCGGCGTCTTCGACGCGCCGCTCGAGCAGGCCGTGCGAAAGAGTTCAGGCCCCGACAGCAACGGACCGATCTTCGACGCCAGGGCGAGATGGTCCGCCGAGGACTATGCCGTTCGCTTTGCGCGCCTCCACGACCATATCCGCAAGGGCGATTGTTACCAGGGTAATCTGACCTTTCCGGTCCATGCGCAATGGTCCGGCGATCCGCTTGCCGCCTTCGACGCGCTGACCGAGCGCCAGCCGGTGAAATACGGCGCGCTGATCGCGCTCGGCGATCCGGTCGTGCTGTCGCGCTCGCCGGAACTCTTCTTCGAGATCGGTGCGGACGGCATGATCGAGACGCACCCGATGAAGGGCACGGCGCCGCGCGGCGCGACCAGGGCCGAGGACGCGCGGCTGAAGGCGTTCCTGCGCAACGACGAGAAGAACCAGGCCGAGAACCGCATGATCGTCGACCTCCTGCGCAACGACATTTCGCTGATCAGCGAGGTCGGCACGCTGGAGGTGCCGGAGCTGTTCCGCATCGAGACCTACCCGACGGTGCACCAGATGGTGAGCCGGGTGCGGGCGAAACTCTTGCCTGGTATCGGCATCCGCCAGGTCTTTGCCGCGCTCTTCCCTTGCGGCTCGATCACCGGTGCGCCAAAAATCCGCGCCATGGAGATCCTGCACGATCTGGAAGGCGTGCCGCGCGACGTCTATTGCGGCGCCATCGGCTGGGTCGCCCCCGGCGGCACAATGCGTTTTTCGGTGGCGATCCGCACCATCTCGCTCTTTGCCGATGGCGAGGCCGTCTACAATGTCGGCGGCGGCGTCGTCTTCGATTCGACGGCCGATGAGGAGTATCGGGAGTGTCTTCTGAAAGCGCGCTTCGCGACGGGAACGGTGCCGACTTCGAGCTGATCGAGACCATGCGCTGGGAACCCGGCTCGGGCTTCCTGCGCTTCGACCGCCATCTCGCGCGGCTTTATGCCTCGGCGGCGGAGCTCGGCTTTGCCTGCGACCCGCAACGGGTCGGCGAGACGCTGGCGAGCGCGGTCGGCGGCCGGCAGATCGCCATGCGCACC
>NZ_JHQR01000294.1 GCF_014843825.1 Mesorhizobium silamurunense
CGACCGGCTCGACCGGAGCGACAGGTGCCCCAGGCGCGACCGGGTCAGCCGGTGCAACTGGCCCGACCGGAGCGACCGGCCCCGGCGGCGAGACCGGTGATCACCACCATGGCAACAACGGTGGCGGCAACGATCCTGACCACAGCGACAGCAGCAATCCTGGGAAGGGACATCCCAACGATGGCACTGATGCCGATGGCCCGCCTGACAATCACACCGCCGCGGTCACCGCCAGCTCGCTCGGGCTCAAGGACACGACGCAGTTCCTGCAATCCGGCTCGACCGACAGTGATGCCGTCAGCCATGCGTCGTTCCGGCAGCTTGTTAGCCTGGCCGCCGGTTCGGTGACGACCGACCTCCTGAATGTTCTCAACACGATCAGGGGATTTGGTCAGAACCAGAACAAGCCGTTGGGTGCAAGCACCGACCTGACCTCGGATCAGACCAAGCAGGGTGCGGGCTACGCCAACAGCGACGACACAGTGAAGAAGGCGTTGAAGGATATTCTGAAGCCGCATGACTGAGCATGAGTGAGCAGGAATGGCGACCGGACAGACGACGACAGAAACCGGTCGAAAGCTGAGAAGCGGTCGCGCGGGCTTTGCGGGAAGGCAAGGCCGGCGCGTCCGGCGTTTCCGAATGGTCAAGGGGCTCGTGCGACCGACCGGGGCGGAGTATGATCAGTGCCACCAGAAATTCCGGCGGGAATGGTCCGCCCCGGGCAATGTTGAACCATCGCCTGCCTGCCCGAAGGGGAGTCCATGGTGAACATTCCTGGTAGTGCTGAAATCCAGCCTGTGGAGATACGTGCCGGAACCGCGGCCGACCCGACCGGCATGGCCAGAGGCGTCAGTGAAGTGGGGCGGAGCCCCGGTGGCCCCGCCGAGTTTGACCAGGTCGGGCCGCGCCTCAAGGCGGTCCTCCGGGTTGCCCGCTACCACGGTATCGAACTCGATCCGAATGAATTCAGGGCGGCGTGCGCAGGCCCGTTTCCAAGCGCCACCGACCTGTCCGAATGGGCGCAGAACGGCGGCATGTGGTCTCGGGCAGTGCGCGTTCGCTGGTCTCATCTGTTGCGCTTTCAGGAGACCGGACCGGTCGTTCTGTTGTTCAGCGATGGCGGCGCTGGTCTCCTCACCGGGGCGAGCGCCGAGCGCAACGTTGTCTTCCTCAAAAGTGCGGACGCGCCCGACGATGGTGAATCCACCGCCGTCGATGAGCTGCGGCTGTCGCAGGTGTGGACGGGCGAGGCGGTGCTGCTGCGAAACGCGCGATCCTATGTTGCCGCCGATGCGCCTTTCACGCTTCGCTGGCTCGCCGAACTGGTGCGGCTCGAAAGCCGGCCGCTTCGCGACGTCGCCATCGCTTCGTTCACGCTCAGCGTCCTTACCATCTTGCCGCCGCTCATCGTCATGACGGTGGTCAATAAGGTATTGCAGTTCAACAGTGTCTCGACGCTTTTACTCTTGTCGGCCATAGTCGCCGTCGTCTTCGCCTACGAGACGCTGCTGGGCCACGCGCGGCGACTGATCATCAACGTCGTCGGAGCCCGTCTGGACACCAAGCTCCAGCTGCACGTTTTCAGCCGGCTCCTGCGTCTGCCGCTCGACTATTTCGAGCGCCATCCGGCTGGCGAGACGATGTACCACCTCGCCCAGGTCTATCGAATCCGCGAGTTTCTGACGGGCAAACTGCTCAGCACGTTCCTGGACCTGATCACACTCTGCGTGCTGCTGCCGGTGATGTTCTATATCAACGTCAAGCTTGCCTGGATCGTCGTTGCCTGCGCAGCGGTGATCATGCTGATCATCCTCGCCTTCCTCAAGCCACTACGCCGGAGGTACCAGCGCGTGATCGACGCCGAGACCTGGAAGTCGGCAGCATTGGGCGAAACTGTTGTCGGCATAAAGACCGTGAAGGCGCTAGGCCTCGAGCCGCAACGCAAGGCGCTTTGGGACGAGCGGGTAGCGGAGGCGGGAAGGGCGCGTCTGTCCTTCGGGCAGTTCGCCAGCTGGCCGCAGACCCTGGTTACGCCAATTGAACGCGTGATGGTGCTCGGCACCATGCTGATTGGCGCCTATCTCGCGATGAACGACAGTTCCGGCTACATGGTCGGCGGTCTGTTCGCCTTCATGATGATCTCCCAACGCGTCGCGCAGCCGTTGGTCGGGTTGGTGCGACTGATCGAAGACTACGAGGAGGTGGGGGCGGCAATCGGCGAGGCGGCATCCGTCCTTAACCGGCCGTTGGAGACGAGTTCGAACTCCCTCGGTCTGAGACCAAGGCTCGTCGGCGAAGTCACATTCAGCGATCTGACATTCAGCTATATCGGTACCAAGACGCCAGCGCTCGATCGGGTCAGCTTCCACATTCCGGCTGGGACGATGTTCGGCATTGTCGGACGGAGCGGGTCGGGAAAATCGACCATCGCGCGTCTGCTCCAGGGGATCAACCGCGATTACAGCGGGTTCCTCAAGCTGGACGGCGTCGACCTCAAGGAAATCAACCTGCGTCACCTTCGCCAAGGGCTCGGCGTGGTCCTCCAGGACAATTTCCTGTTCCGCGGGTCGATCCGCGACAACATCATCGCCGGGCGCGCAGGCTTGACGCTGTCCGACGCCATGCGTGCCGCGCATCTGGCCGGCGCCGAAGAATTTATCGAACGGATGCCGAACGGATACGACACCTACATCGAGGAAGGTTCGCCCAACCTGTCGGGCGGTCAAAAGCAACGGCTGGCGATTGCGCGCGCCCTCATCCACGATCCGACCATCCTCATTCTCGACGAGGCGACCAGTGCTCTCGACCCGGAAAGCGAAGCGGTCGTCAGTGCCAACCTCATGCGCATCGCCAGCGGGCGCACGATGATCATCGTCTCGCATCGACTGTCCTCGCTCACCGAGTGCGATCAGATCCTGGTTATGGAGCAGGGCAAGGTCCTCGACGTCGCATCGCACACGATCTTGCTCGAACGATGCGCCGTCTATCGCCAGCTGTGGTCGCAGCAGAACCGGCACTTGGACACCCGCGGCGGCCGCCCGGCGGCCGTGCCGCCTCGATTGGTTTGATGATGTCGTGCCGCAGCGGGATGGAGATTGAAATGGTCGTTCTCGCCAAAGATGACTTGGGTTCGAGGTCCGGTAAGCCATGAGTAGCACCTCGCTCACCATCCGCCAGGCCCGCTGGCGCCGAGCGAAAACGAACGATCCGACGACGCCGGCCATACTCGAGTTTCAATGGCCGTCGACAGCGGTCTCGAATGCACCGATTCCTCGGGCGGCGCGCGGCATCGTATGGATGATTTCGAGCCTGGTGATCGTCTTGATCGCCGTGGCAGGACTGATACCGGTCGACCAGGTGGTGACCACGAGAGGGCTCGTGGTTTCACAATCGCCCAACATCATAGTGCAGCCGCTGGAGACGGCGATTGTCCGCTCGATTGAAGTGCGCGAAGGACAGCATGTGCAGGCCGGTCAATTGCTGGCACGCCTCGATTCGACCTTCGCCTCAGCAGACTTGCAGGCGCTGGCTATGCAGGTCTCTACGCTTGAGGCCGAAGTGGCACGGTTGAAGGCGGAGGCCGACGGCAAGGTCTTCAACTATGACGGCCTCGACCCCAGCTGGACCCTGCAGGCCTCAATCTTCGAGCGCCGCAAGGCGGTCTACGACGCCAAGCTGGAGAACTTCGACCGGCAAAGCGATGAACTCAGTTCGGTGATCTCGCGCGCGCAATCTGATGCCGCTGGCTACCGGCAGCGGCTCTCCGTCGCGGCCTCGATAGAAGAGATGCGCAAGCAGCTGGAAGAAAGGCAGGTCGGGAGCCGCCTCAATACTCTGCTTGCCGAGGACAATTCGGCCGAAATGTCCCGGGCGCTCGGCAACGCCGTGCAGACAGCGGAAGCCGCCAGGCGCCAGCAGGCCGCGGTAGCCGCCGACCGCGCCGGCTACATTCAAGGCTGGCGCGCGGAAGTCTCGCAAGGTCTGTCGGAGGCGAGTTCTCGCATGTCCGACGCTCGCGAACTCTTCAACAAGGCAAAGCTCCGCAAGCAACTGGTCGAGTTGAAAAGCGAAGGAGATGCCATTGTCCAGTCTGTGGCAAAGGTGTCGGTCGGCTCGGTCCTGCAGTCGGGCGAGCGCCTGATCACGCTGGTGCCAGCCAAGGCGCCGCTCGAGATCGAAACAAATGTCGTCGGCCGCAGTAGTGGTTTCGTCCATGTAGGCGATCCCGTCGTCATCAAGTTCGACACTTTCCCCTATTCGCAATACGGCCTTGCTCACGGCACCGTGCGCACGCTCAGTCCGGATTCCTTCTCGGCTCAGGAGCAAGCCCGCGATCCAGACAGTTCGCTGGCAATGCTGCCCTCGAATGCAGAACCGTTCTATCGGACGCGCATTTCCATTGATCAGGTCGCGCTGCATGACGTACCCGCCGGGTTTGCCCTCACCCCCGGCATGCCGGTGACCGCCGACGTTCAGGTCGGCCGGCGCACGGTGCTCAAATACATTCTTGGGGTGATGCTGCCGATCGGTCAGGAAGCGATGCGCGAGCCGTAGTCTGCAGCTCGACAGGAACTGGAGCAGTCAAAGGCTGGCATCGATGACATTTCTGGATCGCCTGACTGGTTTGGCTAACCCGTCGATAGCATTGCGCCGGGCGATCCAGCTTTCTGAAAGTGGCAAGCCCACGGAGGCCTTTCCGTTGTTCGCGACGGCTGCGCGTGCGGGAATCGCCCATGCCGAGTATCGGGTCGCTCGTTGCTATCTCGAAGGTTCCGGCGTTCCGCCGAGCCGGGCAGAGGGGACGCGCTGGCTGCGGCGAGCAGCGGATCACGGGAGCGGTGATGCGCAGGCGCTCCTCGCTGCACTCTATGTGACCGGGCTGGCGACAGCCGGAGCTGACAAGGGCTCCCCATCGGAACGCTTGTTCGTAGAGGATACCACGAGCGAGCCAGACTTTGCCTCAGCGCTCGACCTTGCCACGAAGGCGGCCGAGGCCGGCTCCGCGACCGGCCAGGCACTCCTCGGCTACATCCTTACCAATGGTCCCGAACCAATGCGCGACGCCGATGCTGCGTACAGATGGTACGAGCGGTCGGCCGCGGCCGGCTGCGCCGAAGGAAGCCTTGGTTTTGCCCTTTCGCTGGCAAGGCGGGGTTTGTTGGCCGACCGAACCAGGATTGCCGATGAGGTCCGGCGGGCGGCAGACGCCGGCTTGCCGACAGCAATCTATCTTCTCGCGATCCTCACCGAACATGGCCTCGGTGTCACAGGGAACCTTGCTGGCGCAGCGCGGCTATACCAGTCAGCTGCGGAAAAAGGCCTTCCTGCCGCCCAGTTTCGATTGGGTTTGGCGCTTGTCGACGGGAGCCTCGGCGATCAGGATCCAGTGGCCGGAGAGGCGTGGATGCGACGTGCGGCATTGGCGGGTAACTTCGAAGCAGCGAATCTCCTCGGCGATCGTTACGTGAAGAGTCGGCCGCCGGACTTTTCAGAGGCTGCAATTTGGTATCGTCGTGCGGCCGAGGGGGGGCACCAGGCCGCTGCGCGTGCGCTAGCCTCTCTCTACCTGACGGGAAACGGTGTTGCCAGGGACGAGCAAGAGGGAACGCGCTGGCTGCGCACTGCCGCAAGCAGCGGGAACCGGGCAGCCCAAGTCGACCTGGCCAATCTCGTTCTCCAGGGGGCCGGCGAGCCGGACGATACCACGAGCGTAGCGGGATGGTTCGAGGCCGCCGCGTTATCAGGCGACCTTGTCGCCGCCTTCAACCTCGGCATCTGTTTCGCCAAGGGCGTCGGCGTACACCGGGATGAAAGTCAGGCGGCGCAATGGCTAAGGCGCGCGGCTGAAGGCGTGGCCGAAGCCCAGTACATGTATGCACGCATTCTCAGGGACGGGCGCGGCGTGGCCGCCGACGCGCAACAGGCCCGCGCCTGGTTTGCCGAGGCGGCCGACGGTGGCATGCTCGATGCGCAAGTGGCGCTTGCTGAGATGCTGCTCAACGGGAGCGGAGGCAAACGTTCTCCGGAGGCCGCAGTGCAGCTGTTCCAACGGGCTGCTGCCGACGGTCATGCCGGCGCAATGTTTGCTCTCGGCGCACTGCAGAGCTCCGGCGAGGGACTGCCGGTCGACCACATGGCGGCGCAGAAATGGTTTGCGGCCGCGGCTGAGCGCGGGCACGGACAGGCCCAACTCATGCTCGGCCGATATCTCTTGAAAGGCATTGCCGGAGAGCACAACACGGCAACTGGCCGTCTTTGGCTCGAGCGAGCTGCGGCGCAAGGTTTTCAGGAAGCGGCTGACGAACTTTCCGAACTCCCCGGCTGAGGCATCCATTGCCAAGATTGCAGCACCGGCAACCATTGACCGCATTGAGGGTCAGATGTCGGCTCCAAGCCTTCCATCTGGCCCTGGAGTGCATCCACACACTTCTGAAAAACTGCGTGTTGTTCGCAAAGCCGGCGGCACTATGATGGACGCAAAGTCGGCTTTTATTCCAGTTGCGCGAATGGCATAGCCGATGCGACTCTACTGCGTCGCCGTCATCGACGTTTGTGTGAGACCAATTTGATGCTCCCGGCTGTCCATCATGTTGCAATCATCTGCATTGACTACGAGACGTCCAAGCAGTTCTACACCAACAAGCTCGGTTTCGTCGTCCTCGCCGAAAACTGGCGCGCTGAAAGACAATCTTGGAAGTGCGGCTTGCAGCGAGGTTCTATACAGATCGAGCTGTTCAGTTTTCCAGCGCCACCAAGCCGATCCACTAAGCCTGAGGCATGTGGATTACGACACATTGCATTCTCGGTCGCCTCGGTAGAGGCAACCGCCGATCTGCTTCGGGCGCAAAGCGTCGATGTAGAGCCCATCCGAACAGATCCCTACACCGGGCGATTGTTTACCTTCATTGCCGATCCCGATGGACTCCCCATCGAGCTCTACCAGGACGATGCCTGATGATGTACTTGCACATTATCCGGTCGATTCAGCGGTGTACGAACGAACATCGAGGAGAAGCGCGCGGGAAATGGATCCGCGGCGTCAAAGCTGCGTTCGCCGATCTCCAAGAGCGGACAGGGTCTATTACGGGGCCGGGTGCCAGCCTATTTCGGCGTCGTCCAGGACCTCGACGACCTCGTCGGGGTTCTTTTCCGCGTAGTAAAGAGCTAGGCGGCCGACCGCGAGATTGACGACTTTATGATCGTCCAGCGCTCGCACCCAGCGTAACGATAAACTTGTCCAACTGCTCGAACTGCTCGGCATCCCACCCGCCGAGCGCTTCCTTCGGGGATAGAGTTCGTGCAGGACAGCAGCGTCTTGTCACCTGCATGCTCCAAGGTCACCGTGGTCGCGGCACGGTTCGATCGCGGACCGAAAGCATGCGACATGATCTAGTCCGCCGTTATGCGCTTGCACGCTTGATGGCGACGCGAATGCGCTCGTACGTCTCGCAGCGACAGGCATCGCCTAATGCCGTGGCCACGCTCACCGCCGCCGTCCAGGCGATTGCAGGTCAGAAGCGGGGGCAAACTAGGCCGTGTTAAAAATCTCTTCCTACTAGACTTCAGTCCGATGAATTTTGGGACCGTGGCCCGCTTGTAGAACTGGTCATGGAACTCCGAGAAGGAGACGAAGTCGTGGCTGACGGGCCTACGTTCGTAACTTAGGAAGTGATTGAATTGTTGTCGAAGCAGTCCTTGCAATCACCGCTCTTGTTATCATACTATTCGAAAATACGGAAACGTTAGGCCGCGAGCCGGCTGGCTTCTTAGGAATGAACTGGCTATGAGTAAGTCAATCGTGAGGAATTCCGTCGAAATCGAAAACCTCGAGATCGAAAACCTCGAGAATCGGCATTACGTGCGCGTCATCGAAGACGGTGTTGTGTCTATTAAGGCATTCGAATCGGAGACGGATGCAACCTCCTTCGCCATAAGCGAGAAGGCACGACTCGGGCTCCCGGCATCTCAGACGTGCGCATTTCGCAAAAGCCGGACGGGGAT
>NZ_JHQR01000293.1 GCF_014843825.1 Mesorhizobium silamurunense
CCGTAACCTATGTGTCCAGAATGGACCGTACTGAAGTGGCTCCCCGGGCCGGATTCGAACCAGCGACCAACCGGTTAACAGCCGGTTGCTCTACCACTGAGCTACCGGGGAACGGAGGCTCTGATGTGAGTGGCGCAGCCTATAGCAAACACCTTTCGGCTTTGCAAAGCAGCAATTCGCATTTTTTCTCCAGTTTCTCGTGCGGCCATTTGTGGCATCGCTCCGGCGTGCCCACATATGAACGGCTTCACACTGGTGCGGAACAAAGCGGCCGGTTGCTGCCTTTGATATCGATGGCTTCGGCCGCGCAGATGGGATCTGGTTTGAATGACGGCAGCTGACGACGATAACGGCCCGGCGCGGAAGATCACGGTATTCGGCCGTGAGTTCGCGATGCCGCGCTCGCGGGCATTGCGGATCGCTATCGGCGTGTTGCTCACCGTCGGCGGGATTCTGGGCTTTCTGCCGATTCTCGGTTTCTGGATGATTCCGCTCGGCTTGCTGGTGCTGTCCTACGAATTTGCGCTGGTGCGTCGCCACAGGCGGCGCTTCGTCGTCTGGTGGCAACGCCGCCGCCGGCCCGATTGAGCGCTTGCCAGGAGGCGGTTGGCGAGCTGCGGAAGCACCGTCGGGACCGGCCGCAAGCGATTGGCAACCACTGTCTCAGATGACGTATGGAAAGCGCCGGGAATGACTTGCCGGTGCTTGACGACCTTTTCCCGCCAACATAATGAGTTCGCTCGGAACGCCGGGAGCATGGAAGGCCTCGTGGCGGAGTGGTTACGCAGAGGACTGCAAATCCTTGCACCCCGGTTCGATTCCGGGCGAGGCCTCCAATGCCCGGACTCCGGCGCTGTCGCGCCGGAGCGCCAGGTCCGGTCGAATTTGCCCGCGGACTTTGCCTGGGAATGCATTGGGCGCGGGTAGCGAATTGGGCGCGGAAAGCGGGTTGGTTGGAACATGGACGCTGATTTCTCCGAACGCCGCGTGAAGATGGTCGATGGCCAGATCCGCACCACCGATGTGACCAGCGCGCCGCTGATCGAAGCCATGCTTTCCGTGCCGCGCGAGGCTTTTGTCGGTGCCGGGCAGCGGGACCTGGCCTATATCGACGGGGACATCCGTGTTTCCGGCGGCGTCAATGGCGGCGGTGCCCGCTACCTGATGGAACCGTCGCCGCTCGCCAAGCTTTTGCAACTGGCTGAAGTCAGCGACAGCGATTCGGTGCTCGATGTCGGCTGCGGCACCGGCTATTCGGCCGCTCTGCTTTCCCGAATCGCAAAATCGGTGGTTGCGCTGGAAAGCGACCCGACGCTGGCCGAAGCCGCGAAGTCGACGCTGTCGGCGCTGGATTGCCAGAACGTGACGGTGGTGACCGGGCCGTTGCCGCAAGGTCATGCCGCGAAGGCGCCCTACGATGTCATCTTCATTGGCGGCAGCGTCGAGGAGGTGCCGGCGGCACTGCTCGACCAGCTCGCCGAGGACGGACGGCTGGTTGTGGTCGAGGGGCAGGGCAACTCTGGCGTGGCCCGGCTATTTTTCAAAGCCGGGGGGGTTGTAACCGGAAGACGGGCATTTAATGCGGCAATTAAGCCACTACCGGGCTTCGAACGTGTCCATGCGTTCGAATTTTAAGCGGTTTTGCCTTGCAGCGAAGGCGTGGTCATGATCGCTTGCGCTTGAACAATCGTTGCTGATTTGCTTTTCCGGGGATTTTCGGGGGCAGTCAGCGGGGGAACGAGAAATAGCGCGGCGCGGGCTGATCCGAAAGGGTAGGCTGGCGTGGCGTGGTTCCCGTGCAAAACGAATGAGGGATAATACGTGCCGCCCCTACACAAGACTTTTCTAGTAGCCATGCTTGTTTCGGCGACCGCGCTGTCGCCGCTGGCCGCATCCGCCGAAACAATTACCGGCGCGCTCGCCAAGGCCTATCAATACAACTCGCAGCTGAACTCCGCCCGCGCCGGCACTCGTGTCACCGACGAGGGTGTGGCCATCGCCAAGTCGGGTTACCGCCCGACGATCAAGGGATCGGCAAGCATCGATTACACAAGCAGCCACGCCAACCGGCTGGGTCAAACCTTAAATATAACCACAGGCAACTTTGGGGTTGAGATCGACCAGACGCTGTTCGACGGTTTCCAGACCAAGAACAATGTCGCCGCCGCCGAGGCGCAGGTCAGCGCCTCGCAAGAAAGTTTGCGCAATACCGAGGAGAACATCCTGTTCAACGCGGCAAGCGCCTATATGGATGTGATTCGCGACCGTCAGGTCGCGGTGCTGACCGAACAGAACCTGCAGTTCCTGACCGAGCAGGCGCGCGCCGCACGGTCGCGCTTCGAGGTCGGCGAGGGCACCCGCACCGACGTCGCGCAGGCCGATGCCTCGCGCGCCACGGCGGTGGCCCAGCTTAGCGCAGCTCGTGCGACGGCGCTGGCCAGTGCAGCGACCTACCACCAGATAATCGGCGACGAACCGGGCAAGCTCAGGGCACCCGCGCCGCTGGCGAAGCTATTGCCGTCGAGCCTTGATTCGGCTTTCACCATTGCCGCCGCGGAGCACCCGGCAATCCTTGCCACCGAGCATCTCGTCGACGCCGCGGCGTTTTCGGTGAAGTCGGCCGAAGGGGCACTTTTGCCACAGCTTTCTGCTAGTGCTGGGATATCAAGCCAGTATCGCAACACCACCCCTGGCGCTTTTGCGTCGTCGTCGTCCGAAGGGACGACCAATTCGGCCAATATCGGCGCAACGCTCACCGTGCCGATCTATTCGGGCGGCCGCACCTCGGCATTGGTTCGCCAATCGAAGGAATCGCTCAGCCAGGCACGCATCGAGGTCGACGTCAGCCGCGACCAGGTGCGCCAGGCCGTGGCCTCGGCGTGGACGCAATACACCGCTGCCCGCGAAAGCGTGGATGCCAACCGGCAGGTGATCGCCGCCGCGCAACTGGCGCTCAACGGCGTCATCGAGGAGCGCAATGTCGGCCAGCGAACCACGCTCGACGTGCTCAACGCGCAGAATGCCGTCATCACCGCCAAGATCAACCAGGCCAGTTCCGAGCGCGATGTCGTCGTGGCGAGCTACGCCATCCTGTCGGCGCTCGGCCGGCTGTCGGCCGAGCGGCTCGGCCTGCAGGTCGCGACATACAAGCCGGAAGAGCACTACAACGCCGTCAAGGACAAGTGGATCGGGCTGCGCACGCCGGACGGCCGCTGATTCTTTGTAAACTGCAAAAGCGCTGCGTGTCCGAGGGATGCGCGGCGCTTTTGCATTTGAAAAGCCAGCCGGCCGGCTGCTGGCGGCCGAGGCAGCTAATCTGTTGAAATCCAACGTCTCCCCAGATTGGGGATTCTCGGATGACGATCGGTCGGTTACGCTGTCGCTATTGATTCGAATTTTCGGCCCGGCCGGAATCGAAATCTGCAATGGGTCACAAGGGCGGCGGATGTGACGATGGCGACGGCAAGCAGCGCACAGCGCGAACCTTCCATGGAAGAGATACTTGCTTCCATCCGGAGGATCATCGAGGACAGCGATACCGGCCGCAAGCAGCCGACGGCCGACAGCGCAGACTTGCGCCAGGACCTTCAGCCGGCGGCGCCGACCGCCGACGTTGACGCCTTCCGTTCCGAGCTGAACGCGGAATCCGCTCCCAGGAAGCCGGTGAGTCTGGCGGAGATACAGGCCCAGCTCGCGGCGTCCGATCCGGCGGTCGCGAGCGCCGAGACACGCCCCGAACCCGTGAAGACCGCGCCTGCGCCCACCACCCTGGCGGAAGTCGGGGCTAGGGTCGCGGCGGAGCCCGACACGCCGGCGGTT
>NZ_JHQR01000299.1 GCF_014843825.1 Mesorhizobium silamurunense
GAGGGCCGGCATCCGTAACCCTTCACAATCGCGGAAGTTCAAACAGTACGCGTGGCGTTCGCTCGACAGCCATGGCTCGTGCCACGCTTTTGTGCAGCCAGGCGATGCTCTGAAATGAGCGGTGGCAAATGATGATTGACTCGGAAAAACCGGAGCGCTGAACCGACCACATTGCCGTTGTGCGCATGACCGCTATGTATGAGAGGAAATGAGAACGAGCGGATTCTTCGCTGCAGCGCTGTTCTACTGGCTCTCGTCGAGCGGGTGCTGGGCTCTTGAAGATGTGCCGATCGAAACCCTGGCGGTCGAAGCCGAATTCCCGCTCCTGGCCAGTTACACCGACACCACGGAGTTTGGCTTCGGCTCATTTTGGGCGACCCACGGCGGCAATCTGCTTCGAGTCGACGCAGCTAACAATTCGATCACGGAAATCAGCCTCGATGGCGGGACGGCGAGACAGCGCGGCATTGCCGTGGGCGAAGGTGCCGTTTGGGTTCCAGACGTCGGCAAGGGCGTGATCTTCAAGGCTGATCCTGCGACTAACACCGTAGTCGCGGCATTCTCGGCGCAAATGCTCTCGTCACAGGGCACTATCGGTGTAGGCGAGGGTGCGGTCTGGGTTGTCACGGCGGAGAATCTGGAAAAGACGCTGACGCGACTAAATGCAGGAAATGGTGCCGTCGCAGCGAGAATATCGCTCCCGTCATCTTCGGCTGGTGTGACCGTAGCCTACGGCAGCGTCTGGGTGACGGGCACGGCTAATGGCGAACTCTACCAGATCGATCCTAAGACCAATGCGATCGTCTCGACGACGAAGCTCAACCAGTCTCCAAAAATGTTGACGTCCGGCGCCAATTCGATCTGGGTCGTCAATCTTGGCGACGGCACTGTCCAGCGGATCGATGCACACAATCCCAGGGTTCAGGCGACGATTGACACAGGAGCCGCCAGCAACACCGGCGAAATTGCCTTCGGGGGTGGTTATGTCTGGCTATCCATTCCTCGCAGCATCGCGGCATTGCAGATCGATCCGGCGACCAACGCCATCACACGCCGGTACAAGAGCAAGGCCTCGTACGGCCTTATCCGTTACGGATCAGGGTCGCTATGGGTGTGGACCAAAGCGATCCAGAGGCTGGCGCCAGCGAATTAGTCAATGGCACGAAGAAGACGGTCTCTGACAATGCGGTTCAGAAGCGGCGCCGACGCTCGCTTGTATCTATTCCGACGACGTTCTGCCGACCCATCGAAGCGCAGCGCCAGAACCGGACGATCCAAGTGCCCGGCCAGCGGTTCAGCGTTTGATGGGATCCCTGACCCGCTCTAAGTATTTGTTCTTACGCAAATTCCGGACGGACGGGAACGGGTCGAACTCTGTCGCTCCGAACGATTGAAGTGTTGACCTAGCCCGGCGCGCCAGCAACCGACCCCCTCACCACCAGATCGACCGGCCAGACCTCGCCGCGGGCGCCTTCTTCCAACCCCGATATTCGCGCCGCCAGGCGCTCGGCGATGCGCGCGCCGGCGAGCCGGATCGAGGAACGCGTCGTCGACAGCGGCACCGGGAAATTTTCCGGCCGCAGCCAGGGGAAGACGTCGTCATGGGCGACCAGCGACAGGTCGCTAGGAATGGTCAGGCCGAGGTCGCGTAGGGCGCGAACCACACCCAGCGCCATGATCAGACTGGAGCAGACGATCGCGGTCGGCGGCTCGCTCTCTTCCAGCAGGCGGCGGGCGGCGCGGTAGCCGTTCTCCTCGGTCATGGTCAACGAACAGATGTGGCGCTCGCCAGGCGTCAGGCCGCTCGCGGCAAGCGCCCGGCGCACGCCGCGCTCGCGGTGAATGGCGAAGGTCTCGCGGTCGTCGCCATTGATTAGCGCCAGCCGCTTGTGGCCGAGCTGGACGAGAAGCCTCGCCGCTTCGTGGAAGGCGCCTTCATTGTCGATGTCGAGATAGGGATAATCGAAATCGAAACCCTCGCTGCGGCCATGGACGATGAAAGGGATGCCCAGCGTGTTGACCAGCGCCAGCCGCCGGTCGGCGGGGCGCGGCGAGGAGATGTAGACGGCGTCGACCTGCCGGTTGGCGACGATGCGCCGATAGGTGGTCTCCTGGTCGTCGGCATCGGCCGGCGAGAGCACGAGGTCGAGCTCGTGCGAGCGGGCATAGTCGCCGAGTCCGGACAGGAACTCGACGAAATGCGGGTCGATGTCGACGGCATTGCCGGTCGGCAGCACATAGCCGATCATGCCCGACTTGCCGGTGGCGAGGCGCCGCGCGCTGGGGTTCGGCCGATAGCCATGGCGCTTGGCGGCATCCATCACGCGGCGCCGCGTCTCCTCGCTGACCTCCGGGTAGCCGTTCAGCGCCCGGCTCACCGTGGTTTGCGACAGCGACAGCATATGCGAGAGTTGCTTGAGGTTCATCGGAGGCCTCCAGCCTCAAAGCGCTTTCAATTTGAATCGATCCGACAATTGGGTCAGCCTTGACGACTTTAATGTTGGCGCGGCTGAGTTTGAAGCAAAACAGCTGCGGCAGCGCCAAAAAACTATGCTGCAGCGCACATTTCTGACGCCCATTGCCTGAATTTAAATCGATTAGTACCGCAACCCTCTTGACTTCTGGTAATTTCAATGGCGAGATCAAATCAGCCAAAGCGCTTTGGAAGACTCTCCGAAAGGTTGCGGTTGCCTTCTCGCTGAGTCACTGTTCCGCGGGCGTCGGCGGACGAGATGGAGGTTTCGTCCGAACTGTTTTGACCACTGGGAGGAATTGCGATGAAGAAAATGCTTCTCTTGGGCGCCGCATTCGCCGCGCTCGCTTTCAGCCTGCCGGCACAAGCCGAACTGAAATTCAAGCCGGGCGAGGACCCGCGCTTCCACTGGGCGAACTACGACGAGCTCAAGAAAGTCGACCTCAAGGGCGAGACGCTGACCATCTTCGGGCCGTGGCGCGGCGAGGACGAGGGCCTGGTGCGCACCGTGCTCGAATACTTCCAGGAAGCCACAGGCGCCGAGATCAAATACTCCTCGTCCGAGAACTACGAACAGCAGATCGTCATCGACACCCAGGCCGGCAGCCCGCCCAACATCGCCGTGCTGCCGCAGCCCGGCCTCATCCAGGACCTGGCCTCCAAGGGCCTGCTCACCCCGCTCGGCGACGACACCGCCAAATGGGTGAAGGACAATTACGGCGCCGGCCAGTCGTGGGTCGACCTCGGCACCTTCAAGGACAAGGACGGCAAGCCCGGCTTCTTCGCCTTCCCCTACAAGGCCGACGTGAAATCGCTGGTATGGTACTCGCCGGACAATTTCGAGGAAGCCGGCTACAAGGTGCCGAAGACGCAGGAAGAGCTCGCTGACCTCGAAAAGAAGATCATCGCCGATGGCGGCAAGCCCTGGTGCATCGGGCTGGGCTCCGGCGGCGCCACCGGCTGGCCGGCGACCGACTGGGTCGAGGACATCATGCTGCGCACCCAGACCCCCGACGTCTACGACAAGTGGGTGAAGAACGAGATCCCGTTCAACGACCCGGCGGTGGTCAACGCCATCGACATCTTCGGCAAGATCGCCACCGACGACAAGATGGTCGACGGCGGCGCCAAGGCGGTCGCGGCGACCGACTTCCGCGACAGCCCGAAGGGCCTCTTCTCGGTGCCGCCGAAGTGCTACATGCACAAGCAGGCATCCTTCATCCCGACCTTCTTTCCCGAGGGCAAGAAGCTCGGCCAGGACGCCGACTTCTTCTACTATCCGCCCTATGCCTCCAAACCCGATCTTGGCACGCCGGTGCTCGGCGCCGGCACGCTGGCCATGATCACCAAAGACTCCAAGGCCGCGCGCGCCTTCATCGAATTCCTGAAGATGCCGCTGGCGCATGAGATCTGGATGGCCCAGGGCGGTTTCGTGACGCCGTTCAAGGCGGTCAACAAGGAAGCCTATGCCAGCGAGGCGCTGAAGAAGCAGGGCGACATCCTGGCCAACGCCTCTACCTTCCGCTTCGACGGCTCGGACCTGATGCCCGGCAAGATCGGCGCGGGTTCCTTCTGGACCGGCATGATCGACCTGGTCGGCGGCAAGCCCGCGCAGGACGTCGCCGCCGATATCCAGAAGAGCTGGGATGCAATCAAGTAGGCCGCCTGTGGCGGCTCAAGTCAGACCTTCCTGATCCTCCTACTGGATCCGGGCTAAGGCCCGGATCCGACCGGCGGCGCAGCCGGAAGCTTTCGCGTTCGATTGTTCCGAATAACTGAAAGTCGGCGCATCCGATCGCCAGGCACGCCTGGCCGGTCATGCGCAGGGAGAGGGACCCATGGCGGCTCAGATTTTCTCGGCCATATTCGTCATCATCATCGGCGTCGGCGGCTGTGTCGCCTATTTCTGGGGCGCCAACAAACTGCTTGACGTCATCTTCCCCTCGCGTGGTGTCTCCGGCACGGCTGCCGTCGACAATCTGCGCCGGCAGGGGCTGGTGCGGCCATGGCTGTTCGTCGGCCCGGCGATGATCATCCTGACCATCTACCTGATCTATCCGGTGATCGAGACGCTGAGGCTGTCCTTCCTCGACCGCGGCGGCGTCAACTTTGTCGGCCTTGCCAACTACGAGTGGGCGTTCGGCGACCACGATTTCCGCAACTCGATCCTGAACAATATTCTCTGGCTGGCGGTGGTGCCGGCGGCCTGCACCTTCCTCGGGCTGATCATCGCCGTGCTCACCGACAAGATCTGGTGGGGCACGATCGCCAAGAGCCTGATCTTCCTGCCGCTGGCGATCTCCTTCGTCGGCGCCAGCGTGATCTGGAAGTTCATCTACGAGTATCGCGGCGAAGGCCAGGTCCAGATCGGCCTGCTCAACGCCATCATCCAGTATTTCGGCGGCCAGCCGCAGGTGTGGATCTCGCTGCCGTTCTGGAACAACTTCTTCCTGATGATCATCCTGATCTGGATCCAGACCGGCTTTGCCATGGTGATCCTGTCTTCGGCGCTGCGCGGCATTCCGGAAGAGACGCTGGAAGCCGCGGTCATCGACGGCGCCAACCCGTTCCAGATCTTCTGGAAGATCATGGTGCCGCAGATCTGGGGCACCATCGCGGTCGTCTGGACCACTATCACCATCCTGGTGCTGAAGGTGTTCGACATCGTGCTGACGATGACCAACGGCCAGTGGAACAGCCAGGTGCTCGCCAATCTGATGTTCGACTGGATGTTCCGCGGCGGCGGCGACTTCGGCCGCGGCGCGACGATTGCCATCATCATCATGATCGCGGTCATTCCCATCATGGTCTGGAACATCCGCCAGGCCAACAAAGAGACGGGAGGGCACTGAGATGACCGCCAAGACCGGAAAGTCCTTTGCCAGCCGTTTCGGCGTCCACATCGCGGTGCTCGTTTTCGTGGCGATCTGGACCATCCCCACGCTTGGCATCCTCGTCTCGTCGCTGCGCGACAAGGACCAGATCATCGCCTCGGGCTGGTGGAACTCCTTCGCCAGCTCCAGCCAGACAGAAGCCGGTCGGCTGCCGGCGGCTGCCGCGCAGACGCAGAAGGACGGCAAATACGTCATCGAGGGCAACATCTTCGGCGACGGGGCCAGGCGCGAGATCAGCGCCTTCGGCGTCAAGGCGGCGGCGCCGACGCAATACAAGGCCGGCACGGCGGCCGATCTCGGCGATGGCGTGACCCTGCAGATGAACGCCGACGGCAGCTTCGTGCTTGCCTCGCCGAAGGCTTTCGAGGGCGAGCGCGGCCAACGCGTCTACTACGCCTCCTCGGCGCCGCCGAAATTCACCACCGAGAACTACGATGCCGTGCTGTTCTCCGAAGGCATCGGCCGCTCGTTCATGAACTCGCTGACGGTCACCATCCCCTCGACGGTGATCCCGATCCTGATCGCGGCCTTCGCCGCCTATGCGCTTGCCTGGATGCGCTTTCCAGGTCGGGCGCTGCTGATCGCGGTGATCATCGGCCTGCTGGTGGTGCCGCTGCAGATGTCGCTGATCCCGCTGCTCAAGCTCTACAATGGCGTCGGCACCTTCTTCGGCGTGCCGTCGAAGACCTATCTCGGCATCTGGCTGGCGCATACAGGCTTCGGCCTGCCTTTCGCCATCTACCTGCTCAGGAGCTACATTGCCGGCCTGCCGCGCGAGATCATGGAGTCGGCCCGCATCGACGGCGCCAGCGACTTCGAGATCTTCGTCAAGATCGTGCTGCCGCTGTCCTTCCCGGTGCTTGCCTCCTTCGCCATCTTCCAATTCCTGTGGGTATGGAACGATCTCTTGGTGGCGATGGTTTTCCTGGGCACAGCACCTGACCAGATCGTGCTGACGGCCAAGCTCAACGCGCTGCTCGGCTCGCGCGGCGGCAATTGGGAGATCCTGACGACATCGGCCTTCGTGACCATCGTCGTGCCGCTGATCGTGTTCTTCTCGCTGCAACGCTATTTCGTGCGCGGGCTGCTTGCCGGCTCGGTGAAAGGAGGTTGAGACAATGCAATCGGCTTTGAAGGCGACTTCGAGACCAGACCCCGCCGTCGACCGCGACTGGTGGCGGGGCGCAGTGATCTACCAGATCTATCCGCGCTCCTATCAGGACTCGAACGGCGACGGCATCGGCGACCTGAAAGGCATTGTGCGGCGCCTGCCCTACATCGCCTCGCTCGGCGTCGACGCGATCTGGATCTCGCCTTTCTTCAAATCGCCGATGAAGGATTTCGGCTACGACGTGTCGGACTATTGCGACGTCGATCCGATGTTCGGCACGCTGGCCGATTTCGACGCGCTGGTGGCGGAAGCCCATCGGCTCGGCCTCAAGGTGATGATCGACGAGGTGCTGTCGCATACCGCCGACATCCATCCCTGGTTCAAGGAAAGCCGCTCCAGCCGAACCAACCCAAAAGCGGACTGGTATGTGTGGGCGGACGCCAGGCCCGACGGCACGCCGCCCAACAACTGGCTGTCGATCTTCGGCGGCTCGGCCTGGCAGTGGGATACCAGCCGCCAGCAATATTACATGCACAATTTCCTGGCCGAGCAGCCCGACCTCAACTTCCACAATAGCGAAGTCCAGGACGCGCTGCTCGATATCACCCGCTTCTGGCTGGAGCGCGGCGTCGATGGTTTTCGGCTCGACACCATCAACTTCTACTTCCACAGCCAGGGGCTGGAGGACAATCCGCCGCTGCCGCCGGAAGAGCGCAACGACCAGACGGCGCCGGCAGTCAATCCTTACAACTACCAGGACCATATCTTCGACAAGAGCCGGCCGGAGAATCTCGGCTTCCTCGAGCGCTTCCGCGCGCTCCTCGACGAATATCCGGCGCAGGCCGCCGTCGGCGAGGTCGGCGACTCGCAGCGCGGGCTCGAAGTGGTGGCCGCCTATACCGCCGACGGCAAGCGCGTCCACATGTGCTATTCCTTCGATTTCCTGGCGCCGGAGAAGATCAGCGCCGCCAAGGTGCGCTCGGTGCTGGAAGCCTTCAGCCGGGTCGCCAGCGACGGCTGGTCCTGCTGGGCCTTCTCCAATCATGATGTGATGCGCGTGGCCTCGCGCTGGGCCGCCAACGAGGCCGATCCGGCCGCCTATCTCAAGGTGATCTCGGCGCTGTTGATGTCGCTGCGCGGCTCGGTCTGCATCTATCAGGGCGAGGAGCTGGGCCTCGGCGAGGCCGAACTCAAGTTCGAGGACCTGCAGGACCCCTATGGCATCCGCTTCTGGCCGGAATTCAAGGGCCGCGACGGCTGCCGCACGCCGATGGTGTGGGAAGCGGCGGCCAACAATGGCGGCTTCTCGACCGCCAAGCCCTGGCTGCCAGTGCCGGGCAAGCATCTTTCGCAAGCGGTGAACGTGCAGCAGGGCGATGCGAGTTCGCTGCTCGAACACTACCGGCGCTTCCTCGCCTTCCGGCGTCAGCATCCGGCGCTGGGCAAGGGCGACATCGATTTCATCGAAAGCGGCGGCGACACCGTCGCCTTCACGCGACGCGAAGGCAACGAGCGCATCGCCTGCGTCTTCAACCTCGGCAGCAAGCCTGCCGAGGTCGATCTCGGCAAAGGCTCGCTGCAACCCTTGCCGGGACATGGCTTTTCGGGACAAGGTGGCACCGGGCCCATCCGCCTCGGCGGGTATGGCGCCTGGTTCGGGCGTATCGACTGAGTTTGCAACGGACAATCACTGGGAGGAGGAATTTATGGCCAATGTCACGCTGGACCAGGTGAAGAAATCATACGGCAACCTCAACATTCTCCACGGCATCGACCTCGACATCAAATCGGGCGAGTTCATCGTCTTTGTCGGGCCATCGGGCTGCGGCAAGTCGACTTTGCTGAGGTCGATCGCCGGCCTGGAGGAGATCACGTCCGGCGTGCTCAAGATCGACGGCGAGGTGGTGAACGACGTGCCGCCGTCGAAGCGGGGCATCGCGATGGTGTTCCAGTCCTATGCGCTCTATCCGCATATGACGGTCTACGACAACATGGCCTTCTCGATGAAGATCGGCAAAGAAAGCAAGGCCGAGATCGACAAGCGCGTGCGGCAGGCTGCCGAAATCCTGCAGCTCACCAAATATCTCGACCGGCTGCCCAAGGCGATGTCGGGCGGCCAGCGCCAACGCGTCGCCATCGGCCGAGCCATCGTGCGCAATCCGAAAGTGTTCCTGTTCGACGAGCCGCTGTCGAACCTCGACGCGGCTCTGCGCGTCGCCACCCGCATCGAGATCGCCAAGCTGAAGGAGCAGATGCCGAACACGACGATGATCTACGTCACCCACGATCAGGTCGAGGCGATGACGCTGGCGGACCGCATCGTGGTGCTGAAGGAAGGCGTTGTCGAGCAGGTCGGCACGCCGATGGAGCTCTACAAGCGGCCGGGCAACCTGTTCGTCGCCCAGTTCATCGGCTCGCCCGCCATGAACATTTTGCCGGCGAAGATCGAGAAGGCCGGCAACCCGACCGCGGTGAGCCATGTCGGCGACCGCAAGGCGACGGTGCCGATCGCAACGCCCGCCTCGGCGAACGGCGCGGCGGTGAGCTTCGGCGTGCGGCCGGAGGATCTCGCGATCGCGACCGGCGCGGATTATCTGTTCGAGGGCAAGGTGGATTATATCGAGCAGCTCGGCGAGGTTCAGCTCATCTATGTCGACATCGGTCGCGCCGACCTGCCACTGGTGGCCAAGCTACCCGGAAATGTCGAGGTCAAGCGCGGCGAGACCTTGCGGCTGAACGCCAGCGCCGGCGACCTGCACATCTTCGACGCGGACGGCCATTCCTTCACCCTGCATCGCGAGGCGGCGAAGGCCGCCTGACGCCGGCGTCCTTCTCGCCTCAGCAAATAAAAAGGGCGGCGAGCCAGGCTCGCCGCCCTTTTTTCACTACCTGCGGCGTTAGTGGCCGAACAGGTTGCGGTCGCTGCCCCGCGGAGCCGACTTCTGAACGTCATTCGATGAGTTCAGCAGCTTGTAGACCGGCGAGTCGGTGCCGACCGACGAGGTGCGGGTCGTATCGACGGCAGGGGCCGGCTGATTGACGCCGCTGTTGCCATAGTTGTCACTGCCTGCAAAAGCTGCGCCGGAGAGGGCCAGAACGGCCGCGGCGGCAAGAACGATCTTCTTCATTTCAATTACTCCTGAATTCTTAATCTGATGCATGTCGTTTCCCAAAACCGCTGCACACTTTTGGGCGACATGCATTGGGAGGCGGCGGCTGAAACCGCCGTCCGTCTCCTGTCGGCCACGCCCTCATCTCTGGATCATGGCCGGGCTCGGCTGTTAGTTATTGCCGAAGAGGTTGCGGTCGGCGCCCTGGGTGACGGGCTTCTGAGCGGCCGCTTCCGACTTCTGGGTCGAAGCCGTGTAGGACGTGTCGACCGCGGCAGCCGGCTGATTGGCGCCGGTGGAGCCGTAGTTTTCGCTACCAGCGAAGGCGCTGCCGGAAATGGCCAAAAGGGCGGCGGCAGTAAGAACAATCTTTTTCATTTTTGGTACTCCAGTATCTTTTTTTCCGTCCGTCTAGCGGCGTGTCTTGGGAATGAAATCGCGTCGTTCGGACAGCCCCGATGTGGGTAAGCCGGCTGCCGGATGCCAATCACGAAGTTGTTCCGGCTGGACCATGAATCCACATCTTGAAATTATAATAAGCATGCCTAGCAACTATTTTTTTCGTTGTTAACTCAATATGTTGTCTGATCGTCGCGCTTGGCTCACCAAGTGTATCGGAAGGCCAATGTTCACCCGTCCTGCACGCACCGTCAACAGAAACGAACCGTTCGGTTCGATTTTAGAATCTCCTAATAGTCACTTTTCTATACCGTTAACCATTTTGAGGCCGATCAGGACCCGATTCGGAGGCATTGCCGGCCGAGGCGCACCGCGGACCGACCCGCGTTGAATTCGGGTTGAACCGCTTTCGCGGAATTGCTTCAAACCCCGTAACGCTCGGTACGAATGAGCCCTGCCGGAACGCCCGCTTCGATCAGGGCTTCAGCGGCGGCCGAGACGAACGCGTTCGAGCCGCAGACGAAGGCGAGCCGGGGCGCCTTCGACAGCCGCTCCATCGCTTGCATCATCATCCGGGCATCGACGCGCCGGGAATAATCGGAGGGGCGGCGGGCCTGCTCGCGCGTCAGCGTCAGCACCAGATCGAAGCCGTCGCGGCGGTCGTCGAGGCCGATCAACTCATCGCGGAAGATGACCTCGTCCCAGACCCGTGCCGAAAACACCAGCGCGATCGGGGCGGCCGACTTTTGCAAGGTGCGGTGGCGCACCATCGCCATCAGCGGCACGACGCCGGAGCCGCCGCCAACCAGGAGGATCGGCCCGCCGTCGCTCGCCTCCCAGATGAAATGGCCGCCGAGCGGTCCGCGCAATTCGATCTCGTCGCCAACCTCCGCCACATCGTGGAAGAAAGGCGAAACCTCACCGTCGTCGAGCCGCTCGATCACGAGCTCAATGCCGGCGCCTGCCTCCGGCGCCGAGGCGATGGAATAGGAACGGCGCGCCTGATAGCCGTCCGGCGCCGTCAGCCTGACGTCGACATGCTGCCCGGCCAGATGGGTAAACGGGCGCGACGGCTGGAACCAGAAGCTGGTGACGCGCGGCGTACGCTTTTCGATGCGGGTGATCGTGGCCGCCTGCCAGGGCGACTGCAGCTGCGGTTCGGCGCTCATGGATCGCCCGAATAGCGCTGCTCGCGCCACGGGTCGCCATAGATGTGATAACCGCGCAGTTCCCAGAACCCCGGCTCGTCGCGCTCGGTGAACTGCAGACCGTTCACCCATTTGGCCGACTTCCAGAAATAGAGATGCGGCACCAGAAGCCGCGCCGGTCCGCCGTGGTCGGGGGAGATCGGCTTGCCCTCGTAAAGCAGGGCCACCATCGCCTTGCCGGTGACAAGGTCCTTGGTCGGCACATTGGTCGAATAGCCGTCGAAGGAATGCGCCAGCGTGAAGGCGCTCGGCGGCTCGATGCCAGCGTCCGCCAGGATGTCGTCGATCAGCACGCCCTGCCAGGGCGTGTTGAACTTGGTCCAAGCCGTCACGCAATGGATGTCGCGGGTCATCTTGCTCTGCGGCAGGGCGTTGAACTCGGCCCAGTTCCATTTCTTGATCGGCCGCGGTCCGTGCTTGAGCGTGAAGGACCAGTCCTCGGTGCGCACGCGCGGCGTAGGCCCTGCCGAGAGAACCGGAAAACCCTGTTCCAGATACTGTCCCGGCGGGATGCGTGCGTCTGTATCGGAAGGAGGACGCCGTCCGGAAAAGAAGCCGCGGGTGACCATCGAGACGCCTCCTGTGACCAGGCCACTTGCCGGTTTCGCGGCAGTGTTCTCGAAGATACCCTTGCGGGCAACCGAAATGTTGCGGGCAGAGCCTGCCGGAGGAGATGCCGGCAGGCTCCATGGAAGTTTTTCAGCCGGCAGCGAAAGGCACGGCGACAAATATCTGCGCGTCGCCGCGATCGACCAGCAAAAGCACCGATTTCCTGCCGGACTTGCCGGCCTCGGCGATCGCCTGGTTCGCCTGCCTTGCGCTCTTCACCGGCGTGCGGTCGACGGCGACGATGACATCGCCGGGCTCGATGCCGGAAGCGGAGGCCGCCTTGTCCGGGTTCACACGTTCGACCACGGCGCCGCGCTGGTTATCGGCCAGGTTGAGCTGCTCGCGGATGTCGGGTGTGAGGTCCGTCAAGCCAAGGCCGAGCGACGGCACGCGCAGGCCCTGTTCGGCCGATGGCTTGCCGCCTTCGTCATTCGACGCGGTCTTCTGGTCGTCGGTGTTGCGGCCGACATCGGCCGAAATTTGCATCGCCTTGCCGTTGCGCCAGACATTCAGCGTTTCCTTGTTGCCGGGCGAGACGTCGGCGACGGCGCGCGACAGGTCCTTGGGATCCTTGATCTCCTGGCCAGCGAAACCGGTGATGACATCGCCTGTCTCGATGCCCGCCTTGGCCGCCGGCGACCCATCGGTGACTTGGGCGACCAGCGCGCCGCCCGGATGATCGAGGCCGATGGCGCTCGCGACATCCTGCGTGACAGGCTGGATCTGCACGCCGAGATAGCCGTATTCGATATCGCCGCCCTTCATCAGCTTGGCGACGACCTTTTGGGCCTGGTTCGACGGGATGGCGAAGCCGACACCGACGCTGCCGCCATTGGGCGAAAAGATCGCGGTGTCGATACCGACGACATTGCCCTTCACATCGACCAGAGGCCCGCCGGAATTGCCGTGGTTGATCGGCGCGTCGATCTGGATGAAGTCGTCGAACGGCCCGCTGTGCAAATCACGGCCGCGCGCCGAGACGATGCCGGCGGTGACCGTGGTGCCGATGCCGAAGGGATTGCCGATCGCCAGCACCTGATCGCCGGTCATCAGCTTGTCGGAATCGCCCCATTTGACGGTGGGCAGCGGCTTGCTCGCCTTGACCTTGAGCACCGCCAGATCGTTCTTGGCGTCGTGGCCGACGAGCTTGGCGGGAAGTTCGGTGCCGTCGTCCAGCGTCACCTTGATCGAGGTCGCGCCGTCGACGACGTGATTGTTGGTAACGATGGTGCCATCCGCACCGACGATAAAGCCGGAGCCCAAAGCCTCCTGCCGCGGCGATTGCTGCTGCGGCGGCGTCTTGGGCATCGGCATGCCCTGGTCGCCGAAGAACTGCTGGAAATACTGGTCAAAGGGCGAATTGCCGTCGAAGGGTGAGCCATCGCCCATCGGGCCAGGCTGTGCCTTCATCACGGTCGTCACGGTCACGACAGCCGGCTTGGCGGTGGCGACAACAGGCGCGAACGAGCCGTTCGGGGCGGTAATGCCGGCGACCGGCGTTTGCGTCGTCGCGACGATGTTGCTCAGGCCGGCATTGCCGGTGTTTTGCGCAAAGGAAACCACGACGGGAGAGATGATCAGCGCAGCGCCCAACAGGGCCGCGACGCGATGTCTGCGAAGAATGCTTAATGGTGACATGGTCGTTTCTGTCCGGGCGAGAGTTGATCCGGCGCCGCAGGCTCTCAAAGGGCGCGCCCGTCGGCGTGTCGACGACCGGGATTGCCTGTCTCGCCGTGCATGGCAGCCGGCCGGATCGACAGCCAAGCATCTAGTGCGCCGAATGGCCCGAATTAGGGTTTTTGGACGACCTTACGAAGATTTAATTCAGAGAGCGCTCACGAACCGCTCTCGGCGGCGCAGGTAGGAAGACGCGATTTCGCACATCCTCGCGCGGCCGAAACTCGGGCCATGGCCGCCATGGCCGATGCGTATCGGCAGGTTAAGCAGGCGCTGCATGGTGCGGCAATAGGCAGCACGGTCCGAATCCGGCAGGTCGTCGATCAGCATGCCGTCATAGATGGCGTCGCCGGCGAAGAACAGGCCGTCGGCCTCGTCGAAAAGCGCGATCGAATCCGGCGAATGTCCGGGCAGATGCAGCACGCGGAATTTCCGGTCGCCGAGATCGACGACATCGCCTTCGTCGAGCATTCGCGTCAGCGGCGCCGACGGGATCCGATAGTCGGCCGCGTTCCAGCCGGGCGCCGGCAGCTTTGATACCGCGCCGTCGAGATTGTGGAACATGTAGGCGTAGGTGACGGCATCATCCATGCCGTCGAACTGCGCCGCACTGACCTTCGGCCCCATCCTGAGCGGAAATTCATGCAGCGAGCCGACATGATCGAGATGGATATGGGTGGCGACGACGATGAGCGGCTTGCCGGCCGGCGTGTCGATCTCGGGCGCCAGCGGGCAGATGCCCATGCCGGTGTCGACCAGCAGGTCGGCGTCGCGGCCCTTCAGATGCCAGATGTTGGCGCGCACGAAATCATGCACGAACGGTTCGGTCAGCATCGTCGTCCTGGCATCGACGACAGCCTTGCCGAACCAGTCGCCCACCACGAGGTCACCCATCAGACGAAGGGCTTCCCGACCTTGTATTTTTCCGGCACCAGGCGCTTCAGATAGGCCATGCCGGCCTCGGAGAGCTGATTGACATCCGGCTTCATGAAATCGTCCGGCATGTGGCGTGTCTTGCCTGCCACAGCCTTCAGCGGCACCTTCTTCAGCACGGTCCTTGCGCCGTCATATTGCAGCGCCACCGAGCCGCCGCCCTCCTCGGCGACGGCAACCGCGAAGGCGCCGGCATCGAAGGCCTCCTTGGCGTCGACAGCGCTGATCGCGCCGACATAGCCGCGCGGCATGTAGCCCAGCGCGTCGACGCGCGCGCG
>NZ_JHQR01000296.1 GCF_014843825.1 Mesorhizobium silamurunense
ACACAACTCGCCTCATATGAGGGGGGCTGTCCCGCCGGCTTATCCTGCCGAGGACGGTTATGCGCCGGCACTTACGGGCGTCGGGGTGACTTTAAAGAACTGAAGCGGACCGGGCAGGCCTTCGGCTTCCATCTCGCCATGCTCTTCAAATATCAGCCCCGAGCCGACCACGAGATCGCGCACCGTCCGGGAGGCGATGATTTCGCCCGGCGGCACTTGGTCGAGCAACTGCAACGCTACCTCGATGGCGATCCCGGAGACATCGTCGCCTCGCGCCTCGCACTCGCCGATGTGAATGGCCGCGTGAACCCCGAAACCCAGCCGCTTCAGGCGCTCGCCAATCGCGATCGCGCACTGGATCGAGCGCGTCGGCCGCTGGAAAACAGCTAGCAGCCTGCCGGCCGCCCGGCTGATCTCCTTGCCTCCTGCGAGCAGTAATTCCTCGCGGATGGCGTCGGCCGTGTGCTCGAGCGGATTGGCACCGGACGCCGCGCCATCGACCGCGAGCGACAGCACCGACACCAGCACCCGCTCGCCAGGCGCCGCCGGCAGGGCGCCTGTGACGAAAGCCTGGATCTCGTCGACGATACGATCGGAGTTCTCGCCCCAGATCACGTGATCCCGGCCGGCAAACTCGATGTATCGCGCGCCTTCGATATGCGTTGCCAGATAGCGTCCTTCTTCCGCTTTGACCCAGCGGTCGCCGGCCGAATGCGCGATCAGCGTCGGCACGTGGATGGCGGGCAGGATGTTTCGAACATCGATTTCGGTGCCCCAGCGCCAGAGCGCGATCGCGTCGGCGGGCGAGGCGGAATTCCGGAGGTAGGCGGCGAACCATTCCTTCTCGAAACTGTCATTCATCAGGCTGGGTGCCGCATTGCTCATATCCGCCGGCTCTCCCCACTCTCTTTCGACGACGGTCAGGTCCTCTTCCACCTGCTCAGCTGTCTTCGCCCAGGGGTAATCCTTCGACCATCTGCCGCTGGCGTAGGCTCCGTTGAGCACGAGTGCCGCCGTGCGGTCGGGATAGGTCGCCGCAAACAGCATGCACATAGGACCGCCCTCGGAGCTGCCGAACAGAACCGTCCGCTTCGATCCGACAGCGTCCAGCACCGCCCGCACGTCTTCCATCCGCTCTTCCATCGTCGGCAAACCGACATTGCGGTCGGACAGCCCGGTGCCGCGCTTGTCCATGCGGATCAGGCGGCAGAATGTGCCGAGGCGCTGGAGTACATGCGAAAACCGCGGCGAGGCCCAGGCCAGGTCGAGGTTGGAGACCCACCCAGGCACATAGATCATGTCGATCGGTCCATCGCCGGTCACCTGATAGGCGATGTTGATCCCGGCCGATTTGACATAGTGGGTCGGGGGGCGCAGGGGCTCGCCGCCGGATGCGCGGCGCTCTCCGGCCTGGGTTGGCGCCGGTGGCGATGTCGGGAGAGCACCCGAGGTGGCCGTCCGGGAGGCGGCTTGCGGCGTCATGCGGCGTGTGCGCAGTTCTTCATGGAGATGCCGGGTTTCCGGCTTGGGCTGCAGCTTAAGCTCTCGCTGCAGCGCATCGCGGCAGTTTTCATATTGCTTGAGCGCCAGATTGATCCGGCCCTGCGCCGCATAGGCTCGCATCAGGGCGCGGTGGGCGTCCTCCCTTAGCGGCTCCATCGCGAGCAGGCGCGTTGCCGCGCGCGCAGGAGGCGGGATCGTTGGTCGCCGAATAGTGCGCGACCAGCCTGTCCAGCACTGCGACCGCAATTGCCCTCAGGCGCTCGCGCTCGACCCGCAGCCAATCCTCGAACGGTTCCTCCTTCAGGCCGAACCCGTCGAGCAGGTCGCCGCGATAGACGACAAGCGCCTTTTCGAGATCCTCAGGCGCCGGGCTGGCCGCCAGCGTCTCGAACCGCACGACGTCGAAATCAAGGCCATCGAGATGGAGGGCGACGTTGTCGCCATCGGTGAGAAAGCGCCCACCGGATGACTGCATGGCCCTCCTGACGGCTGACACCGCCTGCCGCAGGCTCATCCGGGCCTGGGTCTCGCTGTTGATGCCCCAAAGCAGTGTCGCCAGCTTCTCGCGGGACTGCGAATGCCCGGATTGCAGCGCGAGATAGGCCACCATCGCACGTGCCTTGCGGCTGAAGGCCGGGACTGCGGCCCCGACACCGGCAAAGTCGAAACCACCCAGCAGATAAAGGTGAGGCCCGGTCATCGGATCCGCCACAGCCACAATGTGCAGCGCGATCCTTTCGCGGAGCGCGCTCTATTTCAACTGTTATTGCGCCGGCGCGGCGATTTTCACGATTTCATCACGCTGGTTCCCACGCATTCCTCACGGCGCTGGGGGAGCCTGTCCGCACTGAAGCTCTTGTCTCAGGAGGACACCCGTGCAACGCCCCGGTTTGACCGAATGGCCCGTCTGGCATGTCGATCCCTCGGACGATCAGGACGGGCATGGTGCCACGCAGCGCCATGACATTGCCCTGGCCCGCTACCTCGCAAAGCAACAAGCCCACCGGGCATCTGTCGTGCACAGGCTCGAACTGTGGGCCGCGGTGACCCGTGCCGCAACGCTGGCCGCAGGTGCCGGACGCGCCTTCTTCCTGGCACAGCGGTCGTCCGATCGAAATGTCGGCCCGGCAAACAATGCCAGGCGCCGATCAACGCCATTGGCCTGACGCTGTCGAAGAGCCAGGCGCGGTTCAGCAAAATATTCTGGGCCGTTGAGCGTGGCGCCCGAAGCCAGGGCGCGTGCCGGCTATCCCTTCTCTTCCACCAGGATCACGAGCGATTCCGGTACTACACCGTCGAACGCCATGGCATCGGCGGCCGCCTTGCTCTGCATCACGGCCGCGAGCTTGTCCATGTCCGGAACGTCCATCATCACCGCCACGCGTTTCGGGTTCTGGGGGTCGACGAAGGTGCGGATATTGGTGATCCCGAGCGGGCCGAACAGCTCCTCGCGTTTGGGCGATGTGAGCCAGTGGTTCGCGTCTTTGCTGATGTCGTGATGGCCGATGATCGTTGGCATTTGAGACCCTCCCGAGTTGACGTCGGCGGGTAGAAATCGCCCGCCATGGCTGCGATCCTTACTACGTCGAATGAGTGCCGCTTTCGGCAGCTTGTCAATTAGTATTTTCTAATGTGACGATGGCGAGGCCGGAACGGCAGATCTCCCCGCAGGTGGGGAGATTGGGGGCTTGGGCGGGCCGATCCGCCTTCTCCGACAGAAGCAGAACGGTTAGGCTCTCGCGTCGCTGCAGCGGGGAGCCTCGAAGATTCCAAAGCCCACCTTCCTCGAGATCGCCCGCCGCGCCGGCGTCGGCACGGCGACCGTCGAGCGCGTGCTGAACGGCAGGGGCGGGGTGCGCCCCGAGACCGTCGAGAAGGTGGTCGCCGCCGCGCGCTCGCTCGACTATCCGCGCCGGCTCCCCGAGGCGCATCGCGGCGTCATCCGCATCGAGGTCATCCTGGTCAGGCCAGACGCGACCTTCTTCGCCAGGCTGTCACGCGCCTTCGAGCGCATCGCGGCGACGCTCGACCGCACGATAGCCGTCCACCGCACCTTCCTCGACGAGGCCAATCCGGCGGCGATAGCGAAGCGCATCCTGGAGCCAGCCCTCAGGCGCGCCGCGCTCATCCTCGCCGTGCCCGATCATCCGCTGGTGAGCGCTGCGCTAGGAAAACTCGAGGCGGAAAACATCCCGACAGTGCAGATCGTCACCCAGATCTCCGGCACCAAAAGCACCTATGTCGGCATCGACAATTACGCCGCCGGGCGGATGGCCGGGTTGCTGATGGCGCGCATGCAGCGGCAGCCGGGCAAGGTGGTGGCGATCTGCCATAGCCAGATCTATCGCGTGCATCGCGACCGCGTGCGCGGCTTCTTCGACTATCTGATCGAGGAGGGGCGAGATTTCGAGCCGGTGGCCGCGCTGTTCGGCTTCGACGATGGCGACCGCAACGCCGAGCTGCTGCACGAGGCGCTGAAGCGTTGGCCGGATCTTGCCGGCCTCTACAATGCCGGCGGCGCCAACACGGCGCTGAACGAGGTGCTGCGCCGACATGGCAGACGCCGCGAGATATTCTTCGTCGGCCACGAACTCACCGAGCGCAGCACCCGCGGCTTGCGCGACGGCACGATGGATGTCGTGCTCGATCAGGCGCCGGAGGCGCAGGCGCGCCGCGCCATCGACCTGGTGCTTGCCGCGCTTAACCTGCACGACCTTCCGGTCGACAACCCGCCGATCCGCTTCATCACCTTCACCGCCGAGAACCTTTGATCTGATTTGATCAAGGAACCGCGAGCCTTCGCTGCAATCCCGGTGCTAACTCGCCGTGACCGGGAGACGATTGGCACAAGCATTCTCCCCCTCATCCGGCCGCCGGGCAGCACCGACGCCGGCGGCATCCTCTTCTCTCTTGAAGAGGTGGCAATCCGGGTGAGGGGGACTTTTCCAGCCGTGATCGTCTTACCGGGAGCGGGAGGATCATCGATGGCGAGACGGCTGACAGCCTACGATCTGCAGAGCGCCAAAGGCAGTAGGAAATGGCTGCAGCTGCATGTCGACACGCCCGCCGAAGCCGCCGCCGCGGTCGCCTGCGGCATCGTCATCCTCTCCTGCGAGCCCGATCATAATCTGGAAGCCATCCGCCAGGCGGCGCCCCACGCGTTCCTCTCCGTCGGCATGCCATATGGCGCGGTCGCTTCGCCCGATGAGGCGGTGCGGCTGGGCTTCGCCATGATGAAGCGCGGCGCCGATGCGGTCTATTCGTCGCATTCGCCGCGCTTCATCGAGGCCATGGCCGCCGAAGGCATCCCTGTCACCGGCCATGTCGGCCTGGTGCCCAACCGCGCGACCTGGACTAATTTTCGCGCCATCGGCCGTACGGCGGAAGAAGCCTTCAAGGTACTGCGCGCCGCAAAGGATATGGAGAATGCGGGCGCTGCCTGCATCGAGGTCGAGGTGGTGCCGGTCAGACTCGCCGAGCACATCACACGCTCGACCCCGCTGATCACCATGGGCATGGGCTGCGGCAGCGCCTGCGACACGCAATACCTGTTCTCCTGCGATGTGCTGGGCACCCATGCCGGCCACTATCCGCGCCACGCCAAGCGCTATGCCGACTTCGTCACGCTGGAGGCCGAGCTGCAGGAAAAGCGCATCGCCGCTTTCCGCGCCTTCGGCCACGACGTCGCCGCCGGCGCGTATCCCGAAGCGAAGCATCAGGTGGACATGGACGATGCCGCCTATGACCGCTTCCTCACCCTTTCCCAGTCTTTGTGAGATCAGCATGGACGACTTGCAATACGGCACGCGCAACAAAAGGGGCGACTGGGCTCCGAACGAACCGGCCGGCACCGCGCCGCTCTTCGTCTTCCCGCCGCGCCCGCTGGCGGTGCTGAAATGGCTGCCGCATTATTTCCTGCCCTACAATCTGCTCTTCGCCCTCTCGGCGGTGGCGTGGTGGCGCTTCGTGCTGCCCGACGTCGAGGTGATGAAGACGCTCGCGGTCGGCTGGATCCTGCGCCTGTTCCTCGTCAACTGCGCCGCGCTCCTGGTCTTCTTCGGCACCTTCGAGCTTCGACTCTACATTTTGAGAGCCCAGGGCAACCGCTTCAAATACAATGGCAAATGGCCGTCGCAGCAGAAGAGCAAGGCCTTCTTCTTCGAGGACCAGAACATCGACAACATGCTGCGCACCTTCGGCACCGGCATGCCGATCTGGACGGCGATCGAGGTGGCGATCCTTTATGCCTACGCCAATGGCTATGTGCCGTGGCTGAGCTTCGCCGAGCATCCGGTCTACCTGTTCTGCCTGGCGCTGGTGGTACCGATCATCCACGAGACGCATTTCTTCCTGCTGCACCGGACGATCCACTGGGCGCCGCTCTACAAATGGGTGCATTCGGTGCACCACAATTCGGTGAACCCGTCGCCGTGGTCGTCGCTGTCGATGCATCCAGTGGAGCAGCTCGGCTATCTCGGCGTCGCCTTTTGGCACCTGATCATCCCGTCGAATCCGCTGCTGGCGCTCTACCAGCTCCACTATGCCGGCTTCGGTGCCATCCCCGGCCATGTTGGCTTCGACAAGGTGGAACTGACCGAGGATACGAGCGTCGATAGCCACGCCTATATCCACTACCTGCACCACAAATATTTCGAGGTGAACTACGGCGACGGCCTGATCCCGTTCGACCGCTGGTTCGGCACCTTTCACGACGGCGGCAAGGAAGGCGAGGCCCGCATGCAGGCTCGCTATGAGAAGAAGAAGGCGCGTGCCAACGCTGCCGCCGCGAAGTGACAGCCCGGATAGACAGCCACGTTACGAGAAGAAGAAGGCGCGCCAACGCCGCCGCCGCGAAATGACGCCCGCACAGACAGTCACGTGAACGGTTTCGGCGGTTCACTTAGCCATCCCGCAAGGGCCGGTGAACAAGACAGGAGTGAGCCGGCACTCCAGATCCAGAGGGAGGAAACCCGTGAAGAAACTTCTCATCTCGACGGCGCTCGCCGCTTTGATGACGACCGCGTTCGCGACTGTCTCGACCAGCGCCTTCGCCGCCAAGCTCGGTGTCTCGATCGTTGACTTCGACAATAATTTTCAGACGCTTCTGATGCACGGCATGCAGGCCCGCGCCAAGGAGAAGGGCACCGATATCCAGATCGAGGACGCGCATAACGACGTCGCCAAGCAGCTCGACCAGGTCAAGAACTTCATCGCCAGCGGCGTCGACGCCATCATCGTCACGCTGGTCGATACCAATGCGTCGAAGACCATCAGCGAGGAAGCCGCCAAGGCCGGCATTCCGCTGGTCTTCGTTAATCTCGAGCCGTCGGACATGAAGAACCTGCCGGAGAAACAGGTCTATGTCGGCTCGAACGAGGTCGAGTCCGGCACGCTGGAAGCTTTTGAAGTCTGCAAGATGCTGCGCGCCAAGGGCAAGTCGGCCGGCGCTAATGCCTACATCATCATGGGCAGCCTGGTGCATCAGGCAGCACTCCAGCGCACCAAGGATGTCGAGCAGATCTTTGGCACCGACATGTGCAATTTCATCAAGGTCACCGACAAGCAGTCGTCGGAATGGTCGCGCGACAATGCGCAGAACCTGATGACCAACTGGCTGACCGCGGGTGCGGCGCCGGACGCCGTCATCGCCAACAACGATGAATCCGCCATCGGCGCCATCTTGGCGCTGAAGGCCAACGGCATCGATATGAAGAACGTCGTGGTCGGCGGCATCGACGCCACGCAGGACGGTCTGCAGGCGATGAAGGCCGGCGAGCTCTCGGTGACGGTGTTCCAGAACGCCAAGGGCCAGGGCGGCGGCGGCGTCGATGCAGCGCTCGCGCTTGCCAAGGGCGAGAAGGTCGACCGCGTCGTCTACGTGCCCTTCGAGCTGGTGACGCCGGCGAACGCGGCGGAATATCTGAACAAGAACTGATCCCAGGACCGGGCCTCCGAGGCAATCCCGGAGGCCCGCCGCGATCGAATTCACAGGTGAGAAAAATGACCGGCTGGATCAGGGCCTGCGGCCTCGACGACATCGAACAGGAGGGCGCCCGCCGCTTCGACCATGGCGGCCGGACTTACGCGATCTTCCGCTCGCCCGACGACGAGGTGTTCTGCACCGATGGGCTCTGCACGCATGAGGCGGTGCACATCGCCGACGGCTTGGTCATGGACTACGAGGTCGAATGCCCAAAGCACGCCGGCGCATTCGACTACCGCACCGGAGCCGCCAAGCGCCTGCCGCCATGTATCAATTTGAAGACCTATCCGGCGAAGGTCGAGGCGGGGGACGTGATAGTGGCGGTGGGGTGAAAAGCTCCTCCTTCTCCCACAGGAGGGGAGAAGGAGAGGGCGCCGCCTAGATCCCCTCGCCATCCACCAACGGCACGTCCTCACCCTCCCAGGGGCTCGGCATCGACCCGCGCCCTGCCGATGGCAGCGGCATCCAGCATCTGAGTTCCGGCTCGGCGTATTCGACGATGCGTCCGGGCGAAGAGTCCGACGCCCGCCAGCCTTCCTCGCCGAACTGGTCGGCGCGCGACCAGTAGGCCATGTCGACCTCGGCCGGCCCCTGTTCGGACGAGCGCACCGTCACCAGGATGCGGCTGCCGTCCCGCGGCGCGCTCGCCATGTTGCGCCAGTGGTCGGTGTCGTCCATGGGAAGTCCTCCTGACTGAGCAATTCAGGGAAAACCGTGCAGCGGTTTTTCGTCCGGAACTGCGTGAAAGCAAATTGTCTTTTGGCAATAGTCGCCGTCCGCCGGGGAGGGGTCAACCCGAACATGGCGCAAGACAGAGATATCATTCAGGGCTAATATATCCCTCGACCGCAATCGGATAGACGACGATGGACGAAGGATTGCTGTCTCAAGCCACCCGTCTCGGGCCGGTCCATCTCAAGGTGACCGAGATCTCGGCCGCTTTGACCGTCTGGCGCGACACGCTCGGACTGGCGCTTGTCGGCGGGGATGCCGCCACGGCGGAGCTAGGCGCCGGCGGGCGGACGCTGATAGTGCTCCATGCCGGGGCGCAGACACCCCTGCCGCAGAAATCGCGCGATCTCTTCCATGTCGCCATCCATGTGACGACGCGCCGCGACCTCGCCCATGCCGCCGCCCGCCTCAAGGCGTCGGGCTTGCGGTACAGCGCCCAGGATCACCTGGTCTCGGAATCGCTCTACGTCTCCGACCCGTCCGGCAACGGCATCGAGATCTGCTTCGACACGCCGGAGCGCTTCCAGCGCCGGGAGGTATCGGCCGACGGCCGCGTGACGCTGATTGCCGCCGACGGCAGCGCGCATTCCGGGCTCGAGCCGCTGGACGTCCCGGGCCTGCTGCGCGATCTCGGCGATTCCGGCCACGTTGAATCCGCGATGGCCGAGGACGCCTTCATCGGCCACATCCATATGCGCGCCCGCGCGCCGGAGGAACTGATGGAATTCTATGTCGGCGTGCTCGGCTTCCGGCCGCATATCCGGTCGAGGACCTTCGGCATGTTCGATTGCGGCACCGGGCGCCGGGCGCATATGATCGCTTTCAACATCTGGGCGCGCGACGAGCTGCGCGAGCCGCCGCCGAATGCGGCCGGGCTCGACCATTTCACGGTCGAGCTTGCTTCGGCAGAAGAGCTTGCCGCTGTCGCGTTAAGGCTCGACGCCGCCAGCGTGCCTGCGAAAAAGATCGGCGACGCGATCGACACCGCCGATCCGGAGGGCAATCGCTTGCGGCTCGTGGTTCAGGAAGGTTGATTCGCGCCGCGGTGGACCCATCGGGAAGCACAGAGGGAGAAGGGGAAAAATGTCAATCAGGGTGATAGGGACCGGCTTCGGCCGAACCGGTACGGATTCGATGCGCGAGGCGCTGACGATGCTCGGCTTCGGCCCATGCCACCACATGTCGGAGGTCACGGCGCATGAGGAGCAGAAGCGGCTCTGGCGGGCGTTGGCCAAGGGCGCGGTGCCGGATTGGGACCGGCTTTTTGCCGGTTATAAATCCTGCGTCGACTGGCCGTCGGCGCACTACTGGCGCGAGCTGATCGAAACCTATCCCGAGGCGCGCGTCATCCTCACCTGGCGCTCGCCTGAAAGCTGGTGGGAGAGTTTCGCAAAGACCATCCTGCCGGCAGTCGGCGGCAGCCGGGACCAGGAGTCGCTCGGCATTGCGCTCGTCTCCAAACAGGTCTTCGGCGACCGGCCGCAGGACCGCGCGCATGCGATCGCCGTCTACGAGGCCAATGTCGCGGCGGTACTCAACACCGTGCCGGCCGAGCGTCTGCTGGTCCACAAGCTCGGCGACGGCTGGGAGCCGCTCTGCGCCCATCTCGGCGTCCCAGTGCCGGCCGAGCCCTATCCGAGCCGCAACACCACGAAGGAGTTCCGCACGGCGCTTTCGTTGAAGTGAAAAGGGAAGGGAGTAGGCAATAGGTAGTAGGCAGTAGGGTGAACGCCGCACATTTTGACCGCCATCGCCCTATCGCCCTACTTCCCTACTGCCTAGTCCCTACTTCCTTCCGAAGGAAGGAACACAATCATGACCCGCTCCGACACCACCTTCCTGACCGCCAGCGAGCTGGCGGCGGCGATCCGCGAGCGGCGCGTCAGCGCCGTCGAGGCGATGGAGGCACAGCTTGCCCGCATCGCGCTGGTCAATCCGCTCCTCAACGCCATCGTCACCCTCGACGAGGAAGCTGCCCGTGCCGGCGCGATGGCTGTCGACCAGGCGCTCGCGCGCGGCGAGGCCGTCG
>NZ_JHQR01000301.1 GCF_014843825.1 Mesorhizobium silamurunense
GATGCCCGTCACGCCAAAGCTGCGCTCGATATGGCGGCGAATAAGACGGATGCGAATGATGCCGATGGTTTGGCGCAGCTTGCAGAAGTCGGGTTCTTTCGCGAGGTGCGCGTGAAAGGTTTCGACAGCATGTTGACCCGGACGCTCGTGTCGGCTCGCACCCGGCTGGTCCGAATCACCACCGAGCTTTCAAACCAGATCCGGGGGCTCATGAAGACATTCGGGTTGCTCGTTCCTGCAGGTAAGGGAACCACATTCGAGAAGAACGTTCGGGGCCTTCTTATCGATCACAAGGAACTTGCTCTTATCGTGCTGCCGATGTTGGAAGCCTGGCGCGGCATTCGCATTCGTGCCGCCGAGCTTGGGCGCCAGCTCGTCGCAGATGCACGTCAGAGCCAGGCATGCCGCATACTCATGTCGATCCCTGGCATCGGCGCCATCACCGCAACCTCCTTCGCCACTGCCATTGAAGATCCGGGCAACTTCAAGAAGTCCCGATCTGTTGGCGCCTGGATCGGTCTGACGACGCGCCGCTACCAATCCGGAGAAGTCGATTATGACGGCCATATATCCCGACGCGGTGACCGCCATTTGCGAGGGCTTCTCTACGAAGCAGCGTCGGTTATTCTGACGCGTAGCACGACCGAGAGCACCCTGCGGACATGGGGCCTCAAGCTCCGCGAGAGGATCGGCTTCAAACGCGCGGCCGTTGCCGTAGCGCGCAAACTGGCGGTCACGATGCATGCGATGCTCAAGACTGGCGAGTTCTTTGATCGGAACGCAGGAGCAACAACATGAAATTTGCGGATAGCGTTCAGGATCTGAGCGCCTGAGACGTCCCTGCCGGGACGTGGGGCCGAGCCATTCCGCTGATGGGGTTGCACCGCTGACTCAGCAAAAGTGCGTCGTCCACATTGAAGGCTCCTCCCGCGAAGCTCCATCATGCGGCGACCGATGTCGACCGCGAAGACAACCGTGTACCCGGCAAACGCATCTCCAAGAACGAAGATACTTGACGTCCCCACGGCGATTAGACAACCCCATCTGCTTTGTCCTGCCCTCTAGGAGGAAGACAGCGGTCCTGAAAGCCCAGCTTGCGGTGCGAGCGTCTACGTTTCGAACCGAAAAGCCTTCAGCCGCCGTCGTGTTCAAGAGGAGTTCCTGCTTGGAATTGTTTGAGCCGTGCATTCAATCCATTGCAATGAGGCCCTTTCCGCCGACCTTCTTCCCGGCTTCAATATCGCCAATCAGTCCAATGGCGTCACTCAGGGGCACGGTATCGGCGACAGGAAGCAGCAGGCTTCCCTCGCCTGCTGCCCGCGCCAAACGGTCGAGGATCTCGGCCCTCGGGCTGCAGATGATCGGCTTGAGCTTGCGGTTCACGAACGATCGCAGGAACTTGCCAGGCGTCGGCGCCAGGTCGATAAATACGCCTTTCCCGCGCAGGAGCGAGAGGCCCGCCACTGTGGGCATTGTGGCGGCTGCGTCGTAGACGACATCGAACCGCTCGCCGAGTTGCGAGAAGTCGGTGGTCCGATAGTCGCACACGCCCTGCAGGCCCAGGACGCGAGCTCTTGGCATCGCACCTGCACTGCAACTGCCCGAGACCGTGGCCCCCAGCATCCGGGCGATCTGCACCGTCGCCGCGTCAACGGCTCCAGTGCAACCATTGACGAACACTTGTTGACCGGCCTTCAGGCTCGCTTTGTCCACGAGTCCGTTCCACGCCGTGACGCTGGGGGTAGGCAGGCAAGCCGCATTCTCGAAGGACAGTGCGTCGGGCTTCCGGACCAGGAAGGACTCGTTCGTGATCACGGCATTGCCGAAGGCGCCGCTTTGCTTGAATCGGGCCATGCCGAACACGGCATCCCCCGGCTTGACACGCGTCACGCCGGGCCCCACCGAGATAACTGTCCCAGAACAATCGATGCCCATCGCACGGGGAAATGCTTTCCCCGTCATGATCTTCATCCGACCGTTGCGCACCTGCCCGTCGACGGGATTGATGGCGGCAAATTTGACTTTCACCGCGACCTCGCCGGCGCCTGGCTCTTCCAACTCAAAGTCTTCAAGCCGCATCGTCTCCGGCCCGCCATATCGATGATATTGAATGCGTTTCATGGCTTGGCGCTCCGTGAGGCAGAGCCTCGACGGCCTTGTTTGTTGGCGGACGCCTCCACGCGCCTCCGAGCGAGCACCACAGTTTTGCTGATCGTCATTTTGGTTCCCGATGTAGTAAAATGGCTGCAGAAGCACTGAATGAATCGAGGACTGCGGCGCACCGTCGTCCTCAACTCACCTCAGCGCGCACCGCGTTTTGCGTCGTGCAGGTTTCCTTAGTTCTTGAACTTCGCCGCGTGATCCGTCGCGTAGGTCTCAAGCGACCGCGGGGGTTTGCCGGTCAAGGTTTCGACGCCGTCGGCAACAACAGCTGTCCACCCTTCGCGAACAGGGTAGAAAAGCGAGGCGAGATGGCTTGCAAAGTCGGCTGGCATGCCGACGCCGGTCAAAATCCCGATGAAAGTCTGATCGTCAACAGGCTGATACCGGACCTCCTTGCCTGCGACCGTGGAGAGAATTCCTGCTGCTTCGTGGTAGCTGAGCGAGGCCGGCCCCGTCAGATTGTACGCTTTGCCGTCAAACTGATTGCTCCTGAGGGCGGACGCAGCGCTCGCCGCGATGTCGCGGACGTCGATGAAGCTCGACTTACCGTCCGCGGCCGGCACGGCGATGACACCCTGAGCCTTGATCCCAGGAAGCCAGGACAGGTGGAAGTTGTCCGAAAACCATGTCGGCCGTACGATCACGAACGGCGTACCGCTACGTTCGAGGAAGAGCTCGGCCTGGCGGTAGGGCGTCCTCTCGTCGGCATCGACGCCCAGAGCGGTCTGCAGCGCAACCTTTACATTTCTTTCGATCGCCGCCTGCAAGATCGGCGTGAGGTAGTCGGCAACGTCGAGGCGATCACTCGGCACGAGAACATAGACGCGGTCCACCCCGTTGAAAGCGTCCTGGTAGGTTGACGGATCGGCTTGATCGAACCGGATGGCTTCCGCGCCGGAAATGACCGTCGCGGCGCGGGAGGCCGCTTTCACCTGTTCACCGGCAGCGACAAGTTCGCGGACGAGCGGTCGCCCCACGTTGCCGGTCGCACCGATCACGAGAATCTTTCCTGACATGCTGTATTTCTCCGGAAATGGTACCTAAATGATACCTGCTGTTAACACGATACTATCTAGTCAATCGGCTACCATGTGTTAAGAGGGAACCATGAGCACACCAGGTACCATCGATGGAACCGCGCCGTTGCAGCACGTGAGCCCAAGTGTATTTTGCGAACATTGCCCGACGAGGCTCGTACTGGACCGTCTTTCGGACAAGTGGGTAGTGCTTGTTCTTGCTCGACTCTCAGAGAGTCCTATGCGTTTCAATCAGTTGCGCAGGGATATTGAAGGAGTCGCGCAGAAGATGTTGTCCCAGACGTTGAAAAAGATGGAGCGCGACGGCCTTATTGAGCGCAGGGCTTTCGCTACCGTTCCCGTTACGGTGGAATATTCAATAACGCCGCTTGGTCTGACGCTGGCAAAGAAGATCATTGAGATTACGCACTGGGCTGAGGAAAACATCGGGCAGGTATTGGCGGCGCAGGCGCGCTATGACACCAAGCAACAAGTATCGTAACGATCACAGACGCTGTTAGCTGCCGGCAATCGAGGCCATATCTCTTTTATCGTGGCGACGTGTGGGATGCTTGGAGCATAAAAATATTGCCCGACTGTCAGGTGCCAGCTAGGGAGTCCATATCCCAAAGAAATGTGTGCACTAAGTTGCGTATCCAATATGTTGCGCCCTCAACAATCGCGGTCATCAAATACTCCACGGCCAGGGTCGATAATGGGTACTGACTTCAAGCCGGCGGCAAAGCGCGAACGAAACCAACCACAGCGAGGAGCGCTCTCTATGCGCATCGCGTCGATGCTTTCGCCGATCGTCTTTTCGGCAGGCGCCCTTCGCCGTTCTTGTGCTTGACGACTGGCTGCCGGATCACCTGATGCTTGCGATTGCGCAGGAGAACAACTCGGCCGAGACGGCCTTTGTCAAAGCGCGACCCGACGGTGCGTGGGGCCTTGCGTTGGTTTGCCCCCGCGGCGTGAGGTTGATTATTTTTGCGGCCATGCGACACTAGCAACGCCGCATATCTTGTTCACAAAGGCTGAGGCGTACGCATCACTCGTCTTTACCACTCGCGTCGGAGGACTGCCTGCAACTGCAGCAGCGACGAGGGCGACGCCATTGTCCGCCTTAAAGCGCCCATGCGGGTGAGCGATATTTCGGGCCAGACAGCTCTGATTGAGCTGACACTGTAATGGCCATCAAGAGGCTTCCACGTCGCGGAATCGATGGTGACTGTTCTGGCATAGCTTTCCTCGGCCAAGGTGACGCCTTGCTCAAGCTGCACCTTGAAGATTACCGTCGCCTGGTTCGCCCGACACGTCTGAACAGCTGGCCCGCCAGCTTCCGCAATTCGTTCCAGCAAGCGCAGATCCAACGGGGGTCCTTCCAACCCGAACCGAACGAGCAGGGACATATCTGCAAGGTCGGACCAGGTGAGCACCGGCTTCTCGATAAGTAATGACAAGACGGCAGTAGAACGAAGAGGCGTTCCTACCAAAACACCTCGCTGCAACAGGCTGTGGCGGCATCAAGGTCGTGCGTGAACGCAATGTCGAGGCGCCTGCGGCGTATGGCTGTCAAGCACTGCCCAGCTGGAATATCCTCAATTGTCAGACTTGCATCCGGACACAGTTTGCCGAAAAGATGGATGAGGTGCTTGAGGAATTTCCCTCCTGTCACCCAGCACAATCCAACCACGACCGTCTTTGCATCCCTGTTTTCGCGGACACGTTCAGCGATGATTCCCCTACACTCCGGGACCAGACACCTAGGCTTCCAGGAAATGCCTGAAACCGAATGCCCGACAGGAGACTGAGCTCGCTGCCGGGCGGTCACGCCTTGGAGGTGGCGTAAGTCAGCGGTTTTTAGGACCGTGGGAACGACTTCTCCTCAGTCCTACCGTTTTGCGGATAATTCTGCATGTGCCGTGCCAAAACAAAAAAGCGTGTAAAAACATCTGATAGATTGGACTCTGCTATGTCGTGGACCCGACATTGTCGGCTATCCGACAACGCCGAACATTCCTGAATGGCCAACAGGAAATGAGCGATCTTATCCTCGGCATCGACTCGACGCTTGAACCGGAGCACCTCGTGCCCCCTCCCACTTCCAGACAGCCCTACTCTACAGACGAATCGAGCCGGATCATACGAAGACCCGTCGGCGGGCGCTGATCTTGCGCATCTTCCCAAACTCACTGAGCTGCCTGCCTCGTCAGCACACTCGCCGTCGGGTCCAACGAAAGTGGATGGAGGCCGACCGATACATCACATGGACGATCTGCGCGAGCACAAGAAACTCGCTGAGCGCCATGCCCGTTATTGCCGGCAGAATGGCACGGTCTGCCTCCTGCCCTTCGCCCAATCGCAAATCCACCGACGTCTTCTGGATCGTCTGTTCGCCGGTGAAGAGCCGCGGTGGGATAGAAATGAGGCATTCGGTGAGCGTTAGTGGCGGACCAACCCCGCTAATGGCACTGAGGCGAATGGTCGGAAAGACGGGCAGAGGCTGCATGTCGCGCGTGCTCTCACGGTCTTGGCGCTCGGGACCGCGCGGATGGGGCCACACTTTTCTGGCGGCGCGAATCGCGTGACCTGTGTCCGAAACCTGACGCTGCAGAAAACATGTCGGTTTCATTGCACCGGTCATTTGGGGCACTGCGGAGGTTGTCGAAGCATTTCAGGCTCTTACTGCGCGCTGAGCGCTCTGGCATGGCCTTTGCAATGAGGTAGGGGTGACTGTGCGCAAAGGAGCAATACGAGCGATGATCACTTCTGTAAAACCCGTGTGCCCCTCTCTGAGAAGAAACAAGCTCGTTCATGAAGTCGCGCTATCTTTCGCGTTCGTTGGCGACCGAAACGGTCCACATCGCTTATCGGTCATCCGATGAATCTCAATCGGGTTTTGCCGAAAGTGCTTGGCGGCAGCTGGCGCAGCAGCGCTTAAGTGAAACTGGCCGAGCCGGGGCACATTTCCGATGGCGAAACCATACCTTGGCGTGGTTGTGCAAAAGCCGGCCCAAGCGTCCAGCCCAGCCTCGTCACATCCGAAAACAAGTGACCAACCAAGGAGAAGATGTGCCCTGATCATCTCACCAAAACATACCGCCGCGGCGGGCCGTACCCATCACAGATGGCTCTGGAGTACGGCTTTGGCAACGTAAAGAAAGTTGCTCAGCCAGCTCGGCGCTGCCCCCGATCCACTTGCTTTCACAGGCGGGGAAGATGCGAACGCTGCCGACCGCCCTCAGCGCCATGCTAGCACTCGCACGCTCCGGCAACGGAGAACAGTTCAACATACGCACTAGGAACATCAAAAAATGGCAAAGTCCAAATTCCGCCCGCTTCATGACCGCGTGGTCGTTCGCCGGGTCGAATCCGAATCCAAGACCGCCGGCGGGATCATCATCCCGGATACGGCGAAGGAGAAGCCGCAGGAAGGCGAGATCATCGCTGTCGGCTCCGGCGCCCGCGACGAAGCCGGCAAGCTCGTGCCGCTCGACGTCAAGG
>NZ_JHQR01000298.1 GCF_014843825.1 Mesorhizobium silamurunense
GCAGCAGCGACTTCACCGCCGGCCAGGCTCCGGCGCCCCAGCCGGGAAAGCCGCCGGCCGGCACCAACCGCAGCCAGACGGCGAAGAGGTAGATCAGCATCAGCGCGAACCAGAAGTTCGGCACGGCGACGCCGAGCTGGGCGGCGCCCATGGCAAGCGCGTCGCCGGCACGGCCTTGCCGGCTGGCGGAGAAAAGGCCGACCGGAATGGCGATGACGGTCGACAGCGCCAGCGCGATCAGCGCCAGCGGCAGAGAAACCACAACGCGCTCACGCACGAGATCGATGACGGGAACCGAGTAAGTGTAGGAGCGGCCGAAATCGAGACTGAGCAGCCCGCCAGCCCAATGCAGGTAGCGCAGGGCGAGCGGCGCGTTCAGTCCCATCTGGTTGCGCAGCAGCTCGATCTGGTCGGCGCTGGCGTTGAAGCCGAGCATCAGGCGCGCCGGGTCGCCGGGCAAAATCTCCATCACCGCAAACACCACCATCGAAGCCAGCACGAGCGTGACGGCCGCGATGATGAAGCGCTTGAGGAGGTAGGCGGTCATGGGAGGCGATCAGGCGATCGCGGCGGCCGTCAGTCCGTCCACTTCACCTTGGTGAGGTCGTTGGCCTGGATCGGCGCGTTCTCCCACAGGCCTTGCAGGTTGGCGTCCCAGACACCGACCTTCGGCAGCTCGTAGAGGAAGCCGACCACGGCGTCGTCGGCGAGGATCTTCTGCGCCTCTCCCAGCAGCTCTTTCCGCTTCGCTTCGTCCGAGGTCAGGTTGAGCTTGGCGATGATGGCGTCGAAGGCCGGGTTGTCGTAATTGAAGTAATAGTCCTTGCGCGAATAGATATCGATGTCGTTGGGCTCGGTGTGGGAGACGATGGTGAGATCGTAGTCTTTCTTGGTGAAGACCTGATCCAGCCATTGCGCCCATTCCACGGGCACGATCTCCAGGTCGATGCCGATCTCGCGAAGCTCGGAGGCGATGATCTCGCCGCCAAGCCGCGCGTAGGAAGGCGGCGGCAGCTTCAGCGTCGCCTTGAAGCCTTTTTCGAGACCGGCCTCCTTCAGCAGTTCCTTCGCCTTGTCGACATTGTGCGGATAGAGGCCGGTGAGGTCGACATAGTCCTTGTTGGCGGGCGACATATGCGAGCCGATCGGCACGCCGAGGCCCGCCGAGGCGCCGTCGATGATCGCCTTGCGGTCGAGCGCGAAGGAGATCGCCTGCCTGACCTGCAGCTTGTCGAAGGGCGGCTTCTTGTTGTTGATCGCCAGGATGGTCTCGCCCTCGGTCGAGCCGATCACCACATGGAAGCGCGGATCGTCCTTGACCTGGGAGACGCTGTCGGGATCGAAGAAGGGGAAGGCCTGGATGTCGCCGGAAAGCAGCGCCGGCACGGCAGCGGCCGCGTCCGGCACGATACGGAACTCGACCTTGTCGAGGAAGACCGGGGCGCCCCAGTAATTGTCCGATTTCACCAAGGTGATCGACGAACCCTTGGCCCAGCCCTGGAATTTGAAGGGACCGGTGCCGATCGGCTTTTCCTTGTTGGTATCGGCCGATTTCGGCGACACGATCACCGCGTCGCCCCAGCCCATATTGTAGAGGAAGGAGCCTTGCGGGTTCTTCAGCGTGACCTTCACGGTCGCCGGATCGACGACGTCGACCTTGTCGATCTGCGCGAACAGGCCCTTCTGAGCGTTGACCGAATTGTCGGCGCGGGCGCGGTCGAGCGAGAATTTCACGTCGTCGGCGCCGAAGTCGCTGCCGTCGTGGAATTTCACGCCGGTATGCAGCTTGAAGGTGTAGGTCTTGCCGTCATCCGAGATGGTCCAGCTTTCGGCAAGGTCGGGCAGCACCTCGCCGTTCGGGCCGATGCGGGTGAGACCTTCGAAGACATTGGCATAGAGCACCTCGTCGATGGCGGCGGCGGCACCCGCGGTCGGGTCGAGATGCGGGGGTTCGAGCGGAATGCCGATGACGAGGTCGGCGCGCGCCGCAAATGCCGACGTGGCGGCAGCGAATGTCAGCACGGCCGCGGCGAAAATGGTCTTCCACAATTTCATCGCTGAACTCCCATTTGCTCAAAACATGCTCAAGCCAGCGGATAGAAGCGTGATTTGGCCTGTGAGTAAATTGCGTTTCGTGCTGCCGGGCAGCACCGGGGGAAATGTTTTTCCGGATCAGCCGGTCGTTCCGCGCAGCAGCACGTTGAGGCCGATCGCCATTACCTTGGCCGATTCCACCATGTCGGCGATACCCACCCATTCGTCCGGCCGATGGGCGAGATCGAGGATGCCGGGGCCGTAGGCGATGCAGTCGTAGATATGGCCGATGCGGGCGACGTGCTTCTGGTCGTAGGTGCCGGGCGAGATCACGTATTCGGGCTCGCGGTCGAAGATCGCCATGATGCCTTGCGCGACGGCCTTGACCACAGGCGCGTCGCGCTCGGTCATCAGCGGCAGGACTTCCATCAGGTCGCGGATCTCGTAGTCGAATTTTTTGCGCTCGCGCTTCAGCCGATCGAGGATGCCGGTGACTTCGCCCTTGACGGTGGCGAGGTCCTCCTCGAGCAGGAAGCGGCGGTCGATGGTCAGCCGGCAGGAATCCGGCACGTTGGGCGAGGGCAGTCCGGGGCGGAAGTCCTCGGTCTGTCCGCCATGGATGGAATTGATGTTCATGGTCGAACGCCGGGCGCCCTCGGGCACGACCGGCATGCGCGTCACCTTGCGGTCGAGCGCCGGGAACAGCTCGTCCTCGAAGGCCTGCAGCACGGCGCCCATATGGCGCACCGCATTGTCGCCGAGGAACGGCATCGAGCCATGCGCGATCTCGCCCTTGGTCTCGATCTCCGCCCACCAGACGCCGCGATGGCCGAGGCAGATGCGGTCCTTGTTGAGCGGCTCCGGGATGATGACGTGGTCGACCTTCGGCCTGGAGAAATAGCCGAGCTTCGCCAGATGGGCGACGCCGCCGAAACCGCCGGACTCCTCGTCGACCGTGCCAGATATTTCGATGGCGCCGGGAAACTCGGGATAGACCTTCATGAAAGCTTCCGCGGCGATGACCGAGGCGGCGAGCCCGCCTTTCATGTCGCAGGCGCCGCGACCGTAGACCCGGCCGTCCTTCACCAAGCCGGCGAAAGGATCGACGGTCCAGCCTTCGCCGGCCCCGACCACGTCGATATGCGAGTTGAAATGCACACAGGCGCCGGGCGAGCGGCCGTCGAAGCGGGCGACGACGTTGACGCGCGGGTAGCGGTTGGTATCGCCGGGCGCGCCTTCGGCGCGGATGAACTCGGTCTCGAAGCCGAGCTTTTCCAGCCGCGCGCCGAGATATTCGGCGCATGGCCGGTAGGCCTCGCCGGGTGGATTGACGGTCGGAAAGCGGATCAGGTCGGCGGTCAGCGCGACCAGGTCGTCGACCCGGTCATCGACGGCCCGAAGGAGTCGTTCGTTCATCCGGCGGATTGAAAAAGCAATGCGGCGCTTTTGCAAGCCGCCTTTCGCCGGTTGCCGGACAATGATTGAGGCAGGCTCACAGGTTAAACCGTCGAGAGCGCGTGGTGTGCCAGCAACCATGGCGGGAAAATCGTTCAAATTCGCCGCGTCGGATTGGCGGTTTCGTCAACGAGTGTGTGGTACTTAACGCACCTGCCGGCAAAATGATGGAAAAGACCACGTGATGGCAGGGGCAATCGAAGGGGTTTGATCGCATGAAAAAGTCCGTTCTCATGGCAGCCGTGCTGGCAACCGCGTTGCTCGGCACGTCGATCGCAAGTCGGGCGGCCGCGCTGGTGGCCAGTATCGACGTTTCCACTCAGACGATGACCGTCAGCAAATATGGTCAGGTGCTCTACCGATGGAACGTATCTACCGCGCGCAGGGGCTACTTCACGCCGCGCGGCAGCTACCGGCCGCAGTGGACCGCGCGGATGTGGTACTCGCGCAAGTACGACAATTCGCCGATGCCGTATTCGGTGTTCTTCCGCGGCGGCTACGCCATCCATGGCACCGGCGCCGTGAAGTATCTCGGGCGTCCGGCCTCGCATGGCTGCGTGCGCCTGCACACAGCCAATGCCGCAACCTTCTATTCGATGGTGAAGGAAGCCGGCTACGGCAACACGCGGATCGTCGTCACCGACTGAAACGGGCCGGAGAGGGCGCCGAAAGTCGCAGGCAGGAATTGCTGCCTGCGCGCCTGCTCCGTTCGGGCGTTGCAGCAATGCCTCACATGCTTCGAAAAACAACGGCTTATACTACCGTAAGGAGTGCCGAATCTGGTTTGTATGACACGGCCGTGGTAATTACGACGCGTTAATTCTGGCTGCTTGGGGACTATGATGTATCGATTTCTTTTGAGTGCTGCGATCGCGGCAACGGCAACTTCGGCTTTCGCTGCCGACACGCCGGTTGTTCTGGACCAGGAACTGGCCCAGCCGCATATATCAGGTTATGGCGAAGTTTATCTCGGCGGTATCTATTTCGCGACTCCCGGGGACGATGCAGACGGCACGACTGCCGGTGGCGCCGCTCGTATCAATTTCCCGATCGACGCCCGCTGGAACATCCAGACCGACGCCGTTATCGATTCGCTTTGGATCGAAGGCACGAACATCTACAGCTACGGCGGCGCGATCCATGGCTACTGGCGCGATCCAAGCTCATATGCCCTCGGCGGCTTTGCCACGATCAACGGATATGGCGGCGACGAGTTTGTAAGTGATGCCGATCTGTATACTTTCACGGTCGGTCCCGAAGCGCAGGCTTATTTCGGCAATGTGACCCTCTACGGCCAAGTCTACTACGGCCAGTTGCGTGCAAGCGGCGAGTCCGAGCATCTCGACAATTGGGGCGGCCGCGGTGTGGTGCGCTACTTTGCCCAGGATGACCTTCGGTTTGACGGCGAACTTGGCTTTTCGAGACTCTCGGAGAGTGGCGTGCACTTCGATACGGTTAGCGCGGCACTCCAGGCCACCTATAGGTTTTCAGGCACGCCATGGTCCGTATTCGGACGTTACCAGCTGGATCACGTGACTTTCTCCGAAGCGTCGGGCAGCGTGAACATCCACAAATATGTGGTCGGGCTGCGCGCAAGCTTCGGCTCGGATACGCTGCTCTCGGAAGACCGCAATGGCGCCACCATGGATACGTATCGACCCAACTTTACGGTGCCGTTCCTCTAGGATTGTTCAGCCAGTTCAGGTCACCTGAAATCAGAGCCGCGAAGAGCGATCTTCGCGGCTTTTCCTTGCGCAGACACCGGCTTTCTTGCGCTCGGGCTGAGTTGATCGAACCGCTGAGCGATTTTGAGATACGGCCCGAAGGCTCAGCCGGCCTCCTTGGCCTGCCTACGCCGCTTGCGGCGGCGGCCGCTCATCTCCCAACGCTTGTGGAACCACATCCACTGTCCGGGATCCTCGCGCACCCAGCGCTCGACGACGTCGGCGAGCAGCTGGGTGGTGGCGTGAACATCGACGCTGCCGCCTTCGGTGCGTGGCAGGGTGAGCTTATCTTCGATTTCGAGGCGGAACCGGTTTCCCGGCAGCCTGACGCAGCGGGCGGGATAGACATCGCAATCATAGTGGCGGGCGAGCATGCCCAGCACCGGATTGCTCTGGCAGGGGCGGCCGAAGAAGGTCGTCTCGTCGCCGTTCGTGAATTTCTGATCTACCAGCACGCCGATATTGCCGCCGTTTTCCAGGATGGCGGCGAGCGCGAACGACGCGCCGGTCGAAGAGGGGAGCAGCCCTCCCATCGTCGAGCGGCGTGTCGAGTGGATGTAGTCGGCGAGGTAGGGGTTGTTCGGCGGGCGGAACAGCGCCGTGATGTTCATGCCGAAGGTGGCAGCGGCGACGGGCAGCAGCTCGAAATTGCCGAGATGGCCGGTGAACAGGATGTGTGGCTTCTTCTCGCCGGCTATCTCGACGAAATGGTCGATGCCGCGGACCTCGACCCGGCCCGGCTTGGCGGCATTCGGGTCGAAATCGAAGAGGGCATCAAGGAAAATGTATTCGGCGGCAAGCCGGGCCATGTTGCCCCACATGTCGGACGCGATGGTCTCGATTTCGGCATCGCTCTTTTCCGGATAGGCAAGGCGCAGATTGTTGACGGCCACCCTGTGCCGCTCGACCAGCGGCCCGATGCGGCGGGCGACGCGGTCAGCAAAGTTCAGCGCGCTGTCCGGCGGCAAAAGGCGCAGCAGGCCGATCATCGCCATGGCGAGCCGCGCGACCAGCCAATGCTCCATCTGGCGCAACCGCCGGCCGTAGCGGAACATGAAGTCCCGGCGGGCTTTCTTGAGCACCTTGGCGACCATCTTGGCTTAGGAGACGCGCAGGATGATCTTGCCGAAGACGTCGCGGCCTTCCATGCGCTTCAGCGCGGCGCCGATGTCGTCGAAGCCGACTTCGGTATCGATGACCGGGGCGACAAGGCCGGCCGCCATCTTCTGCATGGCATCGGCCATGTTCTCCATGCGGCAGCCGAAGGAGCCAAGCAGCTTCAGCTGCTGCTGGAAAAGCTGCATCAGATTGACCTGCGTAGACACGCCAGAGGTCGAGCCGCAGGTGACGAGACGGCCGCCACGCCTCAAGGAGAGCATCGAGCCGGCAAAAGTGTCGGCGCCGACATGCTCGAAGACGACATCGACGCCCTTCTTCTTCGTCAGCTTGCGCACGACGCCTTCGAAGCGGTCCTCGCGATAGTTGATGACATGGTCGGCGCCAAGCGCCTTCGCCTTGTCGATCTTGTCGTTCGATCCGACCGTGGTGATTACAGTGCAGCCCATCTTCTTGGCCAACTGGATCGCGGCGGTGCCGATGCCGGAGCCGCCGGCATGGACGAGGATGGTCTCGCCGGGCTCCAGCTTCGCGTTGTCGAACAGCATGTGCTCGACGGTGCCGAAGGTGACGGGCGCCACGGCGGCGCCGATCTCGGTGACGCCGGGCGGCGCGGTTACCAGCAGGCGGGCCCGCAGGTTGATCCTTTCCTGGGCAAAACCGTCGAGGTGAAAGCCGTGGACGCCGGACACATGCTCGCAAAGATTGTCGCGGCCTTCGCGGCAGGCTCGGCAAAGCCCGCAGGTGCGCGCGCCGTAGATCGATACCAACTGGCCTGGCAGGAGGTTGGAGACGCCGGGCCCGACCGCCTCGACCTCGCCGGAGGCTTCGGCGCCGACGACCAGCGGCAGCTTGCGCTTGGCGAATGCCATGCCGCGCCAGCCCCATACGTCGATATGGTTGAGCGCCACCGCCCTGATGCGGAGCGTCACTTCGCCGAGCGAAGGCGGCGGGGGCGGCGGCAGGTCCACCGTTTCAAGGCGGCGGTCCTCGATAAGTTGCAATGCGCGCATGGGGCCTGTCGGGTTCTGTCAGAGCGGAAAGAGGTCCGCTTAGACCGGTTCCCGCGCCATGACAAGGCAGGTGTTCTGGCCGCCGAAGCCGAAGGAATTCGACAAAACCGTGCCGACCGCGGCGTTGCGCTTCTTGTTCGGCACCACGTCGAGCACGATCGCAGGATCGGGATTGTCATAGTTGATCGTCGGCGGGATGACACTTTCGCGCATCGTCATCAGCGAGAACGCGGCCTCGACCGCGCCGGCGGCCGACAGCGTATGGCCGATCATCGACTTGTTGGAAGATATAGGCATCGAGCCGATCCGCTCGCCGAATACGGTCGACAGCGAGAGGTGCTCCATCTTGTCGTTTTCCGGCGTCGAGGTGCCATGCGCGTTGACGTAGTCGATCTCGTCTTCGCCGAGGCCCGCGTCGGCAAGGGCGGCTCGCACGGCGGCGATCGCCGGCGAACCGTCGGGCTTTGAACGCGTGCGGTGGAAATCGTCGGCCTTTTCGCCGCAACCGCGCATGATGCCGAGGATGGTGGCGCCCCGGGCCAGCGCCGCCTCAAGCGATTCCAGCACCAGCGCGCCGGAGCCTTCGGCCAGCACGAAACCGTCGCGATCCTTGGAAAAGGGCTTTGACGCCTTTTCCGGGATGTCGTTGTGGGTGGAAAGCGCCGACAGCAGCGAGAAGCGGATCAGCGCCTCGGCGGTGGCGGACCCGTCCGCGCCGATCGACAGCGCCTTGTCGCATTCGCCGCGGCGGATCGCCTCGACACCGAGCTGGATGGCGGTCGCGCCGGAAGCGCAGGCGGTCGACAGCGTGATCGGCAGGCCGCGCGTGCCGAAACGGTCGGCGAGACGATCGGCAATCGAGCCGAACTGAGTGGTCTCGAAAACGTCGAGCTCCTTCAACGCGCGGGCCACGCGCAACAATCTCTCAGCGCCGCTTTCCTGCTTGTCCGAATTATAGAGCGAGAAGCGGTCGGCCCAGTCGAGCTCGACCGGCGGCGAGGCGAGGAACAGCGGGCCGCCGAAATCGCCGGAATCGAGGCCGGCTTCCGACACTGCCTCCTGAGCCGCCGTCTCGGCCAGCTCGTAGGTGAGGGGGCTGGCACCCTTGGAGCTCGACGGCAGGAAGTCGACCATGCCGGAGATGCGGGTGTTGAGATGATCGATGGGAAAGCGGGTGATCGGATGGATACCGGATTTTCCGGAGGTCAGCGCCGCCCAGTTGTCCGCCTTGCCGACGCCGAGCGAGGTAACGACGCCGATGCCGGTCACGGCGACGATCGGCCTGCCCATGTGATCGCGGAGATTGGCCATGTTTCCTATCTGCCTCGGTCCAGAGCAATTCCAGGGAAAGTGTATCGCGGTTTTCCGTCCGGAATTGCGTAAAACAAATCTATGCGGCCTTGATCAGTCCCAGGCCCTCGAATTGGTGATAGCCGATCGCCGTTGCAAGGACGGCAGCAGGAGTACCGTCGAATGGCCGCTCCACTGTTGCATCGAAGACAGGGTAGGAAGCCTTGCGGTCGACGGCGAGCGCTGCGAGCGCCACGGCAAAGGGAAACTGCGCTTCCTTCATGTGCCCGGTGAACGTCGAGAAAGCGCGCGCGGCAATCGCCGGATTTGCGTCGAGCGCCGCCTTTTCGGCCGCCGTGGCGGCATGAGCGCCGGAGGCCCCGGAAATCGTCAGCAATTCGCCGGCGGCGGGCAGCGCCGCCTGCTTCAGCAGGGCAGCGATCTCGGCGTTCAACTCGCCGCGCCGGCGCCGG
>NZ_JHQR01000024.1 GCF_014843825.1 Mesorhizobium silamurunense
CGGATTAGATCAGAGGGGCAAGGTCAATGGCGCTGCGACCACTTCACAACACTCGCTACGCTGACCCCGAACAAAACAGCCGTTTCCCGGCACGTCCGACCGGCGGCAACCGTCGCCGCAACTCGCTCACGAAGAGGTTTGAATAGGTTCTTGGCATCAGATGCCGGCCTCCGCCCAACCAGCATCTTGAATACAAGATCACCCGCTCGTGAATCCCCATCGATTCAATCAAACTGAAACCTGCTCTAAATGAGCAGCAGTCACCGTTTGGTACCGAAACCTGGCATATATGTTAAATTAGCCATTTCGTTCCCTCCTTTTTCTACCGAAATAGGCGACAGAACGATCCGATGGTCAACCTCTCTCTTGATCAGATGTTCTGAATACAGTAACGGTTTATATTCTCCTCGGTGCCAGTCTGGCGCCAGATCTCGATAATGGTTGGAAAGCGGCACACCCGACTGGCCAGGATTGTTAATAAATACACTGTTGTCCCAAGATCCAACATCAATAATCATCCGCACCGATGGTCCTGTAGTAACGGAGAACTCGTCCTGCCGATAAGTTGAATAATTCAAAGTCGAGCCACTACCGCCAAGGGCGATTGGCCCCAATGACCATTCTTCAGCCGTTAATTCCTGTAGAGGGTGGCTCAATTCGAGTCTATGAATGCTCCCCCACGACCATTCTGCAGGGTCATGCCCCATGATTGCCATGCATTCGGCCCAGGCAGAAGCAAGGGTTGCCTTAATTGAGTCCGCCAGGCTTTCATCCGGATGCGCCTGTTCGAGCCAAGAAGCTATGGCTGAAGGCTCTAACGGTACGAGTAGCGCCAATATTTGATCGTCGGCGCCCTCCAATCGAGCAATTGTCGGACCAAGATGCTTGCTAAGCCAGATCTCGAAGAAAGCCGCGGCCGCGGAACTCGCATCCAAATGCCCATCCCAATCACAAAGCAATTGAAGCGCAGGCGTCTCCGACTTCGAGTGGAGAACAACTCCTAACCGCGCAAGAATACGAGCTGCGATTGGCGAATAAACCGAACACTGCAGCGACATACAGTCTTGAATAGAGATCGGTTCTGACCTAGAAAGGCTTGAATGAAGCGTATCGTGTCGGCTACTGTCCGACCACTCGTAACCAAAAGCAGGATGGGCTCTACTCCACTCTTCCGGCACATTCATTGCATTAGCAGTAGCAACGAAACCTTTCACTGGGTTTGTCTCGGACGGTCCTTCGTCCGGCGACAAATACCCTTCCCATTCAAATTGGCCATCTCCGGGAACCGGAATCAGGCCGTCCCAATTTCTTCGAACCGGGGACGCACCTGAGGGTTTCCACGCGATTGTATTGGAAGTGTCCGCGTAGATGTGATTGACAGAGGGGCAACCCCAGGATGCTAGAGCGGAAACGTACTCTGCATGGGACTTCGCGCGCATAACCGCTAAGCTGGCCATGTAAGGAGCCATGCCGGAATCCATCCACACAGTTCGTAAGGCGAAAGCGCGGTTGTCGTCAGCATCCTGAAAGAGAATAGGGCCATGGCGCGTAAATCGAAGGTCGACCTCATAGTCCTCGTAGCCACGAACCGGGATACTCTCCTTAACAGTCACTACCTGTTCCCAGGCTCCTTCATAGGAGTATTCATTTCCCTCACCGGGCTTCAGATCGTAGACGTAGATATCTTCCTGATCAGCGCCAAAAATAGTCAGACCAAAAGCGGCCGTGCCGTTATGGCCCATCGAAATTCCTGGCACCAAAGGCTCCCCGGCCCCGATGACATTGAGGCCAGGCATACTCAGGTGTACAATATATCTGATCGACGGCAGGACATGCTTCCGATGCGGATCTAGCGCCAGTATCGGGCGTCCAGTTGTTGTTTTTCCCGCGGATATAGCCCAGTTGTTTGAGCCCTCTTCAAACGCCGTCCGTACAATCTCGTCAGACGCTGTCACGCTGGTCCAGAGCCCAGCTTCGTGAAGACTGGCTGCAAGTCGTTCCCTTGAGAATGATACTGGACTGATTGCCAGGCGAAAATCACGCAGCACTCGATCACTCAGAACGGCCGGGTCAAAGCCTTCCGCTGGTCGTGGCGCTATCGCGGGTGACAATTCTTGTCTCAGCCTATCTAGACGAGTGCCTTGCTCCACGCCCGCCAAGGCCATCACCTTACAACGTAGAAGCTCCGAAATCGCGTTCCGGGTAAGTGAATGCGTTCTCACCCTGACGACGTCTTCCGGTTTCCAATGGTCAGGCCTGTGGCCAAGGAGGATGAACTCGGGTGGCAACGCAATCAAGCCGTCATTGCAGCTCTCGACATAGGAATTTATACCATCTACGAACGCGGAGCATATTTCCTCGGACTCAGGACCGTATGCCGTCCATTCTGCACTCATGGCTCCGCGAAATAGAAAGTGACGCGCTGCCCTGTCTTGCTCCAGATAGCCGGGACCAAAGTCCCGTGACAGGAGACCAAGACCTCGTTTGCGCGCGATATCGATCTGCCAGAGACGGTCTCGGGCTGCATTCCAACCCTGAGCGAAAAATAAGTCGTGCAAGTTTTGCGCCTTGATGTGGGGAACTCCCCACCTATCAATGTCGATCGCGACCTCGTTCTTAAGCCTGCTGAAACTGTGGCGATCGAAGGTGATGCTTGTAGACATTATCTTGTTCCATCTCCGGCCAGGCGTTGGCAATCGCCCAGACGCTCAACACTGAACGGCCGCTTACGTCGGCAGGAGCGGTCCAAGTTGATAACATCTGTACCAATCCACCTCGGGATAGGCACTCGAATAAAAGTCAATTGGTAGGCGACTTTTTTGCATCGGCTGCAAGCCTTCGACACGTGCTAATTGTCACCAACCCTTTGATCACGCGCCGCTAATCAGCAAATCCAAAAAGCTGGCGACTACAATAGGCCACAGCCAAGAGATTTGCCCATTGATAGAGGAACAAGATATGAGCATTACCAACCGCGAACTCGAGAGCAGGCGCATAGCGGCGGTTCCCAGTGGTGTAGCGTGCGCATTTCCGATTTTCGCTGATAGAGCTCTTAACGCAGAGCTTTGGGACGTTGACGGGCGACGCTACATCGACTTCGTAGGTGGAATGGGTGCCCTCGCCGTTGGTCATTCGCATCCTAGTATCGTTGCTGCAATTCGCGATCAGTTGAATCGCTTCACTCACACCTTTTTTGGAACTGCCCCTTATGAAGGCTACGTCGCCCTGGCCGAGCGACTCAATGCTCTTGCGCCGATGACCCCTGCCAAGACCCTGCTCGTTACAACCGGCGCCGAAGCAGTCGAGAACGCGGTTAAGATCGCTCGTTACTACACGGGTCGCCGGGGAATTATTGTCTTTAGCGGAAGCTTTCATGGCCGAACGCTGCTAACCCTCGGAATGACGGCTCAGGTGAACCCTTACAAAGAGGGTTTTGGTCCGTTTCCGGGAGAGATTTATCGTGTTCCGTTCCCATACGCATATCGCGGAATCAGCACGCAGGACGCCCTGTCTGCCCTCCATGCTCTATTTGAAACTGAACTCACTGCTTCAGAAGTTGCCGCAATTGTCATTGAGCCGGTCCAGGGCGAAGGTGGTTTCCTGCCGGCGTCCCCTGAATTCCTTAAAGCTGTTAGACAGATCTGCGACACTCACGGCATAGTGTTGGTCGCTGATGAGGTCCAGTCGGGTTTCGGACGGACCGGCAGACTTTTCGCAATAGAAAATTTCGACGTTCAGCCGGATTTGATAGCTGCCGCCAAGAGCCTTGCGGGCGGGCTGCCACTTGGAGCCGTGATCGGCAGGGCGGAAATTATGGACTCGGTCCACCGCGGGGGGCTGGGGGGCACTTACGCCGGTAATCCATTGGCATGCGCAGCCGCGCTGGCAGTCCTGGACGTTCTCGATAACGAAGGATTGCTCGCTCGGGCAGAAGAAATCGGCGCGCGCCTGCAAGCGGGATTTGAACGCCTCAGGATTCGAAGCAATCATACCGAGATCGGCGAGATCCGTAGGCTTGGAGCGATGATTGGCATAGAGCTCGTCACGGATAGCACGAGCCGCGGGCCGGCGACAGATTTTACCTCGAGACTTATCAAAGAAGCCGCTCAAAACGGTCTGTTGCTGGCCTCGGCAGGACGCTTTCACAACGTGATTCGCTTCCTTGTGCCGCTTACAACCTCGAACGAGATTCTGGACGAGGCCATATCCATCCTCAGTCGATCAATGGAAAGTGTGTCTGAGCTCCAAGCCTAGCACCGAAGGCGCGGCACGCGGAGAGCAAGCCAAATGGACTGCCTGACCCTGGTGACAGGCAGATCTGGCGTTAGAGTATCCGTCTTGGTCAAGGAAGGGATGGCAACCATTTCCGGTCGTCCCTGATGAGCGCTTTTGCGAGAACAACGAGGTTTCTCATGATGTGATGGCCGTTATAGCGAGTTTCGCGGGTTTGTCGCCTACTCTGCGGTTCATCGATCTTACCCCTCCCGTCGCCGCCGGCCGGTGAAGACCCGCAGGCGGCAACCCACCTTTGCCTCGAAACGACGAAACTCATAAGATAAGCGGTTCACCGTTGACTGAATCGGATGGGATCCCCCTGCGGTCCGATTAATAATTCAAGATGCTGGCTGGATTGGAGGCCAGACTCTGATGACCCGAACTCTTCCAATGATCGTGAGCGTGTGGTGGCGGTGGTTTCGGCCGGTGAGAGCAGCCGGTCGGTTGCGTATCGGTTCGGCGTTGCGGTTTCGTCGTCGGTGGTGAAATGCCCTTCACGCCGCAGACTAAAACTAGTCAGACTGTTTGTGGAATACCCCCTCCCCTGCGCGCAACGAGTTCTTCTTTCAGCGCATGCAGCGTTAGGTGCGAGGTGGCTGCGGTAAAAAAACACTGTTCGCTCTTGAACAGGCGCGCGCCGACATCGCCCCGCAGACGACCGCTCGGCGATCCTGGGAGGCTGGTCATCCGCGTACGGCTATGGCGACGTTAAAGCATCGAGCTAAAGTGGCGTGATAAGTTTCAAGATTAGCGCAGCGCGAACTCGGGGGCTGGTCGGTCTTCCTTTTGTTGGCAATTGAATATCATCCGGACGGCTCCCGGTCAGGCATTTGGAAGGGGGTCGGATCGCGAAAGCGGCCTAGAACGTTCTCAGTAATTTGTGCGACATTGTTGGCATAGCCAGCATGCGGGAGGCTGCTGCCCCAAGCGATCGAGCCGACCGAAAAGACCGCGCCGCCTGCAGGTGTCTCGAAGAACGTCATATCGGCACGAACGCGATCCCTTGGGGCATCGTTCCAGAGCCCGGTGAACATGTCGGCGCCACTCAGATTGCGTCCGTACGAACTGCCGTGCGCCTCGGAGGCGGCTATGACGAGCGCATGACGCGGTGTACCGAGCGCTTCATCTACCACATCGATCTCAAGGCCCGCCGCTCCGCCCAGGAAACCGAAATCACCAATTATATTCTCGGTGATGCCCTCGAATATGAAACGCGCGCGGGGATCCTCACTCGCCGCCAGGCGATGATAATAACTGCAGCGATCGAAAGCCTCGGTTAGATATCCAACGCCTACTAGCGACTGTTCGGGTCTGCCCAGGTCTTTCCATGCGCCGCAGAGCCGGCCGGCGAAGCTGCTATGGGCTTCTCCGGCACCAAAGCGACCGTTTCTTGAATGGCGCCGCCTGAGCTCAACTAAGCCCTGGCGTTGTGGGTGGAAATCGATCGCATGATAAAATCCGTTGCCGCCGAGATACATAAGCCGCCCGCCCCTGGCGAGAAAGCCGTCTAGGGCCTGCAACATCGGTAGCGACCAATACTCCGGATGACACCCGGTTACCAGGACGCGGCAACCATCCATAGCCGCCAAGCCCTCGCGGTCGAGGTCTTCGTCCGTAAGTACTTGGTGATCCGGAGCTACCCGGGCCAACCATCCGAGAAGACAAAGATCGATCTGAAAGTTCCAGAGCCAGCCTCCGGGCTGCCTGTTCAGAACCGGCCGTCGAAGCGATCCAATTGACCGCTGGCTCCCATCGTCATGCGGGTCGTAGAGCGACTTACCGAGCCCCGGGAGTTCAATAGCCAGAAGGTCGAGCGGCGTGTAAAAGCAGGCAAGGCAACCGAGATAATACTCAACCGTCTGCCGCTGGAACCCCAAGTTGACGTACGCCGCATAGGTTGCTGTCGGCGCCAAAAAGGCAACATCGCTGGAGGCTTTTGCAGCCTGCCGTACATAGAACGGCACATAGAACTCAGCATCCGCACCCCGGAGGCGGGCCGCGTAGCAGCCGCTCGGCCAGTTCACCGGAACTGTAAGCCGCAGGTCTTCCTGCCAACCGGGATTTTCGATGTCGTCATGGTGAAAGTGAATAGCGCCGTACTGGTCAGGCGCACGGCGCCAATCCATGGTTGAACTGTCCCAGTTCGATCCCTGCACGGCGCGGGTAGGCTGATTGATGCAGATTCCGTCGTGGCCAGCCCCCGATTGATCTCGGACGACGTCAGACGCCGGCTCGCCCGCCAAATCCCAATCGGCCAGGAAGGGCCAAATAACAGGTTCCGTCGGCTTACGTGTAGCCAGATTGCTAAGTTGTTCGAGCGACAGCGCCGCAGCCAAGATCCGGGGACGCTCGATCTTGCCGTTAAAGTGGTGGCAAGGAAATCCGCCGTCATCTGGCTCGGCCGCTATTAGGGTCCGACCGTCGCCGCCCGCGGGCGGCTCCACATTGTCTACAGTCAGCCAGCTCTCGCCGGCATGGTCGTGTGTCCCAGAAGGGAGTCGATACACCACGACTAGCAACTGACGGCGTTCGGGATCGTAGCTCAGCGCAACGAAGCTCCAGCGCCAGAGAGACAAGGGGCGATCCAGGGTGTAGGTCCGCGGCTCGACAGGATCACCGAGGATTGCCGCCAAGCAGCCGTCTGCCTCAAGCCGCAAGGCCACTCCTCCACGCCCGCCCACGGACAGCGTACTGATGAGGCAGCGCGGTTGGCCGGCAATGAGGGTCGGCATGACATTGGCACAAATGGTTATCGGCCCAACACTCGCCAAGCGCTGCGATCCCTCGACTTCGATGTAGGAGCCGGCGCGTATGGGTTGCTCGCGTCCTGGATAACGATTGACCTCCGGCACCGCCATGACGGTCGGCTGGAAGGGTGGCATTTCTGGTCCGGCATCGCATCCGAGCAGACGGACGAAATCGCATTCGAAGCTGTTGAGATTCAGACAGCTCACAGCGAAGGCGATGCTTTCGCCCGGTTTCACGCTATCGCGGTCGGAATAGCCGAGAATCACTGGGCGATCATGCATTATCCCAACCCTCCCGCATTGGCAGGGTACCGACCAGGTGTCGCCAACGCTGCTTGAAAACCCAACGTTCAACATCCTCGCGCGACTGAAAACGCGCTGGCGCTATTTCGGCGACATATGAGCCGTCTAGCGACCAGCGCGCAGCGCGCCACTCTCTATATGGCTTAGTCATGATCGTGAACCATTTACCAGCCGTTGGCTGGGAACGCATGACGTCCAGAACAAAGCGAAGATCCGCACTATGACGGCCGAAAGGTGCGTCCAGGAACTCGCGCACTAGGTCAGGACGAGCAGCAAACCTCGCCAAAGCAGAGCGGGCGGCCGCCGTACCGGCACTCTCAGGCGAGCACACCGATTGAGACGACGAACTCAGCGGCGGATAGTTGGTCGCCATAGCGGGCCTCCGACTCGTTGCGGTGTCGCCTAGCTCTCGGGATCACGATCGTCCAGCGGTCCTCCCGGTACGAGATAACACCCGCAGCGCAGAAGACCAGCGCCAAGAAACAGCAAAAATATCACCTCGCACTTGAGTAGTCTCCCATGTGTTGGAGGACTGCGAGAGCATGGCGGAGGTAAACGCTCGCCGGCCACCATCAGGCGTTCGGCGAGATCGCAGATTCGCCCGCTCCCAGCGTCTCTACCTGCAGCCGCAGTTTCGATAATCTGCAGACAGCAATCTTCCCGCACACCGACGTGATTTTCCCATCATCATATGCTGGGCCGTCATACTCGGCCGGGCCTACCGCCAAGCAGGCCCCAAGGTTGATCGATGAAGCGCTTCGCCCTGCCCCCTGAAGTGGCGGGTATGATCAATAGGACGATAGACCCGGCGCAGGTCGAGCCCGCAGCCACTTGCCCGCGCCGCCAGAGTTTTCGATGAATTCGTATCGCCCAGTAGGGGTCGCGTTCCAGGGCTATCGATCGGAAAGCTAGAGGTGTTGGTAACGTGCACCTTGCACCCCGTCGGTTCCGTCCTTGTAGGCACGCGCACCCGGCGCCGGCGCCGATCGTCTCCATCTGGACATAGTGAGTACCGTCGACTTGCCGTATCAGAGAACGAGCACCTCGTGTTGCTTCCGTCGGAGGCTGCGATAACCAAAATGCGGCGCTGCCTGAGCAAGCACGCCGAGCGGAGTCTGCCTCGGCTGCGATCCTTCTATGCGCCCGCGCTTGCGGCAGGAGCTTCGACGTTCAAAGGGGAATGGCAGGTCAACCGGCCGATGGTCACGGGCGGCGGCACGTCGCTCGCACAAAGCGACTGTGCAAACGGCCAACGCGTGTGGGACTCGCAACCTGACGAAGCCCCACAATCAAACCAGCAGTTGCCTCATGCTGCCCGGTCGAGCCAAACCTTACCGAGGTCGATCTCAAATGTCGGGTGCATCGCGTAGCCCCTGACTTGCTTTGTAGAATGATTGAACAAGGTAAGCCAATAAGGTTGTATGATGATGCCAGATTCCTGCAGGATCGTTTCAATATCCTGCATGAGCGCCTTGCGCTTCTGTGGATCTGGTACCGTCAACGCCGCGTCGAGTTTCTTATCGAATTCCGGGTTTGACCACGCCGCCTCATTCCATGCGGCGCCACTGCGATAGGCAAGCACCAAGATTTGTACGCCCAACGGCCGCATGTTCCAGTTTGTTGTCGAAAGGGGGAATTTCAACCAGTCGTTCCAAAAAGTGCTACTGGGTAGAACCGTACGCTTCACCTTGAATCCGGCCTCGCGCAACTGCGCGGCGATCGCATCGCCCGTGTCCTTATGCCAATCCTCGTCGTTACTGATGATGTCGTGTTCGAAGTCCAATTGGCCAGCTTCGGCCATAAGGCGCTTGGCAGCCTCTACATCCCGTTTCTTTTCCGGAACCGGATAAAACTCGGGATGTAAGGGGGCTACATGATAATTCGCAGCAACGGTGCCGTAGCCATTGGCGGCAAGTTGCAGCACCGCACCATTGTCGACTGCCAACTGCAGTGCATTGCGCACCCGCTGGTCGTCGTACGGTTTAGTAGTGACGTGGGCGCGGCACACTAACGTTGTCGACGTTTTCGCTTCAGACTTCATCAACCCGAGGTCATCAAATATGGTAACATAATCCGCGAACGTCTGATAGTTCGCATCTACTTCGCCTGATTCGAAAGCGCTCGTAAGAGCGGACGGATCGCTGCCGTAGTCTATGAATTGCACCTCGTCCAGGTAGGCTTCACCGCCCCACCAGCTTCCATTTGTTCGACGCTTCAGGACGGCCTTTTGGCTCACGTCCCATGACACTAGTTCAAACGGTCCCGTGCCTACCGGATGGGCAACGAGGTCCGACCTGTTCTTTTCGTAGTCACGGTGAACGATCAGCGCGGGATA